>JBDHHP010000362.1:0-3901 GCA_039589275.1 Gemmatimonadota bacterium | reverse complement strand
TCTTCTCAGGAAATGGTAGGCAAAGCGACCCGACCCGGCTCCCAGTTCGACGATGTAGATCGGTTGGTCGTGATCGATGAGCCCCGGTTCCGTCACGCAGTCACGGATGAACCCGTTCACTACCCGAGAGTAGGCTTGCGCAACAAAGGGGTTGCTGGTGATGTAACTCGGCACAACTCTCTTGCGCCAGGCGTCGATTCCCTGGGAGGCGTAGTAGCTGCGCTGCAGGTCCCAGAGAACAGACCGCGACAAGCGTTGCGGGTTCTCAAGAGCAGACGCTGGCATTCCGGTTTGCGAGCGCTCGTGACGTTATTGCAGGGAACATGCACCTATCCGATGCGGAGACAAACATCCATCAGACTTCTTGACACAGGTGAAGCTTCGTGTGCGGAGCAGCGACTCTCCATGGTGGTCTATGCTGTCATCACCCCATTTCCGGCAGAATCTCCGTGACATAGACATACTTCTTGTTCGGGTTTTCCTTGTCTTTGCTCACGAGTCTGCCTTTGAATGCCCTCCTACCCCATGTTGGCGGAGGCAAGAAGGCGTAGGTTGAGCCTATCGTGAGTGGCATCTTCTCCACATACTCCATGTCGCCGTCTTTGTCGAGCGGATAGGCGCACCACCTTAGTTGTAGATTTCTACTGTCGTGGGCGTCAGAGTCTTCGTCGAGAATGATATGTGTTTGACTGTTTACCTCTGCCTCTCCCGCTTCCTGCTTCTTTCTGGTAAGCCAGCCCACCCAGCGCCCGTAACCCTTGGCCCCCATCTCGTCGGCAGTCTCTGCTAATTCTTGTGCGGTCGCGCCAACATTGTCGCCGTGTTTCTTGCTAATCTCGTGCAAGGTGCTGATGCCGGCCTGTAGGAGCATCGTCCCGGTCTTCTGGCCCCTCGCCAAGGCGCCAAGGTCCTCCTTCAAGAATACCAAACGACTAGGGCCGGAAGGCTGGGCTTTCTGAACGTGGGCGCGGTCCCTCGTATGCATTGTATCCAAGCCATTGAGCTTTCCATCGATGTTCTTTCTGGTGAGGATCTTCTTGATCTCCTGGTCGATAAGGGACTTTTCCCGATCCAAGTAGGAGCTCACCGCAATGAAGTGCAGGAGAGAGCTCAGCTCTTCCTTAGTGAGTTTTGCCGGTTTGGCAGCCGCAGTGATCTGTTGGCACAGGCCTTTAAGTCCGAGACGGCGCTCTGCGGCTGTTAGCTCAGCGTTCAGGTCGAAAGGCTTCAGCTTGAGGGGCGGCCTACAGTCGCACTTTCTTCCGGGTCCCGTTGTCCAGGTATAGCACTTTGGACACCTCTGTCCCCCTCCTTGGCGTACAAGAGGCGGTTTCGGTCCGCTCATGATTCGCTCCTATCCCGTGTTGTCTAATGTTTGCCATCCCAAGTCACAGTCACCTCTGCCTCGGCCATTCCACTTGAGCGCTGTGCTCTGACGTATAGTCACCGTCGGCAGTGCTGATGCGGCATTGGATCTTCATCTTGCATCGGATGAATCCATCATTGTCACCAAACCACATGACTGAGCTGTCTTTTGGCTCTTCCACGTCGCTCGAGGTCATGGCGATCGACAGGGTGGCAGACCCTATCGTGCCCGGTGCGACATCCTTAGTGACTAGATGATGCCGTAGTCGATGGCTGAGAACCTCAACAATGACTAGAATGGGGATGTAATTGCGCTGGAATCTGCACGTCTTCTTAATCAGGTCGATGTCGAGACTACCTGATCCGAGCGCGGTAAGCGTATGTCTATCGTGCTGCAGGTGCCAGCCAGAGAAACCGCGGCAGAGGGTGTCGGCTAGCTTCTGTAACTGATGGGGCATGAATGGACGCCAACGCTCGTCTTGTAGTAGCCTACAATCTGCACGCAGCATCGGGTCGCAGCAAGCGCCTTCTACGATGGGGCTTTGCGGTCGCTAAGGTAGTGCCCGGGTGTTATTGTTTCGAAAACCAATCGCTGGCCGGCTAGAAAGAGGAGTGAACAGTGTTCTTCACCCAAGACAAGATAATAGTCAGAAGACATTCCAAGACTCCGGGACAGCCGCTTGACACAAAGAAGGCTGAGTTGGCCAAGCTGTTGAACGATGTCAAAGGCCTGGCTCTTCTGACGTCCAATGCCAGGAGAGTAGACTTCAAGAAGACGTGGTTTGGTGCCGGATTACAGGCGGCCAGGAGTAGTGAGATCGATGCACGGTTCCGAAAGATCTATCAGTTCCTGAACGGGCTGGAACAGTTCACATTTACGTCGGCCAACAACGATCCGCATAGCATTGCTAGCTTTCCGCAGCAGAATGAACACAAGGTCCCTGGAGGCATGGCACTTGGTACATTGCTGGCCAAGTACAAGAGAAGTGGGTTCTTGTATATAGGACCCAAGTATTCGGCTGTTAGCTACAAAGACAAGGTTCTCACCTTCGTGCACGAGTTCACACACATGACTCTAGGCACGGGCGACGTTAAAGTTGGTGGTCAAGATATGTACGGAGAAGTGAATTGCACGAATCTCGCTAGATCAAAACCCGACTTGGCATATACGAATGCTGAAAATTGGGCACTATACGGCCTGAGCTATTGGGATTCCTGGAGACACTGAGCCTTCCCGCGAGTCGATGGCCTGAAACGACTCCGATTGGGCGGGATCACACATGCGGGGTCAGATTACCAACGAGAGGATTATCACCAGAAACAGGATGACAGCCGCCAGCAAGAAGCCCATGACAACAGGATGTTGCACGAATTCCTTGAGCGGAGCCCATTGATCCGGCTCAACCGCTGGTGGGCGCGGACGGATGGGTCTGGCAGGCGCTTCTCCTCGCAGCGGCGGCGGTTGTTGTGCCAGCGGTGCTGGGGTTGGTGGCTGCGGTGCCGACTCTGTTGCGGGCCGGGTCTGTGGCCGGGCCGTCATGGGTGTCTCGACGTCGGCACTCTCGATGCTGGATGGCGGTTCGGCGTACGCCAGTGATGGTCGGTCGGTGCCAACAACCGACGCAACGACCGGTTTCAGAACGCCCGTGAATCCCAGAGAAAACTCGTCTTCGCTCTTTTTCTGGAGCCTGAGCGGAAGTAGATCCTGCCTCCACCCTGAGTTCTCATCTCACCCAGGATCTCGAACCGACCCTCTGCAAGGCTCTGCACAGCGTCGCGTAACTCGTCAGCCGTCCAGCGCTGGTCAGCGGTACTATACTGATCCGCTCCACAACGGGTGCAAAAACGTCCCCACTGTCGCAGCGGCGCACCGCACTGGCTACAAAAGTTCTCGAACGACGGCAGCGTCGAATCCAACTCCTTGACTACGTCGAGAACGTACTCGTCCGGTTGCCCTCTGCCGGGTGCGAGCTTGAGCGCCACCAGCCTGGATGCGGCTATGTCGTTGGCCAAGTAGACCACGGTCGAGTCCGGACCGCGGCCGATCTCTCCGAACACCTCGAAGTCGCCAGCAGCCATCTGACGTACAGCATCGAGCAGTTCGTCCCTCGGCTCATCGGCAGGCTTCACCTGTTGCAGATGTAGGATAGTGGTGCCTTGTCTGTGCAGCTCACCCAATTGGAGCACCCCCGTGTAAGTATAGATATGACAGGAGCTTACGGACTCAAGTTATGTCATCTTGGGCTTCTGGGAAAGGCCGTGCCTCGTTCTGCGACCAGTTCGGTCCAGAAGTCGGACGTTCACGCGGTTAGGTCACCGGGTTCTCTGCCGTCGAATCATGGACCAATCAAGACTGTCGGAAAGCCGACCACCACGGTGCCCCCGTGCGCCGTCGTGGAGGTCATTCGAGCGGCAGGCAGCATGCCGATCAGTACAGTGGGCGATCCCATGGCGATCACATCGGGTGGTCCGGTGCACACACACATGTCGGTGGCACGGGCGGCCGGCATCCCGCCAATCAGTACTGTAACACAGC
>JBDHHP010000361.1:0-3540 GCA_039589275.1 Gemmatimonadota bacterium | reverse complement strand
GCGAGGTGGACCCCGAGTTTGCCGCACCGGCGGTTGGAGCGGTTCGGATCGGATTAGTGTCCGAGTATCCCCTGGCCCGAATTGCCAGCGTTTCGGCGAGGGCAGCGTACTTGCTGGAACCCAAATTCGATGGCGGTGGCGAGTCAGGGCTCGCGCTGGAGATTGGGTTGGGGGTGGCCGTCGGAACAGCCAATGGGAGATTCAGGGTCAAGGCGGAGTCCAACTTCCAGCGGATCGACAGAGAGGTCAACGGCCAGGATGTGCCTGTGCAGGTCACACAGGCGCGGCTGGGGCTGGAACTCGGCTTCTAGCAGCTCCTCCTCGATTGATTTCCAGTCCTCTCCTCTTAGCGCGAGGCACAAGAGTGGTCGAGCGTTTCAAACCGATTCGGTTCTCACGCGCTGGAATCCGCGGTCTCAAGGCATCCGCGACAATAGCGATCAACGACAGAGTCAGAGAGATATGGGATGCGGGCCAGAACGTGTATCACTTGGCGTTTGGCGAGTCTCGCTTCCCCATCCATCCCAGGATCGCGCAGGCTCTGGGTGACAACGCCGCGCGGCGCAGTTACACCAGCGCGGTCGGTATCCGTGAACTGCGGCAGGCGATTGCACAGGATTATCGACGCAGGTTCGATCTAGACATTGACTCGAGTCAGGTGGTTGTGGGGCCGGGGAGTAAATCCCTGATCTTTGCCTCCCTAATGGCCCTGGGTGAAGAAGTGATCATCCCGCAGCCGTCGTGGGTTTCATACGCTCCACAAACCCACATCCTGGCGAAGCCGGTAACCTTCGTTCCGACCCGCCCAGAGGTGAACTTCGAGTTGGAGCTGGACGTTCTGGAAGAACGCATTCACGAGTCACGCGAGAACTGGGGCAACCCCGAGGTCTTCATCGTGAACAGCCCGAAGAACCCTACCGGGACGATGATGAGACCGGAGAAGGTCGAGGCGCTGGCGGGATTTGCCCGAGAACACGAACTGATGGTGTTGAGCGACGAGATCTACGCGCTCACGGCTTTTACTAAGATCCCCCATATATCGATAGGCAAGCACTATCCAGAGGGAACCGTGGTGTTTGGTGGGTTGAGCAAGAGCCTGCCACTGGGCGGGTGGCGCCTCGGGACAGCAATAATGCCGAAGGGGAAGGGCGGCAGGGCTCTCGGGCATGCCATCTCGAACATCGCTTCAAATATCTGGACCTGCGTGACGGCGCCCGTGCAGTATGCGGCACTCATCGCTTACAGCGGGGATCCCGAAATCGAGGATTACATCGACATCTGCAGGCGAATGCACGCGATAAGAACGCGCTATCTATACCAGACGATGGTGCGACTCGGCGTTCCATGTGAAGAGCCGGCTGGTGCCTTCTATGTCTTCCCGTGCTTTGAGCGGTGGCGCGAGCCACTGGCCGCGAGGGGTGTTCGCAACGACGAAGACCTGGCCTTCTATCTCATCGACAACTACGAGATAGCCACGTTGCCAGGGTCCGAGTTTCACTCAGCCCAAGATCTTTGCCTGCGAGTGTCTTCCAGCTACATCGATGCGGCGACAGACGAGAAGGCCGATGCCCTCCTGGCAGGCTTCATGGAGGATCCGGATCCCGAACGATTCATCCAGAATCACCATCCCCGGCTGAAGAAGGTCGCTGAGCGGTTCGGTGAGTTCATCGCTGACTTGGAGAATGATGTCGGGGAATCCGAACGCTGGCCCAGCCTAGCCGCTATTTAATCAGATTCCTGGCAGTTGATTGCGAGGCTACATGCCAGAAGTAGTCATCATCGACGGCGTACGTTCACCCGTGGGCAGGCATGGCGGCTCGCTATCGTCCGTTCGCCCTGATGATCTTCTGGCCGACGTGCTTCAGGGCCTTGTCGGTCGCGTTGGCATCGATCCCGGGATGGTCGATGACGTCTACGCCGGTTGCGGCAATCAGGCCGGAGAGGATAATCGCGACGTTGCCCGCATGTCCGTTCTGCTCGCTGGCTGGCCCGCTGAGGTACCAGGTGTGACGCTGAATCGCAACTGCTCTTCAGCTCTCGAAGCAGTCAACCAAGCGGCCAAGGCAATCGTCGCGGGGGAGGGTGACGTCTTCGTTGGCGGAGGAGTCGAGTGCATGAGCCGCGCCCCATGGGTGATACCCAAGCCCGAGCGTCCGCAGCCGGTTGGTCACTGGACCATGTGGGACACGACGGTAGGGTGGCGCTTCAACAACCCGCGTATGGATGCTCTCTATCCCATCGTCAGCCTTGGCGAAACCGCCGAGAACATCGCGGAGGAGATGGGAATCACGCGCGAGGACCAGGATACTTTCGCATTGGAGAGCCATCGCCGGGCCGTTGCTGCCATTGATGAGGGCAGATTCAAGGACGAGATCGTGCCGATCGCTGTCTCACGGCGGAAAGGCCCTCCGGTCAGTATCGACACAGACGAGCACCCTCGGTACAAGAAGCAGGATGGGCATTACAAACTCGACACCGATCGCGACCAACTGGCGGGGCTGAGGCCTGCGTTTCGCAAGGGCGGAACAGTCACTGCCGGCAACTCGAGCGGAATCAATGACGGCGCAGCGGCGCTGCTGCTCATGAGCGGTGACAGGGCGCGTGAGCTTGGCCTCAAGCCCATGGCCCGATGGGTCGGTTCTGCCGCTGCTGGGGTTGATCCTGGTGTAATGGGGTATGGTCCGGTGCCGGCCACCGAGAAGCTGCTGATCCGACTCGGACTCACCCTGGACCAGATCGGTCTAGTCGAACTGAACGAGGCTTTTGCTGCGCAGGCGATTGGAGTCATGCGCAGGCTTGGTCTCGACCACACCATCACCAACGTGAACGGTGGCGCCATCGCGCTCGGACACCCCACCGGCTGCTCCGGGGCGAGGATCCTGGTCACTCTACTACATGAAATGAAACGACGCGCGCCGAATGAGACCCGGCCGTACTACGGATTGGCCACGCTATGCGTCGGTGTCGGGATGGGTGTGTCAACGCTGGTGGAGTGGATAGGGTGAATCGGCCGCCGGCCACTGGCGGCCGGCTGCCGGTAGCTGACAGCCCACAGCCGTCAGCAGGTAGCTGACCACCGACAACTGAACAGATTCGGTACTCAGATGACAGCAGAACAACTCCGCCCCCTATCAGGTATCCGCGCCATCGGTCTGGAGCAGTACATGAGCGGACCGTACTGTACCATGCTGCTTGCGGATGCAGGTGCCGAGGTCATCAAGATCGAGAGGCCCGGGAAAGGCGATCCCCGCCGCTTCATTCCGCCGTTCGCAGAGAAGGATGGCAAGAAGAAGGCGTTTGGGTACATGGGTTACAACAGGAACAAGAAGAGCGTCGCGGTCAATGTTCAGAGCGCGGAGGGGCAGGGGATCATTCGAAAGCTGGCCGAGCTTTCCGACGTCGTGGTGGAGAACCTGAGGCCGGGCTCAATGGCGAAGATCGGTCTGGACTATGACGGCCTGAGATCGGCCAATTCGCGGATCATATACGCGATGATCTCCGGTTTCGGGCGGCTGCCAGGCTATCAGAGCGAATACTCCA
>JBDHHP010000360.1:0-3207 GCA_039589275.1 Gemmatimonadota bacterium | reverse complement strand
ATCCATCGGACCGTGCTGAACACTTCCTTTTGTGCCACTGCGCGCTGGTTCTCCAGGCCATGGACGAGTTGTGTCTCGCTGCACCCGAAGGCACGTCAGACATCGAGCGGTATCGCTTGTTGTGGCTTCGGACGTTCCACCGCCCCATGGCAGTTCGGGCCGAGCGTGAGGGAGCGCGGACACTCCTTGCCGTCAAAGTCCTTGATGGGCGCGGGGGCTGCGACCCCGGAAAGCTCGCGCTGCGTGACGAGCGACCGTTGTCCAGAAGCCAATGGAGAGAGTTGGATGAGAAGGTATCTGCAGCTCGCTTCTGGTCCCTTCCGCTGCGCGGAAAGCACGTTGGACTTGATGGTGCCGAGTGGGTGCTCGAGGGCGTGCGTGGTACCGATTACCGTGTGGTTCAGCGGTGGAGCCCTAACGCGAGCGGTAAAGACGCGAAGTTTCGGGCGCTATGCCTGCACCTAATCAGGCTGGCGGCACTCGATTCCGTCGCGGAACCCATCTATTGAACTTCCTTCTGAGTTTGCGGGGATCGCCGGACTTGCCGGGCATCGCACTCCAAGGCTGCGCGCTGCGAACGCGATCCTCCGATCGTGTGTGCAATCGATGTACAGGCATTGTCGTCCGGCGCCAGGGCAGTTGGACGCTCTTACTTCCTCCGCTCTTGTGTCCAGGCTCGTTACCTCTTGGTGCACAACCACATTGCGCTGCTTCAGTCATCGCGGCATGTCGGTTGCTCTTGCTGTCCGTGAGTGACGCCGCAGCCCGAGTAGACACCCCGGTCGCTGGGACGCGCCGTCTTCCAGCCCTCGTAGCGCAACGGACAGCGTACCAGGCCACGAACCTGGGGATGGGGGTTCGATTCCCTCCGAGGGTTCTAGGGTGGTGAGTGCAGGTGTGATCATATCTCGCACGCTGATGTCGTCGGTATCGCGATCTTTGGAAGCGGGTGTGGATCTTAGAATCGATCTGTCGGTGGAAAAGACTCGTGGAGATACTGCTTGAGTACCATCGGCTCCTGGCGTTCTGTCACTGGGCCCGGCGGCGCCGACGTGTTCGTAAAAGAGGGCCAGAGACCTCCGTAAAGCATGCCAGTGTTGGGAGCGTCTATTCAGTAATCCCAGAGTCAACGTCTTTCGCCGTGGTCCAGGTGCTGGCAGTTGACGGACCTATCGTACATGTTCGAGTTCTCACACGTCGCTTCGGCTTGCGTCCACCTGGGACTGCGTCTTATTCGCACTCTTGGGGCATCAGCCATCTAGCTCTGTCGGAAGCTGAGTTCGCCCGTTGGGAGCCATTGCTATTGACCACGGCACCCGTACCGGCGACAAGTCTCGAAGCTTACCGCATGTGGCAGGAGTCGCGCGGCAGTGTATGGAGGTAGGGTCTATGTGCCCGGCAGTGGATCGTCTAGTTGATTGCCGCGCAGCCTTAGATATCTCGCAGGATATCGTTGAACTCGACTTAGCCTTGGAAGAAGGGTCAGACGCACAGTGCGATCGTGCTGAAGCGTACTCTCTGCTGCGCCTACGGCAGATCGCCGCTGCCAGGCCGTACCTCGCTGCGGCTATCGAGAGCTGGGTATACGCTGCCGATCAGTTCAGAGCAGAAGGTCGGCACTTTGTCCGCCGGGGGCTGGAGGACTATCTGTCTGAAGTCTCCTTGGAGCTCCCTAATGAGGATAAGCGAGTAATCGAAAGCGAGTTATGGTCCATGGTCCTCAGCAGCCTCGATCGCGATCTACGGGAGATGAGAGCAGACTTGGCTGAGGTCTATCGAGGTTTGGAGGAGTGGGGCGACGTGGAACCCGCTGCAGTCCGGTATCAGAAGATCGTTAGTAAAGTGGGAGCCGGAGGCTGTGCATGTTGAGTGCGCTCGTAGGTGTGAATGCCTTTGTTCTGCTGCCATTGTTGCTTCTGACTCTGCCCTTGTGGCTGATAGTCTTTCCAGTGGGACTCAGCACTCTCCTCTTTCTGGGGACCGCGGCGTTTGACAACTCGGAGTATGGCGATCTCTACTTTGGTGACGACCCCGAACTTGAAGAGTACGCGAGGAATCGCCGGTGGTGGGGCTGAGTTCCAACCTGGGAGGGTGAGTTCGCCGAACCGCGGGAACTGGAAGCAACGCCGCATTGCACCGGGCGCTGAAACGTAAGCCGCCCCGGGCTGGGACCGAGCGGAGCGAATCGAGTAGCCTCGTTAACGGCCTTCCTGCAGCCGCGAGAAGTAATCATCTTGCACTTCCGCGCACCCCATGCTCATCACGCGGGAACTCCCACACCTAGAGCACTTTGGAGGCTGAACGTCAGCCGGCTTGTATCCCCGGGTCAAAAGGAATGGTAGGCTGGCGATAAAGGATGGGCGGGCGCGGGGACCGATGTGTCGACGCTGTTCGCATCGAACGAATCGATGGAGCTCGTCGGGGAGATCCAGTCCGATAGCCCGATCAAATAGTTCCCACTCTCGATCCATCCACTCTTCTAGAGACTCCATCTCCTCCGGAAAGAACTCATCATCGAGGGCAAACCACAGACCCAGAAGGGGATCCGAATATTCAGAGATTTCGTAGAGCCAGCACATACGGCGCATGGTCTCTTTGGGCGAGAGTACGCCTGAGCGATAGAGTCGTCTCACCAACGGCACTGCATCACGAGGATTGTCGGGAAACTCCACCGGCCCCAAGCCCAACTCCTCGCAACTGCGAAGAAAGTACCCCTCGATGTCATTCCTTTCATGCGTGGGGTTCAATCCCGCGAGTGTTCTGAGAGAAGGACTGTCCTGGCCAGCCACAAGTAGGTCAACGGCCCAGGCTATGTAATCCTCGCCTCGCGCGAATCCCATCCAACGGTCCAGCAACCGCTTGTCGATCACTAACCGATCCGCGTGACTCTAAGTGTGTATCGTTTTCGACGGCCTGGCGGTCTCGTCGTCGGGCGGGCGTCCAGCTACGGCGTCTACTGCGGCGGCGGGGCCACGAAGGCCACCGGCGTACTCTGTACGGGTGCAACACTAAATGAGGAGCGTCACCCGAGCGTCATCTGGGGTCCCGACAGACAAAGCCCCCGAGCGCCGCGAGACGCCCGGGGCTGGTCGCGGGGCACTTGTGAACGGTATTGCACGTACAAACGAGGCAAAACGAAGAAGAAGACAAGTAGCTTCTGGCGGGAGGTGTGACTAGTCAGCGCTCAATCCGGTAACGCACCACCCA
>JBDHHP010000359.1:0-3744 GCA_039589275.1 Gemmatimonadota bacterium | reverse complement strand
GAAGCTACGGCAAGGGGATCCTCGCCCGGGCCGAGGAGATCGGTGTCGAGACGGTGGTGATCACGCGGTCGCCGCACAAGTTCAGACACGTGAAGTCGACGACTACCGTGGTTGAGACGCAGCTGGATGAAGAGGAGAAGCTGCAGGATGCTCTTGCGGGCTGCGATGGCGTCATCTCAGCGCTCGGCGACGACAGGAAGAAGCGTCCCAAGACGCATTATCTCCCGCACGTCTGGAACGCCATGAAGGCTGCCGGCGTGACAAAGTATATCGGAATGGGCTCCGGACCGATGCTGATGCCGGGCGAGAAGCGGGCGGGGGCATTTCAGCGAGCCGTGCACCCGCTAATCGCCGCGATGAAGTTCTTTAGCGTTGACATGCTGGAACAGAACGAGTGGGAGCGCGACAGCCTACTCACGGGCGCAAACGGCGCTGATGGCATCACGTGGGTGCTCACAAGGCCGGTGCGGCCGACGAAGACGCCATTTGTCGAAGCGTACGTGCACAGAGACAAGCGCGGACCGATGAACTGTTCTATCTACGACCACGGCGACTTTTGCCTGTACTGTGTGGCGTCGAGCGAGTGGGACAAGCTTGCGCCGCATGTCAGTTCTGGGCCCCTTGACAGATAGTACGTAACGTACTATAATGTTACGTACTATGACGAAGCGTACTGCGACCACGCTCGATTACGCTCTGCTGGGGTTGCTCTGTCAGTCGCCCCAGTCGGGCTACGACTTGAGGAAGGTCTTCGAGACGACGGCTATCGGGAGCTTCAGCAGCAGTCCCGGTACCATCTACCCGGCGCTGCGGCGACTCGAGCAACAGGGCCTCGTTGAGGGCCGGGTCGACAGCACTAGGGCCATGCGGCCGAAGAAGGTATTCCGTCCCACGAAGGCAGGCAGAAAGACTCTGACCGAGTGGCTCTCGCGCAAGATCGACCGCGAGGACGTGGAGCGTCGCACGGACGAGCTGATGTTGCGGTTCGCATTCCACTGGATGCTCGACAGCAAAACGCTGACTCGCCGTTTCCTCGAGAGTTTCCTGAGTGAAGTCGAGGACTACTTGGGCGAGCTGACCCGTCAGCGCAAGGAGTATCCGAAAGACGGACCACTGCACCCCCGGTTGGCCCTGGTGGCAGGCATCGAACAATACCGGGCCAGCGCGCGTTGGGCGCGCAAGGCCATCGAAGAGTTCAAGGAGGAAGGCTCGTGATTACTCGAGAGACCTTGGTTCGCTGGTTGTGGGGAATCGCCGTCTGCGTGGCGCTGGTGTTGGTCCACCAGATGCTCGGCGTTGCGCTCGTTTCGGCCCTGGAGTTGCCACCACCACATGTGGCTGTCGCCGAGGGGACCCAGTTTGGATTCAGGGTACAAGGCCCGGAATCGATCCTCACCCAGCAGTATGACCTGGGTAGGAAGCGTTCGTTGGGTCCACAGCACTATTCCATGGATGTTGAGATCATCACCCGCGCGAGTGATGGCTCGAGGGCTAACGTAGAGACCTATAGAATGCGTCTAACCGGGAAGCCAGGTGATCTCTCTGCTGGAGAGACCGACAAGTGGACCTGCACCTCGTTCGCGCTAAAGAAGGGCGATGGCCCCGAAGTCAGTGTTCCGGCGCTGGAGGGATGGTCGTATGACTTCGACCGGAGTGTGGCGATCGACGAGTATGGCCAGGTGCTGGGCATTCCCCATGCGAGGTTCGAAAACCTGACCGACAACAACGGCAACAAGCTAGCTGCGATAGTGGCGTACCAGGTCTACAACCAATTCGTTCAATTCCACGCGTACGTCGATCAGATTGCGACTGCAGACCTGGAGGGCGGCAAAGGCATTCAGAACCTGAAGAGTACCGGAGACAGGGTGGTCTTGGACGAGTTCTCCGAAGACTTGCCTCTCACCGTGGGCTTGATCATTAAGGAGGGCTCCGTATACAAGCCCGGCGAGGTAACGCTCGAATTCAAAGGGCTGAGTGTTGTAGATGGCGAGCCCAGCGCCCTGCTGGGTATAGATGGGGGCGAGGGCTCGTATACCATGGTCATAGAGGCCATGCCGAATGTCGATGCAGAAACAGTTGGTGGCACACGCTTTTTTGGCGACGTATACGTGGACCTTGTTTCGATGTGGTTGAAGAAGGCTGAAATCACGGTAGTGGATGTGACCGAAACGAGCATCGGGGGCAACGTTGTTGCCAACACGACCATTGAGTCCCACTACAGCATAAGGGCGATGAGGAGATAGCTGGGAAGAAGACGAAACACGGGGAAGAATGATGCGACAGAACCGGCCTATCGTCCGCGCTGGTGCTGCGATCATCGGGACCATTGTCGGCTGGGGACTGATCCGACTTCTCTTTCCCAGCCTCGACTATTATCCGCCAGAGAGCCTTACGCGCGATCTCGAGCGTAGTTGGTTCGTTACGGCCGGAGTACGCAAGCTCGCGATGATGGGCTACGGCATGGTGGCGCTCGTCGTCATGGCAATGCTCTTCAACATTGTGCAGCAGCGCTGGCCGGGACGCGGCAGCTTCAAGGGCTTGACATTCGGAGCGTCGTTCGGTGTCGTGTGGTCGTTCGGATTCCTCAGCGGCTGGGCGTTTCTGGGGACGACGCTTCGTGCGGAGCTCCTGAACGGCGTCGTGGATCTGGTTCCGTGGGTGGTCGCCGGATGGCTGATCGGCCTGGCGGTGGGACGCGATGGATCGTCTCATCGATCCAAACCCACGGTTCCCTGTCCAACTGGCATCCCCACCTCCACATGCTCGTCACCGATGGCGGGTTCCGGCCCGACGGTACCTTCGTCCGTTTGCCGCTGCATGATGTCACGACACTCACCGAAGCGTTCCGCCGTGCCGTGCTCCAGCTGTTCGTCAAGCGCGAGTTGATGGATGTCGAGACAGCGCAGAGCATGCTCGCCTGGCCGCACTCGGGATTCCACGTGCACGACGGTGTGTGCGTCGCGGCCGACGACAAGGAGTTCACCGTCAGACTCGCTCGCTACTGCGCCCGCAATCCTGTGGCGCTCGGTCGCATGGAGTACCACAAAGAAGACAGCGCCGTCACCTACCACTCCGACAAGCCTACCGGACCCACTGCCGGCAGCGACGTCGTCGATGCGTTGGAGTTCCTGGCCCGCGTCGTAAGCCACATCCCCAACAAGGGTCAGGTACTACAGCGATACTATGGCTGGTACGCGTCGCGCGAGGAGCACCCGCTCGTCATCGTCGACCCGGAGCCCGAGGCCGTGAGCCAGGCACGGCACCGCTGGGCCGAGTTGCTGAGACGCATATTCGAGGTTGACCCGCTCGCGTGCCCCCCCTGACGGGACTTCGGCTTGGCGGCAACTCGATCAGCGACATCAGTGCGCTGAGCACGCTCGCGAGCCTGGAGTACCTCGACCTCGACGGCAACTCCATCAGCGACATTAGCGCGTTGAGCGGGCTCACGAGCCTGGAGTACCTCGACCTCAACGACAACAACTCGATCAGCGACCTGAGCGCGCTGAGTGGGCTCACGAGCCTGAAGGCACTCTCCCTCCGCTCCAATTCAATCAGCGACATCAGTGCCCTAGGCGGGCTCACGAGCCTGGACTGGCTCAACCTCTGCCGCAACTCGATCAGCGACATTAGTGCCCTGAGTGGGCTCACGAGCCTGACGCGACTCTGGCTCGCCTACAACTCGATCAGCGATGTCAGTGTCCTGAGTGGGCTCACGAGCCTGAGGGCACTCGCCCTCAACTTCAA
>JBDHHP010000358.1:0-3242 GCA_039589275.1 Gemmatimonadota bacterium | reverse complement strand
TGACACCATGCGCGTTCGATTAGCGCTGCTATTCGTGCCGCTGGCTGGGCTGCTCGTCGGGTGTTCGGATGCAGAACCGGCTGCCAATGACGACTCCATAACAGCGCCCAGTCCCGTGTTAGAGCAACCGCCCTACTTAGAGAGATATGTCGCCTGGGGGGACTACGCCGAGATGGGTACGTACGGCCTGTGCCGTGATGAAGGGGGTTGGGGGGCGGTGTTGAACCTCTATGTTAGGCAGAGGAAGGTGGCGAATAGAACAGCGGTGAACTTGGATTTCCGCGTGCAGTGGTGCGAATCGGAGGGAGGTGACTGCTACGACGTGGAAACCGATCCATGGCTGGACATCCCTCCGCAGGACTTCAGGTGCTCGCAGGGAAAGGACGAATGTGTCCTGCAAACCAACACGGAATGGGGCTACGTTGATCTGGCGTTCACGGCAATCACGGGTGTGGGGAGCGAAAGCCGAACCGTCACCGGCACCGAGGAGTCCCATAGGTGTTTTGACTACGGCTGCTACGGCAGTCGAAGGACCGGCACTTGGTCTGAGATGGCCGCGAGTCTTTCAGGGACGATCTTCGGGTGGCAGGTGTGCGAACCTGACTATCCCGCTTGGGTGCCAGAAGGTAAACTGGGATACAACCAGCAGGTCAGGTGGGGCTACTGGCCGGAGTGGTAGGGATGTCTCTATGAACCCTCCTAGCGCCCGGCCGCACCGCCGGGCGCTGTTGTCTCCCTGAGCGAACACGACAAATCACGACATTTGGACCCCCTGAAACCGCCGCTCGGGATCAGAAGAGTCCTGGTT
Organism: Gemmatimonadota bacterium; assembly: GCA_039589275.1. Lineage (GTDB taxonomy): Bacteria > Gemmatimonadota > Gemmatimonadetes > Gemmatimonadales > GWC2-71-9. The sequence goes on along the minus strand of JBDHHP010000358.1, from coordinate 2,434 downwards.
CGATCCCAGGCGGGGCAACTTGAGAGGCAGAACCCCGACCGCACCACTCCCGATCCCGATCTGGCCGCGCTGAGCGTTGGACCGTATCGTAGCTCTACACCCAGGTGGGGCGGTGCCTGGTGGAAGAACTCCTCGAACGCCTCAAGTCTGCCCTCGCCAGCCGCTACTCCATCGAGTATGAGCTGGGTAGCGGTGGGATGGCCACCGTCTATCTCGCTGAGGATCTGAAGCATCATCGCCAGGTAGCCCTCAAGGTGCTGCGCCCCGAGTTGGCCGCAGCAATGGGACCCGAGCGGTTTCTGCGCGAAATCGAGATTGCTGCCCAGCTTCACCACCCGCACATCCTGCCACTCTACGACTCGGGCGAAGCCGACGGCTTCCTCTACTATGTGATGCCGTATGTGGAAGGGGAGTCACTTCGTGATCGACTGAATCGTGAGAAGCAGCTCGCCATCGACGACGCCCTTCAGGTGGCGCGGGAAGTCGCCGACGCGCTGAGCTACGCCCACAGCCACAGCGTGATCCACCGGGACATCAAGCCCGAGAACATCCTGCTTGAGAGCGGGCACGCAGTGGTGGCCGATTTTGGGATCGCGCGGGCCGTCGATGCAGCGGGCGGAGAGCGCCTCACAGAGACCGGCATCGCGGTGGGTACTCCGGCGTACATGAGTCCGGAGCAGGCAGGGGGCGGCAAGGACCTGGACGGCCGGTCGGATCTCTACTCGCTCGGCTGTGTGCTGCACGAGATGCTGGCGGGGCAGCCGCCGTTCACCGGTCCGACGGTCGAGAGTCTTGTGCATCAGCATCTGACGGCGGAGCCGCCCAGTGTGACGGTGATTCGTCCCTCGGTGCCAGGGTGGGTGTCGGCGGCCCTGGAGCGCAGTCTCGCCAAGACACCGGCGGACCGGTTCAATCCGGTGGCACAGTTTGGTGAGGCGATCACGCCGCACGGCGTCATGGCGCCGACCGATACGCGGCCCCTGCCAGCAGCTTTGGGCAGGCGGCGCTGGCTTGCTCGAGGCGTGCTGGCAGCAGCACTCATCATCGTGATCGCCGTGGTGCTCTTTCGCATGACGGTATCAGGGCCGATCAGCATCACGACCTCGAACATCATCCACGTGACGAGCGACCCCGGCCTCGAGTTCCAGCCTGCCATCTCGCCGGACGGGGAGGAGGTAGCGTACGTCGTGGGTCCCATCGGGAGCCCGTGCGTCGTCGTGCGGGGCACCATCGAGGTCGGCAGCGGCGGTGAGACGCGCCCCGGCGAGGAGGTGGGTGGGTTCCACTGGTTCCCGGCGTGGACTCCTGATGGCGCGTCCCTACGCTTCTTGACCTGTACGCTCAGACTATCGGGCTGTGACTGGAAGGAGGCGGGAAAGCTCGGTGGCTCCGCCCGGACCGTCAGTGTGCCGCGGGTGTCGAACCGCTACGCATGGTCTCGGGATGGAACGCGCGTGGCGTTCGCGGTTGGGGACAGCATTTTCGCCTATTCGGCAGACAATGGTGAGCCCGAGTTGCTGGGCGTGCAAGTCGTGGATCCGTGGGATCCGCACTCGCTTCTCTGGTCACCCGATGGGCGAATGATCGCCTACGTGAACGGCAATCCCCGCTGGAGGACCAGCGCGAACGTCAGCAATGCGTCTATCTGGATTCTGGATGCCGAGGGGGGAGAACCGGTTCCGGTGACGGACGAAGAAGACATGAACCTGAGCCCCCAGTGGCTTCCCGACAGCCGTCATCTCCTGTTCGTATCCAACCGAGATGGCCCTAGAGGTATCTACTTCGTCGAGTTGGGACCCGATGGGCCACGTGGTCCGCCGCGAAGCGTGCTCGGTTCTTCGGATCCGCACTCCATCTCGATTTCCGCTGACGGCAGTAGACTGGCCTACGCCAAGTTCACGGCGGCGCAGAACATCTGGTCGATCCCAATCCCACGATCCGGTCTGGTCTCGATCCGCGAGGCGGTCCCCGTCACCACGGGCAATCAGATCATCGAGGATCACGGTCTGTCCGCCGACGGTCGCTGGATCGCCTATGATGGTACCCGCCGGGGGAATGCGGACATATACAAGATGACGGTAGCCGGCGGCGACCCTCAGACGATCGTGGACCTTCCGGACGACGTGTTCTCCCCTGATTGGTCCCCCGACGGCACGGAGATAGCCTTCTATGGCAACGCACCTGGCGGGACGGGGCATGTTTGGGTCGTGTCGGCGGATGGCGGCAATCCGACGCAACTCACCAACTTTCCCGGCACCTTCAGCCAAGTCCCCAAATGGTCACCGGACGGGCTTCAGATTGCCTTCATGTCCCAGGGACCCACGGCAATGGGCGCGTATGACACATGGACGCTTTCACGGGACAGTGTTGGAGGGCCATGGGGTGAACCTGTTCAGCTCACGGACTTTGGCTGCGCGTGGCCCGCCTGGGCCCC
>JBDHHP010000357.1:0-3896 GCA_039589275.1 Gemmatimonadota bacterium | reverse complement strand
TTTTCGAATGAATCGACTCGCATCCGGCATCCTACTCACCCTACGTTCCTGCCTCCGCTCACGTCGTGACCTCATCATTGAGAACCTGGCACTGCGACAACAGCTGTCCGTACTTGTTGCCAACCGACCCAGGCCACACCTGACACCTGGCGACCGCGCGTTCTGGATCGTCCTCCGCCGCTTCTGGTCCAGATGGGCCGCTGCGCTCGTCATCGTGAAACCGCAGACGGTCATTCGCTGGCACCGAGCGGGCTTTAGGAGATACTGGCGATGGCGGTCACGGAGAAACCGTGGCGGACGGCCAGACGTTGATCCCGAGATTCGTGCGGCCATTCGCCGACTAGCGAGTGAGAATCCCACCTGGGGCGCACCCCGCATCCATGCCGAGCTTCTGAAGCTAGGGATCGATGTTTCCGAGAGGACGGTATCCCGTCTCTTGGGACGGTGGTCACCCAGGCCGTCCGCACGTGGGCAGTGGAAGACGTTTCTGAGGAACCATCGTGACGTGATTGCTGCGATGGATTTCTTCACCGTGCCGACGGCGACCTTCAGAGTGCTGTATGTCTTCTTCGTCATTCACCATGGGCGTCGGCAAGTCCTCCACTCTTCGGTGAGCGCCCATCCAGGCAGGGACTATGTCATTCAGGCTCCTCGACACCTCATCCTCGACCGCGACACCAAGTTCGGACGCGACGTGTTGAGCGCGATCCACTCAATGGGGATTCGGCCGTTTCGGATAGCCTATCGCAGCCCCTGGCAGAATGGCGTGGCGGAGCGATGGGTGGGCACGGTCCGGCGGGAGTTGTTGGATCATGTGATCGTACTGAATGAGGCTCACCTGTGCAGACTCATTACGGCGTACGTGGCCTACTACAACGAGGATCGGACGCATCTCACACTTGAGAAGGATGCGCCGACCGCGAGGCCAACGATGCCGAGACCGGACAAGAATGCGTGGTTGGTCTCACTGCCACGAATCGGCGGTCTACACCATCGCTACGAGTGGGCTGCGGCTGCCTGACGTCCTTAGCCCCTGGCTGGCAGTCAATGGTGGCCACGCATACTGCTGCGCGACGACACGGGGGACCACCCTTATCCGGCACCGGAAGCTCGCCAACCCGACTCACCGGTGCCGTCAGCGCCTTCTCTGCCTACGGATAAGGTTCAAGCAATCCGTAATAGCAATCTGGTGCACGAACCGACCGCAAGACTCGCCCGGACGAGGTGTTGGCGAAGGACAACGGCTCTAAGTCCGGAGATTGACAATGGCGCATAGCTATATATATTGATGATTATCGATAACATAGATGACAGTCGATGGAATAGGTGACGGAATCATGACCGCGTCCAGCAAGGAGTACTTCGAGAGCCTTGGGGCCGATTGGGACAGACTCCAGGCGGGCTTTTTCTCCGACCGCCTGCGGGAGAAGGCAGTGTCGGAGGCCGGGGTCCAGGAGGGGGGCTTGGCCGCAGATCTTGGTGCGGGGACCGGCTTCATCACAGAGGCACTGCTCACCAGAGGCGTGAGTGTAGTGGCCGTAGACCAATCAACTGCGATGCTGGATGCATTGCGTCGCAAGTTCCCGCTTCCGGGTAGAGTAGACACCCGGATCGGCGAAGCAGAGGATCTGCCGCTCGACACGGCGTCGGTGGACTACGCTTTCGCCAACATGTACCTGCATCACGTGGAGGATCCTGCGGCGGCGATCGCTGAGATGGTGAGGATCCTGAAGCCAGGTGGGAGACTGGTGGTTACCGATCTCGACACGCACGAGTTCGAGTTCCTCAGGACAGAGCAACACGATCGTTGGCTCGGGTTCGAGCGCGAGGATGTTCGGAAGTGGTTTCGCGAGGCCGGCTTGGACGCTGTGAGGGTGAATTGTGTGGGTGAGGACTGCTGTACCGAGTCCCAGGAGGGGGAAGATGCTGCCATCAGTATCTTCGTCGCTTCGGGCACGAAGCCAGCGGACTTCGAGAAGGAGATGCAGCGATGCTGCTAGACTTGCGTGTGCCCATCCTTCCGAGACTCTGCCCATGCATGCGGGCTCACCATTACCCCAGAGATACGTTCACGATCGAGTCAGGTGCCGAGGGAGCCAGGGCGTCAGGGGTGGCACTCGAGCGAGCGATGCTCACCTACTTCTGCGTCGAGCCGCACACTCGTTGGCCGATGCACAGCCACGACAGCGGGCAGATCACACTGGTTCTCGAAGGAGAGTTGTTCTTCGACTTGGGTGAGGAAGTAATAGCAGTTAAGGAGTACGAGGCAATAGCGATACCGTCGCGAATCCCGCATGCGGTGTTCACTGAGGCGAGCTGTGCGGAGGCGGTGGACGCCTGGTCGCCGGTGCCGGAGCAGTTCACTGGAACAGTCGCAACCACGGGTCAGATATGACTTCCCGAGCCGAGCGGGAGGAGAGAGAGAGGGGCTCGCGTTGTTGTGGCGGCGAGTCGCGACCGACGGTGTCGGCCCATGAAGCCGGAGCCTTGAGCCGCACCTTCGAAGTGCTGGCCCATCCCGTCCGCCTGCAGCTACTCGACGTGCTGGCGCGCAATGAGGGCCGGGTGTGCGTATGCGATCTTGAGGCAGCCGTGACGGTGAAGCAGCCTACGGTGTCTCACCATCTGAAGCTCCTCCGTGAGGCGGGGATAGTGGAATGCGAGCGCCATGGGGTTTGGGCGTACTACTACGTGAACAGGGACGCACTGGAGTCATTGAGGAAAGACGCGGACCGGTTCCTCGACGCCTTGCGGTGACCGGATGACGACTCACGGAGGCGGGAAACGCGATGGGTACCGGTACCGGGGCACTCGATCCCTGGTCCTGCTGCATGAGCAGGAACTGAGGCGTTTCGTAGAGACCTGGGGAACGGCGAAGGACGCTGGGATCGTCCTCGCGGGATTCGAAGATCCCAACTACGAATCGCTCAAAACGCTGTTGGCACACGTTCTGTGGTGGGCCCGCGACTATATGGTCTGGGCGTGCGACAGCCTGGGACTGCCAGATCCCGAGATTAGAGACGTGCCCCTACCAGATGCGATCGAGGCCCAACTCTATTCCTACCTCGAGCATCTGCTGGAACGGTGGAGAGCCCCGCTGACCGAGATCCCGGAAGAGCGGTTCTTCAAGCCTCAGCACACCACGAGATGGGGCGCCGACCTACCGATCGAGGCTCTGTTGGAGCACGCTGTAGCGCATCCGATGCGGCATTGCCTTCAGCTGCTCGAGTTGCTGGAACCAGCAAACCACCCGGACTGAACCAATCCGTGTCAGACAGGAGAGAACATTGTTAGCCGGCGATCAGAAGCGAGCGTACACGGAGTTCTATAGGTCGGCTCGCTACAATGACATTCTGGAGCCGAAGACCACGCTCACGCTACACCTAGCAGTTGCCATGGCAGTCGGGTGTTACCCCTGAATGGAGCACTACCTTGGCGTGGCTAAGGAAGAGGGCATATCGGAACGGGAGCTGGGAGCCGTGCAGGCTGTGGTCATGGCCGCATCGCCGGCTGAACCGGAGAAAGATGCGCTAAAGGTTCTACACGTGTGATGTTCACCGACCGGGTGTTCGGGGGATTCGATGCTGGACAGAGCACTCTGGCTTGATCGCCAGTTCAGATTCGACGTGCCAAACTCTCTCTATCCGAATGTCGTGGAGCGTGTGCGGGGCACTCCGGCGCGCTTGGAGGATCGGGTACAGCATTTGTCTGCCTCTGTTTTGACAAGTCGGGTAGGCGGTCGTTGGTCTATCCAAGAAAACGTGGGTCACCTGACGGACTTAGAACTCCTATGGCTCCGTCGAACGGAGGAGTTGCTTGGCGGCGCGGAGCGGCTAACGGCAGCAGAGCTGTCCAACACCATGACAGTGCGTGCCCAGCACCACGAGCGCGGTATT
>JBDHHP010000356.1:0-3301 GCA_039589275.1 Gemmatimonadota bacterium | reverse complement strand
TGCATGTAGCGGTTTGGAATCGACACTAGGCCGGTGGCTATTCCCTGCTTAGCGCAATAAATGGAGTCGGCGTCAGTGCCGGTGTCTCCTGGTGCGGCGGCCAGAGTATACGGGATCTTGCTGGCCTCGGCAGTCTGGATCAGCATGTCGACCACCTTGGGGTTGGCGGATGAACCGCGGGAGATCACTGGGCCACCGCCGAGCTTGAAATCGCCATGACGCTTCTTGTCGGCGTTGGGATGATCAGTCGCGTGGGTCAGGTCCACCACGATGGCGACCTTGGGGTCGATCCTGGTCGCACTCGTCTTGGCGCCACCGCCAGTCCATGAAATCTCCTCTTGGCTGGTCCCCACCGCGTATACGCCTCCCTTGGGCCGCCGGCGTGCCAACAGCCTCAGCGCCTCCAACACTATGAACGCTCCGATGCGATTGTCGATGCTGCGCGAGGTGAGCCGTCCGTTGGGAAGCTGGACCGTCGGCGCTGCCAGGACCGCCGGATCACCTATGCGAACTCTGCGAAACGCGTCTTTCTTAGACTTGGCGCCAATATCGATCCAGAGGGAAGACACCTTTGAGACCTGCTCTCGCTCCTCTGTTTCGAGCATGTGGATGGCTCTCTTGCCGATCACCCCGTCCACCAGCCTGCTCTTGGCAGAGATCACCACCCGCTGTCCTACAAGCACCTGAGGATCCCAACCACCTATTGTGGAGAAGTAGAGGTACCCTTCATCGTCCACGTGGACGATCATTAAGCCGATCTCGTCGATGTGACCGGCGAACATCACCCGCGGTTCGGATTCCGGATTTATGGCAGCAACGGAGTTGCCGGAGACGTCTGCGGATACTCGATCTGCGAACTCGGCTGCCTCGTCACGCCAAATGCGGGCTGGCCCCGTTTCGAAACCCGAGGGTCCGGGGGAGTCGAGCAGGCTTCTCAAGAAGGTCAGTGATTTTTCTTTCATCGCGGCCATTATGGATGCTCCACGTCAACAGCACTTCAACACGTTGTCAGCCAACAACTTACGGGTCAATGCGTAACCTACTGGACTGTGCCGGGCTCGAGTGGCGCGCCGAAATCGTCAGTCACGGAAGGGCGTCGGACTACCTGAGCCGCAAGGTCCATCGGCCGATCGTTCAGTTTACATGTCTGGACCGGTCCGAGCCCCGCCGCTACGCTCCGCTTCCGCCCAGTTGGGGCGACGATCTAGGCTGCCTCGAGGAGAATTCTCTACGGCAGCTCTTAGGACGAGCACGCCCATATTGACCCCGGGGGAATGCGTCGTGGCTAGGCCTTGGCGAGTTCCTCCAAAGTGCTGGTCAACAGGCGGAAAAAGTCCCCCACCGAATTGATCTTCACGCGCTCGTCAGGTGAATGGGGGAACTCGATCTGTGGCCCTATGGAGGTCATGTCCATGCCACTCGCCTTCTCACCAATTATGCCGCATTCCAATCCGGCGTGGATCGCCTTTATCTCCGGCTCCGATCCGAGTTCGCTCATGTGCACGCGCTTTACGACCTGCAGCACGTGTGAGTCGAGATCCGGCTTCCATCCAGGATAGGCATTGCCCTCCTCGACCGAGGCTCCCGCCAGCTCGCCGATCGCGCGGATCTTCTGCCTTATGCCGGCTAGGGCAGTGGCGACCGAAGACCGGCTGCTGGTACCAATAACCAGCGCGTTCTCGACCTGCTTGACGGTAGCCAAGTTGTTGCTGGTCTCGACCAGATCTGGGATGTCGTAGCTCATACTCACAACGCCATGCGGCAGGGCGTCGATGAGACGCAGTACCGTTGCTCCGGCGTCTTCGCTCATGACTTCAGCAGACGGCTCGGTGCCAGAGACCTCCAGCGTCATGCCTGGCTCCGCGGTACGGAACTCATCCTGGATCTGCCTGACTTCCGTCTGGAGTCTTTCGGTGAACGGCGTCGCTTCAGAGTCACCCACCACGATCGTTGCGAAGGCCTCTCTGGGGATCGCGTTGTGAGCACTCCCACCTTCGATGGTGCTTAGGCTGAACGGCACCTCCAAGGCGGTGGCGGATAGCGCCCGAGCGAGTAACTGAATTGCGTTGCCGCGCTGGAGGTGGATGTCTACCCCAGAGTGGCCGCCCTTCATTCCGTGGAGTCGTATGCTCAGCGTCTTCGAGTCCGGAGGCGGAGGTGAGAACTTGAGCGGCAAGGTTAGGGCGCTGTCCCCTCCACCAGCGCAACCGACGTAGATCGCGCCCTCCTCCTCAGTGTCGAGGTTCAGTAGTTGCTTTCCGTCGAGCATGCTTGCATCGAGTTCGGAAGCGCCCACTAGACCGGTTTCTTCGTCGATAGTGAACAGGAATTCGAGTGGGCCGTGGGTCATGTCCCGAGCTTCCATGATCGCCAACATGGCGGCGACACCGATGCCGTTGTCCGAACCCAGCGTGGTTCCGTCTGCAGTCAGGTATTCGCCGTCGCGTACCGGCTTCAGAGGATCCTTTGTGAAGTCGTGCTTCACGTCGGAGTTCTTCTCGTTCACCATGTCGAGATGGCTTTGCAGAACTGTGGTGGCGGCGCTCTCACAGCCTGCTGAGGCAAGCTTCTTCACCACTACATTGCCAACGGTATCTACTCGACAGTCGAGTCCGCTCCTCTCCGCTATTGCAACCACGTGCCTGCGGATCTTGTCCTCGTTCTTCGATCCGCGCGGAATCATCAGGATTTGATCGAAGTGAGCCCACAGGGATTTGGGCTCCAAGTCTGCCACAAACGTCATCATTCCTCCTCGTTGCTGGCGTATTCTATCACCTCAGAGGCGCCGGCACGAGGGTTCTATGCCCGTATCAGTTGTCGGGGTCTGAGCTGCGCCTGTAGGATCCGTTCACGTCAAACAGCGCGCTGCCGAAGTCACTTCCTGACAACTGGCGTATGATGTCTACAGCCTGACGATCTGGATCGGGGGTGGGAATTCCGGGTCTCACCAAGACCAGTGGGGCCAACTCGGCTTCAAGTAGCACACCGTTTAGAGCTAGCGTGGCATACAACACAACGGAGATGCCCAGCGGCCCTCGCAGGTTGAAACCGTGCCAAGAAGAGAAGTTGCCAAGGGAGTAGGCTATCAGCCTTCCCCGATAGATCTCGGCTCCGCGCAACACGTGCGGGCCGTGCCCCAGCACTAGATCTGATCCGGCGTCCACCATGGCCCGGGCAAACGAGTAGACGTCGCCCCTGTTCTCGCCATAGGCCTGCTCGACCTGCTTGGGAACGTGTGTGGCACCGGCGCCCTCTGCACCTCCGTGAAAGGAGACGATGACAAGATCGTGGGTGCTCTTCA
>JBDHHP010000355.1:0-3311 GCA_039589275.1 Gemmatimonadota bacterium | reverse complement strand
CTCCTGTGGGCGGCAGTCGGTGTCTTCCTGCTCGACAAGATCACCATCCTACTCGCGGACTACTGGTTCTTCCAGAGTGTCGGGCTGGAGCAAGTGTTCTGGACCAACTTCCAAACCGGAGCGGTGCTCTACGCAATTGCCTTCACGGTGGGCTTCGTGGGTGTGGCAGCGGCCGGATTCACCAACCCCGTGAGCCGTCGCGCCCGCCGCTTCGCGCTGCATGCCGGGCTGATGCTCGGATTGCTGGGTGGCTACTTCCTTTCCAGCCGCTTCGCCGACTATCTCCTCGCGACCGGTGGAACCAGCTTTGGCCAAACGGATCCGGTCTTCGGGCACGACATCGGGTTCTACGTTTTCACGCTGCCGTCGGTGTGGACCACGATCTTCTGGGCGCTTTCCGCTGTCGGCGCAGGCCTGGTCTTCGCCATCGTATATGCCTACCTGGGTCGCCGCGAGGCTCCTGCTCTCGCAATGCGCAAACTGTGGCAAGTGCTCGGCCACGTCGCCTCGCCGTTGACACTGCTCGCCTTCGGTGTGTTCGGGGTGGTGGTGGCCGCCGCCATCTGGTTCGGTCGCTACGACGTGCTGCTCCGGGACAACTCGGCTTCCGCGATCTTCACCGGTGCGTCCTACGTAGACATCACCGGCCTCTTGTCGACGGTGAACTACTACACGGTCACCGCACTCGTGATCGTCGGGATTACCTGCGGGATCTGCTACGTCCTCGTGCTACTGCGGCGAGCGGTGCGGGGATCGCCGGTGCCCGGCTGGTCACGCAGAGCGCGGGTGGCAGCCGTTGCCGTGCTCGCCCTCGTTGCCGCGGACTTCTCTTTCCGTGTCGGCATTCTCGTGCGTGAAGTGGTGGCCGTCTCGCCCAACGAGCCGGTGATCCAGTTGGAGTACATCCAGCGGCACATCGACGCGACCCTGGCCGGGTACGACCTCGCAGATTTGGAGATCGTTCCGTTCGTGCCGAACGGTCCGGGGGATCCGATCGAGCCGATCGACAGTCTCTTGGCGTCGGCCACACTCAAGAACGCGCCGCTATGGCCGGGGTTCGTCAGCCGGTTGGAACGGCTGATCGATCCGCAGCACGCCGACCGCGTGCTGCTAACGGGTGGCGACGCAACGGTGTACGCGCCGGCGCTCGAGATCTTCCAGCAGCAACAGAAGCTGCGGACCTACTACGACTTCCTCGACCTCGATGCGGTGCGGTACGTGGCGGATGGCGAGACCCACATGTACGCCAGTGCCGTCCGGGAGATCCCACTCATCGAGCCCCAGCCGTGGCTGGCGTGGTGGGGGCAGCGGTTTGTGCTGTTCACCCACGGTCACGGCCTAGTGCTAACGCCGGTCGGCGGCGTGACACCCGAAGGTGAGCCAAGCTATGCGGTGTGGGATATTCCCGGTCGCACCGAACGGCCCGAATTGGTGCTCGAGAACCCGAGTGTCTACTACGGGGAGGGCTCCGGCTCGCTGGCGTACAGCAATGTGCGCCGCATGATGGAGTTCGATTTCCCCACGGACGAGGGTCGAGCAGAGATGACGCTTCCCGCGAACGTGAACGCGGGAGTGCCGATCAACTCGCTGCTCAAGCGGTTGGTGTTCGGTTGGCAGAGCAGGCAGTTCTTCGACATCCTGTTCTCGCAACTCATCGGTGACGAGACCCGGGTCCACTATTACCGCATGCCGCTCGATCGGGTGAACCAGGTTGCCCCATTCCTCTATGTGGACTCGGATCCCTGGGCAGTGGTAATCGATGGCGGGGTCACGTGGATCTTGAACGGGATGACTACCTCGGACCGCTATCCCTACAGCCAGCTCGATTGGATTGGTGACAAGTCCGACGAGCGGGGACCGATCCCCAAGGACTGGCAAAAGGTCAACTACGTGCGTGATGCGGTGAAGATCACGATCGACGCGTACTCGGGCCAGCTCCGGTTCTATCAGATCGCCGACGAACCGATCGTGAACACGTGGGCCAACGTCTATCCCACGCTGTTCCGGTCACGGGACGAGGTCCCGATACAGGTGCAGGCGCATGTGCAGTATCCCGTACAGCTGTTCCACCTCCAGTTCGACAACATCTACAACATCTATCACATGCAGGACCCCATGACGTTCTTCAACATGGAGGACATGTGGGACGACTCGGACGAGGTTCTGGGGCCCATGCTGGACGAAGGGAAGGCGATCACCTTCTCCATCGAGCCATACCACTGGGTTGTCCGAACCGGCAGTCCACTGAAGCGAGCAAGAGGCAAACGCGACCAGTTCGCACTCTCGATGGTGTTCACTCCGGAGAATGCGCTGAACCTCCGAGCCATCCCGACTGTGTACATGGACGGCGAGGACTACGGCCGTATTCTGGTGCTGCAGGTACCCAAAGGACACTACTCCTACGGGCCGGAGCAGGCTGACGCGGCCATCGATCAGACTCCGGAGATCTCGCGGCAGTTCGATTGGTGGAACCGCCAGGGCATGGATGTCATTCGCGGACACACGTCGACGCTCGTGATCGACCGAGAAGTCTTCTTCGTAGAGCCCGTCTTTCTCCGCTCTAAACAGAATCCGGTGACGCAGTTGAAGCAGGTCTGCGTGGTGTTCCGGGGTAAAGCGGCAATGGCACCCACCATGGAGGAGGCGCTCCGGAAGGCAATCGAATCGCACCGGGAACGCGAGACGCTCGCATTCCTCCGATAGGCCGTGGGAGGCTAAGTGGGCGTGACGGAAGCAGGCCTGGCCTCGCAGATCCCGACTGCAGTCGCAGTTGACTCGGGCCGCATCATCGTGTGCGGCCTGGTCCTCTGCACCTCCGTTAGCGTCGCACTGGCTCGGCCGCGGCTACGAGCGTTGGGTGGCCTAGGGCCCGCACACGCAGCAATCATCGCGATCATCGCCGTACTGCTCACTGGAAGTGCCAGCCTCGGTGAGCTTGGTCGAGCCTACCGCGATCTCGTCAGACCGCTCTCGGCAATTGCCGGGATCATGGTCATGGCAGCCGCGGTGCGCCGCTCCGGTCTGCTCACGGCACTGGCAGCCCGGTTCTTCACGCCAAGCGGGACCGACGCTGGAAGCATGTTCACCATCGTCTTCTTCTTCGCGGCGGCCACCTCGAGCGTGCTCAACAACGACGCGATGATCCTGCTGCTGACGCCGGTGGTGATAGGATTGGCGCAGGAGGTGTGGCCCGGAAACCAGAAGCTCCATCGCGTGCAGGCCTATGCCGTGTTCGCGGCCATCGGCGTGGCGCCGGTTGTCGTCGCCAATCCGATCAATCTCCTGGTGGCGGATCAGGCGGGCATCGGGTT
>JBDHHP010000354.1:0-3324 GCA_039589275.1 Gemmatimonadota bacterium | reverse complement strand
ATCTGCACCAGAGATCACCAGGTACCGCCCGCGAGACAATCGCTGAATCCCCTGAAAGTGGTTGCCGAAGCCTAGGTTGTTCTCGACGTTCGCCGTATACCGCATGCTCGGAATCTGGCCGCCATCCCAAGCCCTGAGGTAGTCGCCATCCGTTCTGATTCTGCGGTACGTGGATAGCGCGTTGCCGACCGGCGGGTTGATTGAACGGTACTTCTCCGATGGTGTTACGCGGGGCAGCGCGGTCGGCTTGTAGCATTTGTGTGTTGCTGTCGGCATATCACACTCCTGGGCCCTTCTTTGTGCGGTGCGTCACATTTGACATTGCGATGACCATACGTTGACCCGGGAAGCACCATCTCGCCAGGTGGCAACGGCGTCAATTGTGACCGAAGCCACAGTTGCATTCGACCCTGTCCACTACCCTTGATGCCGGTAAGCCCGGGAGACCCATGGCCGCGGTCAGGCACAGCACCCGGGGATCGAGCCTAGAACATGAATCGGAGGCGAAGGAAGCATGAAAAAGCACATCAGGATTATCTCCGGATTGGCGACCGCGCTGTCATTGACCTTGTCAGCATGCGGCGACGACCCACTCGGCGTCAACTCGGGTGACGAACTCAGCGATGCCGAAATTCAGGCCCTGTTCAACCAACTGGGCGAGGCCCTTGGTGACGTGAGCCCTTCGGCGAGCATCGTGCGAGCTCCCGACGGACTCCAGCTAGCTGAGATCAGTGTCGACCAGAGCGTGAGCGTGACTGCTCCGTGCCAGTCTGGAACGATCAGTGTCGACGGTTCGGTGAGCGGAACGGTGGACGACCAGACCTTTGAGAGTGACCTGTCGATGGGCGTTACAGTGGACTTCGCCGCATGCAGCTTCCCCAGTAACGACCTCACGGTGACCGTGGACGGACAGCCGGACATCACGTTCCAAGCCGACTTCCTACTCACCCAAGAATCGCTCTCGGTGGACGGCAGCCAGCGTGGCGGCTTCAGCTTCACGACGAGCGACGGACGCGCCGGAAGTTGCGCGATCGACATCGAATTCGACGCATCCTACACGACCGGTTCAGCCGCGGTGAGTTCCGTAAGTGGAACCGTCTGCGGCCGTTCGGCGGCCGCCTTCGAGGCCTACACCGGCACCTGATCGGCACGACCCCTACTACCGGCTGACGCATGACGGCCGGGCCCGCCTTCGGGTCCGGCCGCTTTGCTATTGCTGCACTGAAACTGTCCGGTGCACGCCACCCTCCAGGCGAGGGCGCCCTCACCCCTGCCGACCAACGCGGAAATCGACGATATTCGATATCATGGCAATCATATCAGTCTGCAGAGCAATCCACAGCGGCGGCGAGGCGTTGGCGGAGAACCTTGGGCAGCGCCTTGGGTTCAGGGTCTTCAGCCGTGAAGCAGTTGTCGTCGAAGCCGCGAAGCGGTACGGCGTTTCAGAGGAAGAGCTAATTGATAGCCTGCGAAGCCCTCCGAGCTTCTGGGACAAGCTATCGCACAAGCGGCAGCGGTTCATTCTCGCCCTGGTTGCCACGCTGGGCGAGATCGTTCGAGATGACGACGTGGTCTATCACGGCATAGCCGGCCACATGCTGCTTCGGGAGCTGCCCAACGTGCTCAAGCTGAGGCTCGTCATGCCGATGGAGACCCGGATCCGATCGGCTATGGCAGCCCACAATCTGTCGCATGAGGCCGCCATCCGGATTATCCAGGAGTCGGACGCACGGAGATCCACCTGGATGCGGCGCATGTATAACGTGAGCGCGACGGATACGAGCCTTTACGACATGGTCATCAATCTCGACCAGATGAGCATCGAGTCAGCGACCGATCTGATCGCTGAATTCCTGAAGCGCGACGAGTTTCAGTCCACTCCCGAGACGCGCCGCGAGCTCGAGGATTTTGCCCTGCGCTTGCGAATCCAGGCCGAACTCACGTTCAAGTCCGATTTCCCAGAGGAGTCAATAGACGTGAGCGTGCACGAAGGTATCGTTGGTATCACAATCGCGGCTAGCGCCAGGGGTATGCGGGACGCCATCGTGAAGTACGTCGAGCAGATACCAGGAGTTACCGAGGTCGACACTGGCGAGCGCTCCACACCCGACCGTATCCGGCCCGCCGCGCAGGCTCAGATGACGGCGGCAGACTTGATGATCTCCTTCAAACGCTACCCCCACATCAATCAGTCGGTATCGATCAAGGAAGCGGTAATGGCGATAACGGCATCCTCGGTCGTGTTGTCCGACGGGCACATCATCGTTCCTCGATACCTGCTGGTGCTGGACGACAACGAGCGCCTAGTCGGCGTGATAAATCGGCGGCATCTGCTGAGGGGCCTGACCCCGCAGTACGGGTCGATGATGAAAGCGCGAGAGCGGCTATCGAGTAAAATGGGAATCACCTCGGGCATGATGTCCACCAGCCTCATGTGGGATGCGCTGTTTGGACCTGCGGCAATTAACGCGGCACGCCGCCCAGTCTCATCGATCATGATACCGGCCAGCGTCTCGGTGGCGCCCGATGACACACTTGGCACCGTGGTCAGTGTCATGCTTCAAAACGACATCAACGTCCTGCCTGTGGCTAAGGGTGGGAAGACAGTCGGGGTCGTACTCATGTCGGAGGTGTTCGACAACGTTGCCGAGTTCATCATCGAGAGTGGCACGAAGTCAAAAGCTGCGGGTTGAGCGTGGGTAAGAAGGGTTTCGATCTCGACAAGATCGACAAGATCCTATCCCAGTTCCCCGACGAGGACGTGGGTGGTTCTGGGCAGGAGGCACCGCCCAAACCGGCGCTCAAAGCGGGTAAACCCAGCGCGACCACTAAGTCGGAGGCTCCCCGGCATCCAGAGAAACCTCAATCACCCATTGGCGCGTGGATCCGCGTTTCGGCCGGTGCCGTCTTGGCTATCGCTATTACTCAGTGGCCCTACGGCAACGCATGCGGGCTAGGCCTCTTCCTCTACCTGGCAGCAATTGTGGGTGTCCTAGTCGTGGGAGTCTGGGCAGCGCGCTACACATGGCAGACTCAGCTGGTAGCGCCCCACCTGGTGGCGCTGGGAGTGGTACTCTGGGGATCCGCGATCGGGCTATTCCAGGTTCTCCCGCGGGTGGGATATGCCAAGGCTGAGGCATCCTGGATCTGCGGGATAACGGCAGCTGATCCGCAAGCCGACGCCGACCCCGTGGCCAGTCCGGCTACGCAACCCCAAGCTGGAGTTGCACTTACGGATTCGATCGCCCAGGCGGACACCGTCGATATGGCTGACTCAATAGCAGTTGGGGACTCCCCCGCCTTGTTAGACTCTGTCTCGCCGGC
>JBDHHP010000353.1:0-3340 GCA_039589275.1 Gemmatimonadota bacterium | reverse complement strand
TTCTCCGGGCAAAGTCCAACGCCCCTCCGCTCAGCTGCGAGTAGTGCTCCTGCGACGCCAGGCAAGCCGCGATGGTGTCTGCTAGGCCACCTGCATTAGGCGGATCCAACCGTGCGAGGTGTCCGTTCACGCCGTCGTGAAGCCATTCCGTTATCCCACCAGCGTCGAACGCCGCTACGGGTAGACCATGAAACTGTGCTTCCAGACCGACCAGCCCCAGCGGCTCGGGCCACAGCGAAGGCACTACGAGAACGTGGGCAGCATCCATCAGCGAGCGTATGGTGTCACGGTCACACCATCCCGTGAACTCGATCTTGATTTCGGGATTGTTCCTGGTCATTGCGCGCGCCTTACGCTCCAGCGCAGCTCGATCCGGACCGTCGCCCACCATGGTGAAGCGAACCGCATAACCCAGCTTGCGGCGAACCTGGTGGACCGCGTCCAACGCAACCCGCCCGCCCTTGAGCAGATCCATGCGACCGACAAACAGGAGATGGATGCGGTCTCCTTCGGCGTCGAAAGATCGAGCGGACCTCTGTTGGGTGACCGAGCGACGGTATCCCAATGGCGCGGGAAGAGGTAGTCGGTGAGCACACGACTCTGGTACTCCGTTAAAGACGCATTCCGATCGCATGTGATTCGACAACGTGAGTACGGTATCGTAGCGTCGCAGGTGCCGGAGCCGAGAGGACTGCAGGCGGTACATGCGCAGCATGGTCAACGGATTCAGTCCGCCGGTTCGCCGTGGGTAATACAGCAGCAGACACGCTGGACCGAATCGCCTATCACACGGGCGCACCTCCGGGAACTTGAACGTCTTGCTGCCGCTGATGCAGGTGCCATGGTAGGTGTGTGCTAACAACACACTCGGCGCCACGTCCAGCAGCGCGCCCTCAGTCTCGGGGTCTTCCAACCCGTGTACGAACACGACGTTGGGACGCCATTCCGAGATTTTGGCGAGCGCCGTGCGCAGCCCCAGCTGCGATACATCCCACGTCGGACAACTATCGGGCAGTGGTATTGGATCGCGATCGACGGGAACGTCATTCTCGTACAGGAACGCGAGTACGTGTCCCCGCTGGTGCAGCTCTGGCACCACTGACGCGACGTACAACTCGGCGCCACCTGCCAAACGCGGTGACCAGTTGGCCAGCAAGATGCGCAAGCGCGTCGGGTCAGTGCCCACGCCTCTGCTCCTGTACTCGCCGCGCCTTGTTCTCAATCCGTCGACCTACGTCTCGCATGCTTCTATACCCGGCGTCCAACTTCAAGCGCAACGTCGAGTAGGGATGTGTGTTCTGCACGAAGGCCTCGAGTTCGTGGGCGATGCTGTCGACACCGTGAATCGTACGCTCGTGGAAATCGAAGCCGCCTTCCCAGAAGAGCCACTGAACGCGTACGCGTTCCGATAGCTGGCGCTGATAGGACGCTGGCAGCGAGAAACGCCAGTGACTGTGAATCATGTGGTACTTCATCAGGAACGACACCGCGTTGTTTTCGATGTCAATCAGCCAGCGGTGATGCGACCAACCGACCTGATTGGGTTCGATTCCCCGACATGATTCGGCAACGCGGGACGGGACCTCGATGTAGCCAGCTTTCGCCACACGCACCATCTCCGAGCAGACCCAAAGCGGGTCGCGCACGTCTTCTAGAGTGTGCGAGCAGATGACGAAATCGATCTCCTTGTCTCGGAACGGATATGGTGTGTGCTCGCAGATGTCCCGCTGAATCCACGTGTCCTCATTGAAGTACTCTCGCTCGCCTCCCTGGGGCTCTCCGTAGTAACCCCGTGTCTCATAGGGCTCGGCATCCATGACGTAGTTGGCGCGGTTGAACGGACGAGCCCAGCCACCGATGTCGAGAACGATGTCGGCCGGAGCCAATCGCGCCGTTATGAGTTCGTCATTGGATTCGTACATGGGATCTCATGAAGTCTCTGGTTCCGCGCCGTAGATCTCGAGACAGCGCCGCACAACCCTCGTCCAGGTGAACTTGTTCAGCACTAGCTCACGGGCAGCGGCACCCATCTCGGCCGTTCTCTGCTTGTCGTGTTGCAGCTGCAACAGGGCCGCATTCAAAGCCGGCGCATCGTTCGGCGGCACCACGAGCCCTGCAACGTCGTGCTCCACCACCTCAGGCATGCTGGCGACTTCAGTACACAGCCCGGGGATCCCACACGCCATGCCCTCCAACAACGTCTGCCCCAGTAGCTCCGGAACGGCAGTGCGCTCCCCGTACATAGTCTCGTAGACACTGGGTAGCACGATGCAGAGCGCTTTGCGATAAGCCTGTACGATGTCGGCGTCATCGGCATCGTGATTGAACTGGATCTGTTTTTCCGCCGCCAACTTCTCGAGGTCGCCCAGGAATCTCTCGTCGTCAGATCTCCCGATGATCGTGAGTTGCATGTCATCGGGCATTGCCTCGATCAGGTAGTTGATCCCCTTGTGCGGCAGAATGCGGCCGACGTAGAGAACGCCACCGGTTCCGTTGTAGGATCCGAGTGGCGAGAACTTCTCCGTGTCTACGCCACCGAGGATCACGTGGGCCCGCTGGTTCCGCTCGTGTCCAAACACCCTCCGGCTGTATTCGCTGATGTGCAGATGGCCGTGGTACCACCTGTCGGTTGAGACATATGCCGAGACATCCCAGCCGCCGCCGCCCAGGTCGGATACGAACACCTTGCGGCCGGTCAGGCGGCAGTATGCTGCAGCCACACTGCTCGCCAGAACATGTTGCTGATGGCAGTGCACCACCGACGCCCCACGGAGTGCGCCAATGAGCTCGGAACTAATCGGGTTGTTTGACTGGCCTCTGACCCGCCTCACCTTTCCCAGTATCTGGATCGCCAGGGAGCCGTCCCATTCGCTGCCGCGTTCGCCCCCGAACGTGACCAACTTCGTCGACACCTGCGGGGCCATGGCGCGTGCCAGCTCGTACGCGTATCTCTCGGCGCCGCCCACGACCCCTCTCGGTCCGAACAGGGCGGGAACGAGGTGAACGACTCGAGGCTCACTCATCGGCGGATGCCCCCGCGCTGTCGCGCAACACGATGCGTCTCAGCGCGTCGAGCCGCGGCCGCACGTACATGCCCAGTGGATCCTGGAGCAAGAGGGGGTACATCAGTGCCGCGTACGCTGATCCTATCACCAGAGAGGCCGCGACTATTGATACCAACGTGCTGGGCTCCCAGGCCTGTTGCAGGGCTACCGCCAGGGCAACCAGCAGAGCGAAACGCCAAAACCACGGCCACAGGCTTGCGATTAGCTGCAGTACCGACGTTTTCATCTCGCTCGCGAGGCCCGTGAGGTTGGCGGGCAGGCCCACCAGAACGACT
>JBDHHP010000352.1:0-4535 GCA_039589275.1 Gemmatimonadota bacterium | reverse complement strand
TGTTCCAATCAGGGGCAAGCCGTGGGGTCCAACCGTCAGTCCGCGGGTAACCGCTCGCCGGCAATGCTCAAACAGCGTGGCGCGTTCGAACGCGACCTCCGGTGTGGAGAAGCTTTCTCGCTGCTCATCTTCCAGCATGGGGGCATTGAGGAAGGGAACCTCCGCATGCAGGATGTTAACATCGCCGGTGGTCCGGACGTAGTGAGCGACGACATAGGGAAGCCACAGCATGTCATCGGAGATACGCGAACGGATTCCCGCGACGGTCGGTGAATGCCACCAGTGTTGGACATCGCCTTCCTTGAACTGATGGCTCGCCGCCAGCAGAATGTGCCCTCGCGCCAGTTCAGGATGCGCGTAGACGAAAGCCATCACGTCCTGCAATTGATCGCGGAAGCCGAATGCGCCGCCGGACTGGTAGAAAGCAGAGCGTCCCCAGATGCGACAGCTCAAGCTTTGGTACAAAAGCCAACGGTTGATCAGGAAGTCCGCTGCAAGTTCGGGGGTATGCACTTCGATCACGCCCAACAGGTTATCCCACCAGGCCTTGGTTTGGCTTAGCGTGGTCTCAATCGCCTGGCTTTCCCGGTAGGTCAGAACCAGTTCTTGGGCTTTTCCCACCGATTCTGCCTGCCCCAACATGCACGTCATCTCAGCGCTCTCGCCAGGAGCAAGCTCAAGCGTGACCTGCAGTGCCGCGCACGGGTCAAATCCCGCCCCTATCCGACGCGACAGCCTCATTCGCTCCATCGCCGCTGGGTTTCCCAGCGAACGGTTACGCCCAACGAATGACACGCGATCGCCGCTGTAAGACTCGGCAGGCGGGTCAATTGCCGCGAAGGCGACCCGATCCCCGTACTCAGGATGGTAGCGATTCCGAGCAATCAAGGCCCGGACTTTGTCATCCCAGTGGGTCACGATGTGCATCTGGGAGGATTCGCGGTCCTCGCCCAGTGTCCACTCCACATAGTACGTCACCGAGAGCTTGCGATGCCTGGAGGAGTCGTTCTTCAACCGCAACCTCTGCAGCTTAATCGGTTCTCCACCATTCTCATCCACTGGAACGAAGACCGTCAGTTCCTGTTCGATCCCATGACTGTTATGCTCGAAGACCGTGTACCCGGCCCCATGCCTTGCCCGATATGCTGTCTCCTCACGGATCGGCGACGGGGTTGGCGTCCAGCAGACACCAGTTTCCTCGTCCCGGATGTATAACGCCTCAGATGGTGGATCTATTACGGGATCGTTCGACCATTGTGTCAGACGATTGCGCCGGCTGTTGCCATACCAGGTAAAGCCAGACCCCATTTCGCTGACCAATGCTCCGAAGGTCGGGTTGGCAATGACGTTCACCCAAGGTGCAGGCGTGTGGGTGTTGGGGCCGAGATAGATCACGTATTCACGCCCATCCGGGGTAAAACCACCCAGGCCGTTGAAGTAGGACAACTCCATGTGGGGCAGCGAAGCCGAAGGTTCCCGGGGAGCACGTTTCTTAGCCATGGGTTCCGGCAGCTCCAGAGCCTCCACAGGAGGCATGCCCAATTGCTGGGGCAGAGTGCCACGTGCCGCCACCAGCACCACACTCGCCGCAGCCTTGAGTAGCGTCAGGTCTTCCTCCTGGATTTGATCCGCGCTGCGCAAGAAGATTCCACCAGGCCGATCAATCCCCGCATACATGGAATGCGTTTGGATCAGGCGCTGCAGTTGTTCTCGGAGCGGCTGCTCATAGCCGCCTGCCTCCTCGTTGAGGATCACCAGGTCTGCCATCAACCCGTGCCTTCGCCAATAGCTATGTGCCTGGAGCATCTGACGGACCAGGCTGATATCCTGCGCCTCGCCGATGGTGACCAGGGCAATCGGCAAGTCGCCCGAGATTCCATAGGGCCACAACCCGGCTTGACCCTTGCGGTTCTCTTCAATGCGTTCGGAGGGAGGACGCAGAAGAGGATTGGGAAACAGCAAGTGGCTTGCCAGATGCTGGAAGCGGCGAGCTTCGTCGGGCTGAATGTGAAGCAATCGCAACTCTATCTGGGCAGACGCCCAAGCGGAATCCATTGCCCGATTGATAGCATGGGGATCGCTGTACTTGCCCATCAGCCCCAGGACCTGCTGGTGCGTTTCGCCTACGGCGAGAACCAAGGAGACCTGGACACGCTGGCCAGGATTTAGAGTCACACTCTTGCGTAGGCTGAGGATCGGATCGAGAACAAAACCCTGGCTGTTACCGAGTTCTTGAAAGACTCCCATCGGATTCGCGAGCGTCCGTCCGCGTCCAATGAATCGCTGCCGGTCTGTCTCGAACCGCAGGGTCTCATCCTCGGATGGTTCAAGCGTAAAGCGGTGCGCAACAACAATGGGTAGGTCGTCTTTGTTGCGAGGTCGACGATACGCGAGGAGCGCTTGATGTTGAGGCACCGCCTCGGTTTGGATGAACAGCTTGTTGAAGGCCGGATGCTGCCGGTCTGAATTGTGTGGCGCCATCGAGAGTTCGACGTAGCTGGTGAGATTGAGGTGGCGGTTGCGAACGGACCGATTGATCAGAGTGATCCGCCGAATCTCAACGTCATCTTCTGGTGAGACGACTACCTCAGTTTCGGTTTGAATACCGTTATCCTCGCGCCGGAACACGGCACGGTCGAGCGCAAAGTTGACGGAATACGCCTCAACCTTCCCGCCGATTGGGTTATAAGTGTTGGACCACAATCGATCCGAATCGGCTTCATGGATGTAGCAGAAGGTTCCCCACGGATCCTGAGTCCGATCTGATCTCCAGCGTGTGATCTCATAGCTGCCCCACTGACTGTATCCACCGCCTGCGTTCGTGACCATCAAACCATAACGACCATTGCAGAGCACTTGGGTTTTAGGCGTGCTGGTATGGGGCGTATCGAACTTGCTCACTGAAGGCGCAACTTCGCCGACACTCGTCACCGAAGGGACTCTTTCCCGCGTGGAGATGTGGTGCAGCAGTGGAGGACGGATTGGGATACGTTCGTGGAGCAATGGCTCAGTCGCACGCACACGTGGGTCGGCATGGAAACGCCGCTGGATAGGATCGCCATGGAGGAAGTTGGTCAGCGAAAGGAAACCCATGCCTTGATGATGGGCCATGTAAGCCCGTACGATCACACCACGCTCGCCCTTACGACTCGGTTGACGGCTGAAGTCCATCGCTTCGTAGTAGCCGTAATCGTTCAGAAGCCCCAGTCTCCCTCGGCGCTACATTCACTGCCAGAAGGGTGGCATAGGGCGCTACAACGACCTCCTCCTCCAAGCCGCGTTTCAATCCAAGCTCCGGTACGCCGAAGGCTTTATATTGATAGGTCTCGTTGAGGTCCAGATATCCAAAGGCAGACTCCGATATCCCCCACGGCACACGACGCTTGCGAGCGTAATCAATGTGGATCGCCACGGCTTCCCTCGCTGCTTTATCCAAGAGCAAATTCCCATAAGAGCACTGGAATATCAGAGGCATCAGGTATTCGAACATGGTACCGTTCCAACTGAGCAACACCCGATGCCGACCGATAGCGCTGTAGGGTCGACTCATAGAGAACCAATGTTCAATTGGGACGTCTCCCCGAGCGATGGCTACGAAACTTCCGAGCCGCGCCTCACTCGCCAGAAGATCGTAGTAGGCGTTATCCAAGATGCCTTCAGAAACGTTGTAGCCGATTGAGAACAGCCGTCGTTCGCGGTCATACAGGAAACGCATGTTGATCGATTCAGATAACTCGCGTCCGTCCTGGATGAGCCGCTCGCCCATACCCAGCATTTCACCGGCCAGGTGTTTCGACTTTGCGAAGGCCTGCAAAAGGCGGTCAAGCCATTCGACGAGAGGGCCACCAGCCGAGGCAGCCACCTCCCGGATCGATTCAAGGATCGGGATAGAGCCGATGTGACCATTGGCAAGATCGAGAAGCGAAGGCGCGTGATGCAGGTCATGGCGGATGGCAAGCACAGCCTCCGGACACAACTGAGCGACTTCCTCTTCCGTTTTTTCATCGAGGATTTCGATCCAGGTGAGATAGCGATCCGTGATCCTTAGCCAAGCCGATACCTGCCTCTCCATCTGCCCGGCCCAATAGGCCGCACCTGCTTCAACGTCGGCGGACTCATGCGCTTCATCGGTCAGAGCCTTTACACTCCCCTCCACTCGCCGCAGTAGGCGAAGCGCTTCAGCGATGCGATCCGGCGGGGCTTCCAACGCGTGCATCAGTTCGCCGAGGGCGTGAGCATCACAGCTGGCAATTCCTTCCTGTTGGACAACCTGTTTCAGGATTTCCCCGGTATCCCGCAGGCCTTCAAAGGCTTTCTCATCCAAGACGGGTCCCTGAAGCAGCTCGTCAAGTCCATGCTCCAAAGTCCATAAGGCACCCAACAGGTTTCCGCTGTCGACGGCGGACACGTAGCGGGGCTTGAGAGGGGTCAGGGTTTGGATATCGTACCAATTCAGGAGATGACCCTCATACCGCTCCAGTTTGCCGAGCGTCTCCATGGTACGTGTCAGCTTTTCGACGACCTGATCCAGCGTC
>JBDHHP010000351.1:0-3349 GCA_039589275.1 Gemmatimonadota bacterium | reverse complement strand
TAGGCAAGGCACGAAGTTGGATCTTCCGCTACATCGAATCAAGTCGCAGAGCGGCGTTGTTTCCAGAGCCGTTCTGCAAACCCCTCCTCGGCCATCAGCTGCTCGATGTCCTCGATCTCGATGGGCACAAACTCCGAGAGGCTTTCGTAACCGGTCTCGGTAATCACAATGGTGTCCTCGCAGCGAATGTAAACCCTGTCTTGTGGGATCCGGAGCGCTGGCTCGATGGTGAACACCATCCCCGGCAGCATCACTTCGAACGGTGCGCCGACGTCGTGAACTTCCATGCCCACCCAGTGTCCCAACCGCTGATGCCGACTCCCGCTGCGATACATTTCGACGAAACGATCTGCCGCTTCTCGGATCTTCGGATCCGTAAACTGATATGATTCGAAGACCGCTTCCATCTTCTCGACCGCATCATCGATGATATCAGCCGGGGTCGCATAAGGTCGGATTGAGGTCATGAGAGCCTGATACAATCGCACGTAGATCGTGTACAGTTCTCGTTGTTCGGGACTGAAGGTCCCGTTGGCAGGAAACATCCGGGTCACGTCAGAAGTGTAGTAATTGTAGTCGGGTCCCCAATCCCATAAGACCAGGTCCCCATCGTCCAACTGGCTCTGTGACGCGTGGTAATGGGGATAATGCGCGTTGCTTCCCGTGGCGATCAATGAGAAGTAGGCCAGGCCCTGCGAGTTGTGCCGTTTAAAGACGTAATCGCCCACCGCTTCGAGCTCGTACTCGTACATGCCCACTACGGCCGACCGCATACCCTCGATGATCGCCTCACCGGCAATGCGCGTGGCTTCGCGAATCGTCAGCACTTCACCGGGACTCTTGATCAAGCGCATCTTGTCGAGAATCGGATCCAAGTTGCGTATCTCTACTTGGGGAATGGCGGCGCGAATGTGCTCGATGAACGCCGCCTCGCGCGAACCGCGTCCATCCCACGGGTCGGCGGCCGAGGCTGCTGCATGGTTGCTGGTGTAGCTGGGGGTCGCCGCGTGGAGAGCCTCCGGGCGAAAGGGTGTGTAGAGTGTCCGACCCTCCTGTCCCAACTGGAACAACGCCTGACCGAACGCTTCTCTCGGAAGCACAGTCTCTATGCCTGTTAGCCTAGCTGCTTCCTCGCCAGGCACCAGCACGGGACCCTCCGAGCTTTCCCGGCGCTCGTTGCGCGGCTGCAGGTACAGGGTCGATTTCTTGCTGCGGCCGTCCATCACGAGGATCGCACGGACGACTTCGACGCCGGTGAGATAGAAGAACTGGTTGTTCTGACGGAACTTGACGTAGCCGGGATACTCCGTAGCACCTTGAATCACCACCGCTCCGTCGCCAATAGTCTCCATGACCCGGGTCCGCCGGTCGGCAAATTCATCCTTGGGAAATGCATCGGTGAAAAGCGGCGCCTGCGCCTGCACAACCCCAGTGCCAAGGGGGACGATGAGCGCCCCGAGGAGAATACTCACTCTCATGGTCAGACTCCCTTCTTCACACGCCTTGCGAGATGTCCTCAATCGCCCACTCCGCTGAGATCAGAGCAAAGCTACGGTTTGCGGCCATTGACGGCCAGATTGGGGTGTAGCGCCACACGCTGGAAGGGGTTGTTCCCGGTTCCTTGCGGACCCCTGCACCGGGCTGCAAGCTATCGTGTCGCCCTCCAGCGCTCCCAAGCCCAATTTTGAAACGCTCACATCGATGGTACCGCGCCGTTGTGTATGACTGAAGAGGTAGAACAGCATGAAAAGACGCGATTTTGTGAAATCGACCGGCCTCGCTCTTTCCGGCACCGCGTTCTTTCCCGGCAATCTGTTGGCCTGTCAGAACCAGACTGACGACAAACCCAACATACTCTGGATCACTTGTGAGGACATGAGCCCACACCTTGGCTGTTATGGTGACACCTATGCGAGAACGCCGAATCTCGACCGCTTCGCGTCTCAGGGAGTGCGGTATGAGCACGCTTTTGCCACAGCCCCAGTTTGTACACCTGCGCGTTCCTGCCTGATTACCGGTCTATTTGCGACAACACTCGGCACACAGCACTTACGCGGCGTACAACCATTGTCGACCAGGGTTCATTGTTTCACCGAGTTTCTGCGTGACGCTGGCTACTATTGCAGTAACAACGTGAAAGAGGATTACAATTTCGAAACACCGGACACGGCATGGGATGAGTCCAGCGATACGGCACACTGGCGCAAACGTGGAACAGGTCAACCGTTCTTCAGTGTCTTCAACCTGATGACCACACATCAGAGCCAGACCCGTTATGTCGGCGATGCACTGCAGGAAAAGACTCAGAGTCTGCCGGACCATCAACGCTATGAAGCAGGGACGGTTCCGATCCCGCCTTACTACCCGGACACGCCGCTCGTACGTGAGAACCTGGCCGCATTCTATACCCAGGTTTCGATCATGGACGGCCAGGTACAGCAGTTGCTCGACCAGCTGGCCGAGGATGGGCTCGCCGAGGATACGATTGTCTTTTTCTATTCGGATCATGGCGATGGCCTGCCGCGCGGAAAACGGTGGTTACACGATAGCGGACTTCAGGTGCCGCTCATCATCCGGTTTCCACCCAAGTATCAGTATCTGGCTCCGGCACTCCCGGGTGCTGCGGTAGACCGGATGGTGAGTTTCGTGGATTTCGCACCGACCGTGCTCAGCATAGCTGGTGTTGATATTCCGGATGTCATGCAGGGTGCAGCGTTTCTCGGCGGCCGAGAGGGCCGGGCACGTGAGTATGTCGTGGCCACGCGCGACCGGGTGGATGAGGTGCTGGAGATCAGCCGGGCGATCCGCGATAGTCGGTTCAAGTACATACGCAACTTTCTGCCGCATCGCCCGCGTATGCAGCGCAGTTTCTATTCCGAGCACACGCCCATCCGTGAGGAAATCCGTCGTTTGCATGACATGGGTGATCTTTCGGGTGACGCGACCTACCTGATGGCAGCGACAAAGCCTGCAGAGGAACTGTATGATACGCGCGATGATCCACTGGAGATGCGTAATCTCGCCGATTCCGAGGCACATAGAGGTACGTTGCAGCGATTGAAGACGGCGCTGTTCGACTGGATACTGGAGAGCCGCGACAGTGGCTTCTTGCCTGAAAGTGATCTTCTCGCCCGTGCGCACGGCAGAATGCCCATCGATGTGACGGGAAGTGATCGTGTCTACCCGCTGGCGCACGTCCTCGAGACGGCGGATTTGGTTGGCCGTGGCACATCCGCGTTGCCAAAGCTGCAGGAGGCACTCGCGGATGAAGATGCTGCGGTACGCTACTGGGCTGCCACAGGCCTGGCGGCACTCGGATCCGATGCAGCTGCGGCCGTTCCCAATCTCA
>JBDHHP010000350.1:0-3360 GCA_039589275.1 Gemmatimonadota bacterium | reverse complement strand
CCTGAAGCATCACAAACGCCATCAAGCTGATCAGGACCACCAGGCCCACGAAGTGAATTACCGCTTCGCGCTCCGGCGAGATGCGGCGGCCGCGCACGGCCTCGATGAGCACGAAGAGGATGCGCCCCCCGTCGAGAGCTGGGAGGGGCAGTAGGTTGGTCAGGCCCAGGGCCAGGCTGATGAGCGATGCGGTCTGCAGCACGGGGAAAGCCAGGCCCCACTCGATGCTCTGTTGGAGGGTAAACGCCAACACTCCGCTGATGCCGACCATGCTGGCCGGACGCGCCTCTTGAGGGGTTATGTCTCCCTGGGCCAGTCGCGCTGGAACCTGCACGGTTGCCACTACGGCAGCGACGATGTCGTTGATGCCGGCGCTCAGAGCTTCGGGCAACCGGTAGCGCTGCAACGCGCTTCGGTCAGGCCAGGGGGCCATCCAGATGCCCAGGTATCCGTAGCCTTCCGACGAACGCCCCGGCGTCGTTGTCAGAGTGAGTGGTTCCCCTTGACGCAGAACGACGAGTTCGATCGTCTGCTCTGGCGCGGCACGGATAATGCGCTGTAGATGCACCAGCCCTTCCTCGATGGGCTCCCCACCGGCAGCCAGAACAATGTCGTGGGGCTGCAGTCCCACCACCTCGGCGGCGCTCCCTGGTTCCACTTTGGTGACCTCGACCACCCATTTTTCTGGATAGCCAGAGGTGTAGGCGCCGACGAGCAGCAGTAGGGCGACCAGGATGTTCAGCGCCGCCCCTGCGGCCATCACCGCCACACGCCAGCGTTTGGGTTGCGCCGCCAGGCTGCGTGGATCGGAGGGGTCCTCCTCGCCGGTCATTCTCACAAACGCGCCCATAGGCAGCAGGTTGAGGCTGTACAGCGTACCTGGCTCCAGGGTGGTCAGAGCGCCGCGCAGGTGCACTTCCTCCGGTGCAGTCTCCGGCTCGACCGGCCGGCCGTTTGCGGTCGGATCGAGCACCGTCAGGCGGTGTAGGACGTAGGTGCCATCACCATGGCGACGGACGACGGCGTCCACGCGGGGGCCCACTTTCAGCCTGGGGGGCAGTCGGAAGCCTGCCGGTATGTCCACGCGCGCCGTGCCGATTTCTAGGTATCCCTTGCCACGCCACAATTTCAGCAGGCGGGGTGGAAAGCCGAACCCGAATTCCTCGACTCGCACCCCTGCCAGCTTAGCAAAGATGAAGTGGCCCAGTTCGTGAATCAGAATGATGGGCCCCAATACGACGATCAGTGTGCCAATTAGCCAGAGTATCACATTCATCCAATCCGTTTATTTGTATTCTCACTAAAGTCATGCAGTTTCATGCAGCTAGACGCTGATAGATTGTGTCGAGTTCAAAGCCACGGTGAGTGAGATCAAAGACCTGAGCGATCTCGGCGCGACGAGAAAACGCTTGATGTTGACGTTGAATATCACCGAGTGTGACATGGGCGTGCGGTTCGGACGAAGCAGCAAGGGCTTGCTGACGCGCGATTTCAAGGTAAGCATGGGTAACCATCATCAATTGGACATGACGCTCAATGGCGAACAGGTCACGCATCTGATAATCACCCCAACCGAGCGACTGTTTGGCGACACGGTAGAAATTCTCGACTTCCCACCGGCCCAGGTAGTAGCTGATGATGGTCTGGGGCGTGAGCGAGCGGTCGGTACTGATGAGATAGCGCCACTGCTTCTGTCCGATGACACGATTGACGACCAGCCTAACACGATGAGCACTCGACAGGCGACCGATGGCCGACCAGAGCTTGTAGCAGGTGGTATTGACGGTCACGAGGTCAAACGCCCGCTTGGGCAAGCTCTGGGCCCACTGCTTCACCTGAAGGTTGTGTCCTGCTGTCTTGAACTTGCGGTCCGACTTGACGGCGCTGATGAGATAGAAGCCGCGCTCATGGCAAAGGTCAAGCAAATCCTGAGACGGATACCAGCTATCGGTCAGCACATAGGTCTGCGTGCCGGGCAGCGGTTCGAACTCCCGCGCAATCGTGCGCGCCAGTTCAGGCTTGGATGCAAACGGGATATCCGACGCCTCACACGCGGCTCGCCGCTGGTACAGTTTCCAACCCACCGGGTAACTCTGACCCAGCACGACCAGCTGAGCGGTCACCCAGACATGTGCCAGCACAGTCTGACCGGCGCTGTGCGAGTAGTGGTAATCTACGCCTTCCATCTGCTTGCCACTTTTTTCCACCAACGAATCATCGATGGCCAGAAAGACCGGCACAGGCTTGCCCTGCCGACCCGCTGCCTGCAACGCACGCCGCGTACGCCGATTCAGCATCTCCCAGCGCACCTGCTCCACACGCTCCGTGTTCCAGTCCATCTTCGCCACAAAGCGGTAGAGACTGCTCGCACTCTTGCCAGCCGGTATCGCACGGCTCAATCCCGCCAAGTTCCGGCTGCCCAGGTAGATCATCAGACCCACTACGTAGGCTTGAAAGTGCCGGTACTGTGGACGGTTCTTGAACGCACTGCGAAACGCGTTCAGGAAATTGCTCAATTGCTCGTGGTTTTGTACAATTGTCTCAAGCATGGTCCCTCTGGCCCTTTTGGATTGGTGTCGCAACCTAATCCTAGCCGGGGACCATGTTTTTGTCTATTCAGCTTTAAAAGTGCATGACTTCAGTTCTCAGTCAAAGGCGGGCGCTTGCCACGCCCGCCTTGGTTCTTACAGCCTGTGTGTAGCAGGCGAATCTTATTATACCCTCAGCAGTCCAATCCTGCAACATCAGACGATTCATAATCGTGTCTTCTACCTACAGCCCTCTCGAGAAACGCCAGCGTCTCTTCGAGCACCTCTTGAGGTGTCAACGCGTCGGTGTGGATGTGGAGGTCTGCATGGTGCCGGGCGTGGTGCAGACGGTGGGCCACTTCGGCCCACCAGACTGCCTTCGCGTCGGTGGGCCTCCGCTGACAGGCGACCTCCCAGGAGATGTCCAGGTATATGAGCAGGTCGGGTTGCGTGATGCGCTGCCACATCGTAGGCACGTAGGAATGTTCCTGCGCTACCTCGCGAGCGTTGTATCCCCGCTGCCGTAGCGCGCGGACGAGCAGCGATTTGCCCGAGGCACAGGGGCCAACGACGGCGATGAGCGGGCGTTCTTCCTGTTCGGTCTTTTTCACCGTCGCAGTGACTCTTTCACAGCCTGGTAGCTGATCCGCCCCAGGCCGCAGATGACGACATGGTCACGGTAGGTGGGGTTGCACCGCGTATCTCACAGCGGGATCGTGAGTGTCAGGCGGCGCACGTCGTCGCCCGTGCGATCCAGGACGCGCATCACGAGCACACTGATGTCATCGTGGGGCCGCCCTTCGTCCAGTGCCAGTGCCCGCTCGAGCAGGCG
>JBDHHP010000349.1:0-3379 GCA_039589275.1 Gemmatimonadota bacterium | reverse complement strand
GACCGAGGTGTTCCTCGGCCTGATACCGGAAAACCCGTTTGCGGCGTTCGCGTCTGGCAACGTGGCCCAGGTGGTGGTGTTCGCCATCTTCCTGGGCGTCGTCACGCTGCTGCTGCCACAGCCGTCGCGGGAACCGTTGCAGAAGGTATACGGCATACTGGCAGAGCTGTTTCGTAAGCTGGTCGGAGTGATTATGTACTTCGGCCCCATAGGGATCGGAGCGCTCACAGCAAGCACAGTAGGCGAATATGGACCGGTGATCTTCGGCCCGCTCGCGGTGTTCATCGGAGGTGTGTGGGGCGGTCAGGCCATCATGGTTGTGTTCTACATGATCATGCTTGTGCTGTTCACTGAGTACTCGCCTGCGGCATTCCTGAAGAAGACCGGGCCGCTCTACGCCACTACGGCGGCCACCTGCAGCAGCCTCGCGAGCCTAGCAGTCTCCCTCGACGTTGCCGAGGAGCGCATGCGACTGCCTCGCAGCGTCTACTCATTCACTCTGCCGCTGGGTGCCCAGCTCAACAAGGATGGCACTGCGATCATGCTGGCGGGCGTTCTCTTGTTCACTGCGCAGGCCGCCGGCGTGGAGTTCACAATTGCCTCGCAAATCTCAATCCTGCTCGTTGGTCTCATCTTGAGCAATGGCTCGGGTGGGATCCCTGGCGGCGGGTTGGTGATCGCACTGATTTTCGTGCAGGCGTTCAATCTACCGCTCGAGATCGCAGCGATCGTCGGCGGAATCTACCGGCTCATCGACATGGGTAGCACGACCATCAACTGCATGGGCGACATGGTGGGCACGACCATGGTCGCCCAATCCGAGCAGCGCCGTACGGCACGCGCAGCTGCTTGAGGAGAGTGAATAGAATGGCACCGACCGTTACTGGGACTGACCTGAGACAAGTACGCGAGCTCTTTCCTGGTGCAGACAAATGGACCTATATGAACGTGGCGGTTCGAAGTCTCCTGTCCACTCGAGTAAGGGAAGCCGTTGATGCGTATGTCGACGCGCACCAGTACGGTAGTTGGGACAAACAGGCCGAGCTCGCGATGATCGAGCGTACCAGGGACAGCTTTGCCAAGCTGATCAACGCCGACGCAGATGAGATTGCGTTCACCAAGAACGCCTCGGAAGGCTTGAGCGCCATCGCCGCTTCGCTGCCGTGGGAAAAGGGTGACAACGTCGTGCTGTGCCCCGAGCTGGAGCATCCCAACAACGTTTACCCCTGGCTGAACTTGAATCGGCGGCTCGGTGTGGAGGTGCGAACCGCCGAACCGGAGCAGGGGAGCATTCCCTCGGAGCGGATTGCGGCACTCATCGACGACCGCACCCGTCTGGTCACTGTGCCTACCGTGTCCTTCTCTCCGGGCTTCATTACGGATGTTGCACCCATCGCGCAGGCCTGCCGTAGGTTCGGAACCTTCTTCCTGGTAGATGCGGCCCAATCGATTGGCGTCGAGCACACCGACGTAAGAGCAATGGATGTTGATGGCCTGGCGGTCGCAACGCAAAAAGGCATGATGGCTTTCTACGGCACCGGCTTTCTCTATTGCCGACGGGAGCGGGCCGAGATAATCGAGCCGGCTTACTTGGCCCGGTTCGGCGTGGCACTCGATGCCGATGCGCACGAGACCGCGATGGACCGGGAGAAACTGGAGTACGCCGCCGGTGCGCGTCGCTTCGACTTGGGGAACTACAACTACCTCGGTGCCACTGCGGCAGAGGCGTCGCTACAACTCATCCACGAGTTGGGAACTGCGAGGATAGAGACGTACGTGAAGGGTCTGGCTCGCCGACTGATAGATGGCATTTTGGATCTTGGGCTCCCCGTGACCGGTGGAGCACCTGGCCCGCACATCGGCCACATTGTCGCGGTCGGGACTAGCGGGGGCGGAAGGCACTACACGGCGGACGATCCCAGGATGAATAGCCTGCACGATCACTTGACAGAGAATGGTGTGAAGCTGGCGATCAGGCGCGGCATACTGCGCTTCTCGCTCCATGTGTACAACAACTCGGACGATATTGATCGCGTACTGCTGTTGACCAGGAAGTGGCTGGCGCAGGAGGGGTAGTGGCCGGGAGGCAGCGCGGCAGACAACGTGGCCGACCGATAGGGCTCACGCGATGATAGCAATGAACTTGGCGCGCTGGCTCCAGCTTCCGTGGGCCGCCGTGTTGTTGGGTGTGGCATGCGGCGGAGACGCGGGTGCCGGGCCCAAACCCGAACTGGAGATCCCGTGCACGCGGGGAGAGGGTGCGTGACCGGAACCTGACGATATCGCACGCCGACGCGTCCCTCCGCGTGCTGCAGTTCGCACATTGGTCGAGTATCCCAACTGGGCTGAGAAGCTCTCTGACGCCCGCTCCGGGACCCGTCGGCGTTAACGATATCGTCAGGTTATGGTTCAACAGAAACACACGACCGGAGCGACTAGTGACGTCAATCAGCGGGTGGCGATCGAGTCTTACGGCCGGCTGCGCAGTGCTGCTTCTGACAGCTTGCGGCGATCAGAGACCAGGGCTGGATGTCGGCAGGGGCAGCTTCATGTTCTACGACTCCTTGGGCAACGTCGACCTGCCGATCAACGTGCGGTACTACATGCCGCAGGACTTCGAACGCTAGCACGCCGATCGTGTTCGTGATGCATGGAGCTTCCCGCGACGGGCCAAGGTACACGGACGACTGGATGCCCGAGGCGGAGAGGCATGGCTTCTTTCTGCTTGTGCCCGAGTTCTCGAGTGAGCTGTACGACGGCGCCGCCATGTACAACCTCGGTAACATGTTCGATGAGACCGGTGAGCCTGTGCCAGATTCGCTGTGGACCTACACCGCGGTCGTACATCTCTTCGCGCACGTCTAAGGAGATCACCGGAAACACTCGGCGGACGTTCAGGATCTACGGACACTCAGCGGGTGGGCAGTTCGTACACAGACTCCTGATTTCCTGCCTGATGCTCCCGTCGATCGGGCTGTTGCCGCGAACGCGGGATGGTACACCATGCCGCTGGACACGCTCAATTTCCCGCATGGGCTCAGGAACTCGGGTATCACAGAACAGGATGTTCGGTCGGCGTTTGCCAAGCCGACGGTAGTGCTGTTGGGCGACCAGGACATTGACTCGACTCAGTCGAATCTCCGTAGGACGCCCGAAGCCAACGCCCAGGGGACCCACCGGTTCGCTCGGGGGCACTCATTCTGGCGGATTGTGAATGAAGTTGCGGCCCGGATCGACGCGCCACTTGCCTGGGGCATCGACGCTGTGGCGGGGGCCCATCACAGCGACGCCCTAATGGCGCCCAGAGCAGCCGGGATTCTGGCGGGATCAGAGCACTAGCTCAGCGCCGTCTCGCTTTGATGAACACTTGGATATTGCC
>JBDHHP010000348.1:0-3396 GCA_039589275.1 Gemmatimonadota bacterium | reverse complement strand
ACCAAGAGCATCGAACTGCATCCCAACCGCGGCGGAGAACGTCGAACCGTCAGGTTGGTGTTGCAACCGATGACCCTGGCCGACGTCGATGATGTGGTGGAGCTGGAGACGCTCTGTTTTCCGGAGGATCCCTGGCCAGCGGAGACGTACCGACACGAAGTCGCTGATGAACTCGGATCAGTGTATTTGGTGGTGCGCGTGGGACATGATGACAGTCGGAGTGCGCCGCCCGTGGTAGCGAACGGTGGCTGTCACTTGACAGGAGGTGAAGCTTACATCACGACAATTGCGACGCACCCCGAGTGGCGACGGTGCAAGATCGGTGAGTGGCTGTTGTTACACCTGCTGCGAGCGGCGCGGAAGGCTGGCGCCAAGACGGTGAAACTCGAAGTGAGAGAGAGCAATGGGGCTGCTCTGGGACTCTACAGAAAGCACGGCTTTGCGGTTACCGGTCGAGTTGATGGATACTATGCGGACGAGGCGGCGCTCGAGCTTGCACTGTTCAATCTGGATGACTCCGGGTACTGTCAACTTGAGTGAAATCTCGTGCTGAAAGCGCGATCCATAAAACCGGAAACCCTTGATCTTCGGGCAGTTTCGAACTGCCCTCGATGCCTTGGGTACGAGCAATCAGCTCTAAGTTGACAGTACCTTGGCGAGGCCTACTTCAGAGCCGGCAACGACGAGCTTGCCAAGAGAAACTACGAGAGGTCGCTGGAGTTGAATCCGCTGAATCAGAACGCCGTGGGGATGTTGAAGAGGATCGAGAGGCGACAATAGACGACAGGGGGTCACGCGGGGTGCGTTTCTTACGGCAAAGTACGACCTGAATGTCGTCAGAGTACGGCACCGAATGCCCGGAATCCCCCGAAGGACCGACAAAATGTTGCTCACCGGGCATCTCGAAGGCGAGATCCAGATCGAATGCTGCTGAACGGGCTCGATCGAGGCGACATCTCAGAGGACGACTGGCGTCCAGCTCTGCCGCGCGACGCAACTCCCCGAAGAGGTCCGCATGCTTGCCTCGACCGGAGCCTTGCAGTGACCGGCAGCGCGGCTTGCGCGGGCCACGGATTCAAGTACGTTGGCGTCGGCTCCGGTGTTTTCCAGGCAGTCAGCTAGGAGGTGGCGGGTGGACATCGAAGAATGGAAGGTTTACCGGCTACAGCCAGAGCCCGAATGGTACAAGCCGGATCCGATCTGGCTCGAGTCGGGTCTCACCCCACCACGTCCAATTGAACCCGCGGAATATCGGATACCGCTCGCCGCCGCCCAAGCCCTACTGGGAAGAGCTGCGAAAGTGAAGAGGCACGTCACGGCTCTGAAGCACTTGAAGAATGCACTGGAGTGGCTGCTACTACCTCACCCCAGAAGTTCGAACGCTTTGGTTAAGGAAATCGCGGCGCTGGAGGCAGAGGTGCGTCGGCGAATGCCCTTGCTTGGCAGGGATGACCTGCAGGAGTGACGTGCGTGACTGCCCGACCGCCACACCCCGTGCGAGCGGAACCTACATGGGTGGTGCCAAGTCAGCGAAGCGGGGGTGGTTTCTCATAAGGCATGACAAGAACATGTGGAGGAAACCGGCTCAACGTGAGGCGATGCTCCAGGCTGGGATTGGCGTGTTCGTCCTCGTTAGCTCTGCGAATTTCTCTCCTGCGGACCTTACCGAGTTGACTCTACGGAGGCGTCAAGACATCTACAAGCACGCGAAGAAGACGCGGCGTCCCTTTGTCCTGCGGCTACCCGATCGGGGCAAGATCACACCCTTCGACAAGAAGTAAACGGAGCGAAGCCCTAGAATCCCCTACAACGCGTTTTCTCCTCCGGGCGGGCCAGGGGTTTGCCAAGCTCCCGATCGTGTCTCCTGCCTAGGAGCGCGTATGAGGGGTGACCAGTTCTGGAGGACCGGGGCCGCACCCAAAGACCGGCGGCTACATCTTCTTCTGTTGTGCTATGCGAATCCTGAGCGGGGGCCGATGCGAGGCTGGTCGTCCTACTTCACGGTGCTTGTATGGGCGTATTCGGAACTGGATGAGCACGAGAAGGCAATGGAGGCTGCCCAGCAATATCGAGAGACCTACGGGGACGATCCTGGGACACTCGGATATGAGGGCTTTGCACTGGCGGCATTAGGCCGCGTCGAGGAGCTGAACGCGTTGCTCGACGATCTAGTCGCCTTGCCCGAACAGAGTCTGAGCGTGGGAACCTCGATTTCACGGATCGCTTCTTACCTGCGCCGCCACGGTCACACCGATGCCGCGCAAACCACGATTGACCGAGCAATAGAGTGGTACGAAGCGAGACCGCCTGAGACGAAATCAGGCACAGCATGGCGTGGCGGCTACTCCTGGGCATTGTACGTCGCTGACCGCTGGGAGGAGGCTTACAGTGTCGCGAAGCCACTGTCGGAGGAGTTCCCCGAGAACATGAACTATCGTGCACTTGTCGGAATCCTCGCTGCTTGTCGTGGAGACCAAGAAGAGGCACTGGAGACCTCCGAGCGGCTTGAGGCTCTGGACAGGCCCTACCTGAGGGGATGGAACACCATCTGGCGAGCGTTGATCGCAGGAGCCCTCGGTGATGGTGAGAGTGCCGTGGCGCTCTGGAGACAGGCTCTCGGAGAAGGATTCCCACATCGACAACCGTGGGCCCGGCCTTGGATCGCCTTGGAGCCCATCCGCGACTACCCGCCGTTCCAAGAATTGATGAGGCCGAAGGGCTAGGGCTACTCTCTGCATTGTCGTGGGTGACTCCTGGGTGACTTCGGTGGTCTCGGCAGGTCATGAATGGTCATCAACGGTCATGAGAAATTCCGGTTTGTAGCGGTTTGTCGTGAACGGTTGGGTTCAATGACTTCCTCTTAATCAGTAGGTTCGGGGTTCGAGTCCCTGGCGGGGTATCGAACTAAACAACTGTAGTGCAACAACTTTGCATCTTCAAAGGTCGTTCTTCGGAGCGGCCTTTTTCATTAGGGTACCCCAAAAGGGGCCCCAAACTCAGAGAACCTCAACGATTATCTTGGTTCTTCATCGGTACTGGGCCACGGTGCCGCTGTCGTTGTAATCTGGCCGACTCCAGCCCCAAATCGTAGCTTAGACCAGTCGCCAATCGGGAGCTGTCCCCATGGCCGACGTGCTGGAACGTCTGAAGGCTGCACTAGCCGACCGCTACACCATCGAGCGGGAACTCGGTAGCGGTGGGATGGCTACCGTCTATCTTGCCGAAGATGTGAAGCTCCACCGCAAGGTTGCGGTGAAGGTCCTCCGACCAGAACTGGCTGCCGCCCTCGGTCCGGATCGGTTTGTACAAGAGATCGACATCGCAGCGAAGCTCACTCACCCGCACATCCTTCCACTCCATGACTGCGGTGACGCTGACGGTTTCCTCTACTACGTG
>JBDHHP010000347.1:0-3425 GCA_039589275.1 Gemmatimonadota bacterium | reverse complement strand
CATGATCCAGCTGAAGCGAACGCTCACGAAACGAGCAGCAAACCATAGGAGAAAACCCTCCGGCGTGACTGGCACGAACGGACCCCCAAACTGAATCGTCATACCACGGATCCAGAGTGTGAACTGATCCCGTAGGTCATCGAGCCAGTCACACCACTCGTCCAGTTCACGGATCGCTTCCAATTCGCCTACGAGTGCCCGAGGACTGAATTCCCTTTCCAGCAGCTTGAGTTCCTTGGAGATCCCTTCCTTCCACGCTTCGCTCTCTGCTTCCTTCTCCGTCGGTCTCGGGAGTGCACCAAGTGCGCGTCTGAGGGGCAGAACTTCGTCGGGCTCCAGTCTATTTGCCCAGTCCTTCACACCGATGCCGCCACCAAGCGCCTTCAGCACTAGGTATGCAGTAGTATGGAACTGATCTCGGAGTTCACCGCGAAAGTACCGCCGGAAAGGTGTCGCCCACTTAGGAGCCCGACGGTAGACAAGTCGGTGCAGAAGATCTGATCCAGCACTCGGATCATCGGAATCGGCGGCGTCTTCTTCTTCTCGTAGCTCACGTTCAAACGCCTTCCGCCAGCCCTCCGCCTTCCGTTTCAGCATCCGGTAGACCGCGTTCGTGACATCGAATCCTGCCAACCACATCCACAGCGTTGCCTGGTCGAGGCTCCGCTTGTGCCTGAGCGCACTGGCAACGGCCAGCACGTTGAACACAGCCTGATCTGGGTAGCCAAGAGTTTCCGAGCCCGTCCCGCGACCGCCAAAGTGACGCACTGGAGTCGGTATCAATCCCCGCTTTCGCCATGACTCGAACTGGACTGGCGTCACAACCCGCCCGAATAACCTGCAGACGCTGAGGATCTCGTCGGCTGTTCGGAGCTGATCGGGTGGGGACATAATGAAATTTAGAAGAGTAATCCAAATGATGCAAGTTACATATGCCATGATACTTAGAATGTCTCCCAGGGTCTCCAACACTCGGTTTGGGAGACCAGCCCACCACCAACGAGGAGGCAGAAATGAAGGCACTACTCACACCAGCGGACGCGGCCCGGGTGTTGGACTGCACCGCTGCCGCCGTGAGGCAGATGGAGACCAAGGGGAAGCTGAAGGCGGTCACACGCACCGAAGGAGGCATCCGCCTGTTCCGGCGCTCGGATGTCGAGAAGCTCGCACGGATCCGGGCCAAGAAGGGAGCGGGCCATGCTAAGTAGGAAGCGGAAGGGATCCAGAGCCCGTTGGGTCCTCACACCTGCCCAGCGGAAGCAGCAACAGGAGGCAAGACGGAGAGCGCTCCACGCTCTGTCACTTACCCGACGGGGGATGTCGACGAGCAAGGCTGCAAGGGTCGCTGGCACCACGATCCGGAACATCCGACACCACGTTGGCACCGCCGTCGAGCAGCTACCGACCGGCCGCTACCGAGCCAAGCCGTTTGATCGGATGAAGCGGCCCATGAAGGTGCCGACCGAGTGGGGCCCGGTGACACTCGACATCCGGGACTCAAGGAAAGCGTCGGAACTGGGTCGGTTCTGGCCTGCGGCCCACTACTACTTGCGGACAGGAATCGACAGTCGGCTTAGGCGGTTTCGAGGCAAGGGAGTAAGGGTCGCTGGCCAGTTCTACCCGTACATCACCGATCTACCAACGCTTGAGCGACTAGCCCAGGCGGGGGAGATCAGTTTTGAAGACATCTACGAATCGATTGTCTGAGAAGCTCCAACCACTGTGAAGACAAGGAGACATACAATGCTGGAACACGACCCCATTCAGACTGACATACGCAAACTGCGGTGGAAACGGCGATTCGGACCGAAGCCAGTTTGCGTCCTGTGCCGAATAAGGAGCGCTGAAGTGCTGATGAAGGTCCACTGGTCGCTGGTTCATTCACACCACGTTCTAGGTAAGAACAACGATCCAAATGTGACCGTGCCCGTGTGCCTGAACTGTCACGCGATCCTTACCGAAATGAACCGACGCTACGGCGTATCGATGGAGACACCAGCGAATCTTCTAGAGCATCTGATTGCAGTACTCAGGGCACTTGGTGTGTTCCTCCCAGTGCTGGGCGAGAGTCTGTTCAAGTTGGCCGACCAGCTGTCGCGGTTCATGAAAGCGCTCGACGAGAAGTATCCCGAGTGGAGGAACATGAAGGAGGGAAAATGAACAGGAAGAGAATCCCAATAGCGATACGTGCTTTCGCAGCGCCCGTCAGTAGGCGAAAGCGGCGTAAGAGCAGGAAGTCCACGACTGAGGCCCCCAGGCGTTTGCTTGGGGGCCGCTGGGGCGAGTCGGTACTCGTGTTCGACACCGAGACCACGGCCGATGAGATACAGCGGTTCCTGTACGGAAGCTACCGGTATTGTCGCTGGACCGATGACGCAAAGCTCGAATGCGTGCAGGAAGGTATCATCCACGCCGATGACCTCGCTGAACGCGATCCCGAGGCGCTCGCGGTCCTCAAGCACTACTGCGATACG
Source organism: Gemmatimonadota bacterium (assembly GCA_039589275.1). GTDB lineage: Bacteria > Gemmatimonadota > Gemmatimonadetes > Gemmatimonadales > GWC2-71-9. Next base: position 951 of record JBDHHP010000347.1, on the reverse strand, counting down.
CACGAGGCCGATGTGGTAGACGGACAGCGTCGGGAACTGGGTCTATGGTCACGTCGGAAGTTCGTCGATGACAGGCTGTGGAAGACCCTCCAGGCATCGAGCATTATCGTCGGGTTCAACCTGCCATTCGACCTGTCACGGCTGGCGCTCGCAGTTGGTGACGCCAAGGGGGCAGACTACTACGGTGGGTTCTCGTTTCTCTTCTGGGACTATCTGGATAAGGAATCTGGAGTCAGGAAGGAGAACACACACCGGCCCAGAGTGCTGGTCAAGCTACTCGACAGCAAGCGGGCCTTCATGGGCCTCACCACGAAGACGCGTCAGCCTGACAAGGAGAAACTGGAGATCGCCCGCGGGCGGTTCCTCGATCTACGCACCCTGACGTTCGCCCTGACTGGATCGGCAATGTCATTGCGGAGCGCCGGCGAGAGATTCGAGATTGAACATCCAAAGACCTCAGTGGAAGAGCACGGTGTGGTCGACGAGGCAAGCGTCGACTATTGCCGTCGTGATACTCTGGCGACAGGGGAGTTGCTGGAGACTCTGAGGGCTGAGTACGATAAGCATCCGATCACCCTCCCACCCGAGCACGCATTCTCGCCTGCCTCAATCGCCAAGGCCTACCTGAAGCAGATGGGTGTCGAATCCCCAACCACCAAGTTTTCGGTCAGAGCGAGTAGCCTAGGCGTGGCAATGACCACCTACTTCGGTGGCCGTGCCGAGGTGAGGATCCGGAAGACCGAGGTGCCGGCGGTCTACTGTGACTTCTTGTCCATGTATCCCACAGTGAACGCGCTCATGGGCTTGTGGGAGATCATGACCGCGAAGGACGTTGAAGTGGTCACGGCCACCAAAGAAGTCCAAGCGCTGCTGAACACCGTTACCACAGATCGCTGCTTCGATCCCGGCTTCTGGAAGGACCTCAGGTTCTACGCATTTGTGGAGCCAGAC
>JBDHHP010000346.1:0-3443 GCA_039589275.1 Gemmatimonadota bacterium | reverse complement strand
AGTCGGTATCCCTCCAGGATTCGCTGGGACAGTGGATCGAGGTCTTCCCTGTGCGCGCTTGCACCCTCTAACCCCGACCGAACGTGCACTGAGTATTCGCTGGGTCGTCCACCGAACATCAGCGCGAACATCCGATTGAAGTGCGCCGGTGCAAACGTCGAATCACGACGAATGACTTCGTTGTACTGCTCTGTTGCGTTGCGATAGGAGCCGCGGCGCAGGTCCAGGTTGCCTTGTAGGAACGCGGTTGTAGCCTCCAATCCCTTGGGCAGTGCCCGTTTCCACCCGCTCAGCTGCTGAGCGTCTCGCTCCGCGAATGCCGTGATCACGAGCGCGGAAACCAGCGCGTCCAGACTATCCGCAGGCCCGACAGTATCTGCCGATGCCACCCTCCGTTCGCTTGCAGCCTCGTATACGCGGATTTCGAGAGTCAGTAGGTCACCCCGCGACCCAGCACGCCCCTCAACCAGCATCGTCGCACCACGTTCTCTGGCCAACTGGATTAAGGCGTCCGTTTCCGGAGCGGATCCGAATCGCGACTCGGCTTCGCCGCGGAAGCTTGCGCCCATCACGCGGTGGTTGGGCAAGTATTTGAGTTGCCAATCGAACAAGTCCGCCAGATTGGCGATGCTGAGGTCCCCCGAACTGCCGGAGATATCTCCTCTGAACGGAGCCACCGCGATGGCTGGCGAAGTGGGTGTGGGGGTGGTCGGCGCTGGCCGGAACATTATGAACGCTGCGATGGCAAGAGAGGCTGCTGCGGCTGCCCAGGCCCAGCGGTACAGCGACTGGGTCCGCTCGGCTTCCATCAAGGTCTCCAGCCAAGACTCGGCCGACTGCGGTCGTTCGTCTGGCACTTTCTCGAGCGGCCATACGAGAGCTTTCACCAGTGCCGATCGCATCCGGGGCTGGGCCATCGCCAGCACGCGTTCGAGAGTGCTGCGCCCTTTGGTGAGGCAGTCCGCGAGATCGTCGTATCCGAGTCCGCACAGCGCCTGGAATGCGACCACAGCCAGGGAGTAGAGATCGGTGCGTGGGTCGACGCCAATCCCGGTCGCCTGCTCCGGAGGCATGTAGGCAGGCGTACCCACAACGACTCCGGTCTGGGTGATCTCAGTTTCCTCGGGACGCGCGGAATGGGCCACGCCGAAGTCGGTCACCAACCACCGGTCTGTTGCGGTTTCCCTGATCAGGTTGGCCGGCTTGATATCACGGTGGATGACCCCGTTCTTGTGCGCGAAAGCCAGCGCCTTACCCACGTCGTCGATCAGTCGCCTTACCTCTGCAACCTCTAGCTGACCGCGCTCCGCGAGTTCCTGAGCCAAGGTCTGTCCTTCGACAAACGGCATGACCAGATAGGCCAATCCGGGAGTGGCGTCGAACTCGAACACCGGGACGATGTTTGGGTGGGATAGGTTCGCTGCCAATGCCGCCTCACGTTTGAACCGTGCTAGGCGGACATCCGAGGTGGCCACCTCTGTGGGGAGCACCTTGATGGCCACACGCGAACCGAGGGACCTGTTGCGCCCCGTGTAGACCTTCCCCATGCCACCCTGCGCGAGGAAGCCCTCGATTTCGTAGCGGCCTCCGGTGACCGACTCAAGCTCTGCGTGGTCGGGGTCGCTCATTGCCCGCCCCTGGTGCGATTGCTAGATCAGGCGACAGCCCGTATGACCGGTCTCATCCGGCCCTAGTTCCGGCCAGTCGTAGCATAGCGAGGGCTTTGCCCTGCGCCCATTTGGCAGAATTCGGTCGTGAAGGACGCACGTTATCCCGTCATCACTGAGGTACCCGCAGGCTGAGAGCACCTCGCAGGAGACGGTGTCTTTGTCGTCTCGCTTGACTTTGCAAAGATACGGTGAGCGGCGGGCCTTCAATAGAGCCAGTTGGCGTCGTCGTCCCTTTGGGAGACACAGCTCCAGCTGAAGATCTCGACAGCAGGCCGCCCCACGGGCACCGTCTCCGGTGATGCACGGTGCACCCACGCACGGATTGTCTGATTGCAGGACTGGGAGCGCGTTACTCGCAGAGCGCTTGAGACGCAGCTTCAGATTGCGGCGCCGCTTCTTGTAGTAGACCGAGAACTCGCCTTTTCCTAGTTGTACCTGTGTCCGCTCTCCCGGCTTCCTCTTTATTGTCGGAAGCTTACCCGTGTATCCGTGCGCAGAGCACACGACCTCGGCCCCAGGTCTATTCAGAGGATCCGCGGGTTGCCCGTTCGGATGTAGGGCCGGCGAGCCGTCCTCACATCTGAGGTACTTGCATGGCACGTAAATGGTTGCATCCACGCGCAGTTCGGTGTCCACGACGTACGGTGTGCCAAAAGAGATGCGTTCCGTATGGCCTGTAATCCAGGTCACTGAGGCGTCCTGCAGGGTACGAGTTTCGGTCTCGGTATCAGATACCCTTATCGTGACCTTCACACGGCGACACTGCTTGCCGAGTGATACGCAGTTAGGGGGAGTCGGCATGGACTGTCGTTGCGTCTCCAGTATCTGATGGCAAGATGGTGGCAGTTGATCAGGTAAAGCGCGCAATGAAGTTCTTAGATGCGGGTGAAAACGCAAGGTTGTGCTGTCACCAGTTTCCTTCACCTGCAGCGGCGCCTACATTTGTGGACGATTCGACGAGCTCCGCTTCCCGATGATCGAGATTCACTGCATAGGCCCGACCACTGTGTCCATCGACGGGGCCGACCCGCCTCCCGAGTTGCTGTGGCGCAAACACCTCGCTCTGTTGGTCTATCTGGCGTATTCCAAGCGAAGCAGAGGCCGCGACCATCTGATCGGACTTCTCTGGCCGGAGAAAGACGATGCCAAGGCCCGGCACTCATTGAACGAGGCACTACGCGTGATCCGCCGAGTGGCGGGCGAAGCGTTGGTCACCGACGCGAACCAGGTGCGTCTGGATGCATCGGCTGTGAGGTGCGTTGCCGAGGGGGTGGAACTTGGATCTGGTGAGTTCATGGAAGGGTTCACGCTGCCGGATGCACCCGGGTTCGAGGACTGGGTAGCCGCTAGGCGGGAACAGCAGCGTGCTGCGGCGCTGGAGCAATTGGCCGAGTCGGCCGAAGCGTCGATCAACGTCTGCGATCTGGGTGCAGCCAGGGTATTTGCCAGCAGGGCGCTCGAGCTGGAGCCACTGCATGAGCGGACTATCCGCGCATTGATGCGGACGCACGCGCTGGAGGGAGCCCGCGCTCAAGCGCTTCAGACATACGAGGGGTTTCGTGGTCGATTGAATGATGAGCTGGGTATCGCGCCGGATGCGGCAACACAGGATCTCGCTCACACAGTAGGTGCCGAGCGCGTTGTGCGCGGTGCACCAGCCACCGTGGCTGCGAGCCGGGAATTGGTGCCAATTGTGGGCCCGGGTCGAAAATGCCTTGCCTCATGCCTGTCCTTTTGGCGCGACACAGTTGCCGGTGCGCCCAGCCTGATCGT
>JBDHHP010000345.1:0-3460 GCA_039589275.1 Gemmatimonadota bacterium | reverse complement strand
TCCACTACGGGATATTGCTTGGCGGGGTTCAGGAGTGGTGGCCCGCGGCATGGCTTTCGGGGAACGAAGTCACAGTGAATGACGATCGGTCGGGCACACTGGAGGCACACTAACCGAACTGCTCGTGTGAACTGGAAGCCATCAGGGGAGGCCGGCGATCGTTGCCGATCTCCCTGTCTTTTCTAGATAACTCCCCTCCCCTACAACGAAAGCACCCAGGCCGGGTTCTACATGATGCTGGACGACATCTCCCAGGTTACCACAGACCAAGATCGCGTCAGCCTGGAGTTGCATCTGCATTTCTAGCAACTTTGTTGGGTCAGCGGTCAACCAGGGCACCGAACCAGAGTAGCTCTCAAGCGCCGGGGAGAAGTCCAGAACTTCCTGAAGCGGAACAGGGGGTAACGTGTACGCATTGGCAGTCAATGGCAGTCCGAGAAAAGGCGGGAACACGGAAACATTGCTCAACGCCGCCTTGGTGCCCTTGTCCGCAGCCGGCTGGGAGACGGAACTGGTTCAGGTGGGCGGCAAGAGGATCGACGGGTGCAAGGCGTGCTATAAGTGTTGGGAGAAGAGGGATCTGGAATGCACCCAAAAGAACGACATCTTCAACGATGTCATGGCCAAGGTCGTCAAGGCCGATGCCCTGATCTACGGATCGCCCACCTATTTCACGGACGTCTCGGCGGAAATGAAGGCCTTTATCGACCGCTCCGGCATGGTCGGGCTGGCCAACGACCGCGCCTTGCGCGGCAAGATTGGTGCGGGTGTGGTGGCCGTACGGCGTGCGGGCGCCACCCATGTGTTCGACTCTATCAACCACATGTTCCTCATGTCCCAGATGATCGTGCCCGGCTCCAGCTATTGGAACCTGGGCGTCGGTAGGGATAAGGGCGAAGTCAGTCAGGATGCCGAAGGTTTGACGAACATGAAAAACCTCGGTGAGACAATCGCCTGGCTGGGCAAGGCCATCAAACCCCACATGGAGGAGTTTCCCATAGTGGATTAAGACTGCCACCGGCTTCAGGACGCCGCGTACCCAGGGTGGGCCTCGCCATCAGCTGACCGAGAATCAGTAGGTCGCGACCGACACAGATTCTGGCACAGCTGTCGGAGGCTACGCTGTCGATGCAGTGGTGTCTGCTGGCTCGGCGGTCGTCCTCATCGCATATCAGAACTCGATCCCTCCGATGCGTAGGGCCGAGTAGGCCAGGGCGAGCGCACCGTAGTAGACGAAGAATCCCCAGAAGTACGTGAAATAGCGGAGTGGTCCGAGCGCGGGATAGACATGCTCCTTCTCCACAACCCACAGGATGATGTTGATGTAGAGCATGCACGCGCCTGCTGCAGCTCAGCGGCTCTCTTGCAGCGACCCCTAACGTCCTGGCGCTCAGCCGCGGGCCTGGCGGCGCTTCCTGCGTCGGCTGCAGCGTCGTGTTAGACGCCACCAACCTCTAAACGAATGGCGCGAATTCGCTGCACATGATGCTCAACATGGTCAGCCTGCATCTCAATGACAGCACCTACCGGCACGCGCTCGGTCTCCCCACTGGACTTCCGAAATCCGACAGACCGATGCCATCCATCCGGCACCTGCCTCAGAAGCTGATGGATGTGGTTTCTGTTGGCCTTGAGCAGGGCCAGAGAAACGTCGAGTGATCGGTGCACGTAGGCCCAATGTTTGGCCCAAACCTCTTGTGGTTGCGTCTGATACCACTCGAGCGAGAACTCAGCCTGCTCGTTGCCCAACGCTATCTTGACGCATGACTTCCAGAGATCATCTCCGTCCACGACGTGATGCACAATCTGTCGGATCGTCCAACCTCCCTGCGAGGGAGGGGCATCCAGATCAGAGTCCTGGATGTCAGCAAGGGCTTGCTCAAGCAGCGCTGGCCCATCCATGTATCGGGCTAGAACTGAATCCTGGTCGTCTGGTACGTTCATGTCGATTCCTTATCGTTACCGAATTCAAGTGGCGTCTAACAACTGATTATGCAGACCTGCACGTCTCCAATATGGTGCGAGCCTCGCTGCTTATTCAAATCTGTTCTCTCGCTGCGCACGACTCACGAATCCAGGTAGCGTCGATGCCGCTAGCAGGTCAACCTAAGTCATCCGCTGTGTATCAATGTACAGAGCGGGTGCACAATCCCCGGTGAATGGTCATCAGCGCACTGACCGACAATCAGTAGGTCACCCCCCATGTGGGTCGATACAACGATCTAACCGAAGAACTTATCTAACAGAGCGTCCACTGAGGACGCCCGACAACGCGTCTTCACAATCTTCCTGATTCCGCGACGCACCGATGATGACCAGTCTTGCTCAAGACATTCGTTCCGCCGTTCGAGAGGTTCGTCGGGATTTCCGCTTCTACGCCCTGCGAACCGAATAGCCTGAGCCAAAATGGGGCGTCGAGCAAGACTCGTCGTGACGAACCGTGAACAAACAATGGGAGTCCGCGGTGAGGCCTGAGTCCATCCCGACCTTGCTGCGATTCATGCGGCCTGGGTGTGGCTCAAAGAGCACAGCAAGCCGATCTCGCTCGCGGAAGTGGCGGCGCCATTCGTAGTACTGGATGGGGCGACCCGGAGAGAACCGACTTCCGAGTCGAGTTCGGTCTACGGGATTCAGAAGCGCCTTTTAAAGGCGCTGGTCGCCCGGCACGTGGGCTCGATGGGGAAGATCCGTTCGAACTGAGGGCTGAACTGCTGAGATTGTGAGCTTGACAGTCTGTGGATTTAGATGCAGTCTAAATCCGTGCATGGTACAATCGCGAAGCTGCGAGAACACGGGATCCGGCCAACGCCGCAGCGCGTCGCAGTAGCCGAGTACGTGCTTGCGACAACACAGCACCCATCCGCAGACGAGGTATGGGAGGCGGTTCGAAAAGGTTGCCCCACGATATCTCGTGCGACGGTCTACAACACACTGAATCTCCTTGTTGACAAGGGACTGCTGCGCACCCAGCTGCTAAGGGAGGGTACTGTAGTGTTTGACCCCAACGTAGCGCGGCATCACCACTTCACTGACCTAAAGACCGGTCGCATCTACGATGTACCGTGGGATGCGCTGAAGGTGAGCGGTGAGAAGGCGCTTGCCGATTTCGCAGTGCAGGATTATCAGGTAGTCATGAGAGGGCGCGTAAAGAAGGCGCGAGGCAGTAAGCGAAGCAAGTGAATACAGACAGTTCGATGGCCAGAGCGGTCACACTCTTCAATGGTGGAAACATTATGAATGAAGATAGCAAGTGTCCGGTAACGGGATCGACTGCCGGCCGTGGTACGTCGAACCGGGACTGGTGGCCGAACCAGGTGAACCTCAAGATTCTTCATCAGAACTCTCGCATGAGCAATCCGATGGGCGAGGAGTTCAACTACGCTGAGGAATTCAAGAAACTCGACCTGGAGGCCCTGAAGAAGGACCTCTATGCGCTGATGACCGACTCGCAGGACTGGTG
>JBDHHP010000344.1:0-3884 GCA_039589275.1 Gemmatimonadota bacterium | reverse complement strand
GCTGTAGGACTGGCTGGCCGATCCCGTAAGGACGTTCTCATAGAATAGTGGTTGAGCGTCGAACTCACAGGCTTTGGAAAACAACTCGTAGGGTTCTGATACACGTAGTCGGCCAAAAGCGTCTTGCTGTGCGCCTACGTCGAGATTTAGTAGAATAGAATCAGCCCACGTCGCGTCGCCGGTCTGCGCTCCGCTTGCGGTCAAGATGACAGACATGAACCATTCCTCCCCCAGTCCATCAGACCGGATACAAGAGCCTCTGCGATGGCTTCTCCACCCTCGGGAGTTGCGAGCCACTGGTGGGCTTCCCGGTCAAGGAAGTACGGTTCCAGACAAACACCCGAAATGTTTGCTGGACCCGAGTAGATTCCCTTGATCGTGGAGTACGCGCGGCTCCACGCATTGTCTGCGGTTGCAGCACGAACCAGATTCCGCTCGATTCCGGAGATGGAGTGGTCCGCCATTGCGGCGGACAGCGACAGCGCCAGCCGACTGCCGTTCGTGCTCCGCTGATCGTGGATCATTACGGAGTAGTCGCCTTTTCCGGCATTGATGTGGCATGCCACATATGCCACTTTCTGGCCCTGGTTCGCCCAGGCGATGGAGTTCGCCCGGTCATGCCGATCGCTGTACCATCCCGAGTCGATGACGTAGACCGACTGACCCAGTGCTTCCAACGTGCGCTTTGCGGGCAGGTAGTACAGAGGAGTGAGATTCGCTTCACGCTCCTGCGCTTCCACGTCCCCGTCATGGTCGAGGTCCACTCCCGCACCCAGGTCGGTACCAGAAGGCTTTCCGTAGTGCTGTCGGTCGAAGATGACAATCATCAGTTTTCCTGGGAGTAAGGACTCATGGCGGGTCTTCGGTCGCGAGCAACCGTACTACATCGTAGAGACCCAGTTGCTGTAGATGTGATGCCAGTACCGGGGTCTGACCGGCGGCTACGCGGGCCTGGATGTCGGCCTTGACCGATGCCCATGTGGCCGCATCCCAGCCGGAACGCACGAGGAGAATCTCCTCGGCCTCTCCCTGGATCGCATACGTCGCATCGATGTCAGCACGGTTCATGGGGCATTTCCTACGGGACCAATGGGAGTCTTGAGCACGCGGTAGTAGATGGAGAAGACGTTCGTCTGCCCCGCCGTGATTGCTCTAGTGGATGGTGCGCCCATGTTGAGTTGAAGGAAGAGGTTTCCCGTGTAGTTGGCGAGACTGCGGTTGTTGAAACCTGTGGATGTACCGCTGCTCTGGATCGCCCAACCAAAGGCCAATCCTCCTTTCCCAAACACGAATGCTGTCCGACCGTAACCGTACTGGTTGTTGAGGTTGAACGCGACCAAGGGAGATGCGCTCGTACGGATCTGCCCGATAAGCGCCACACCGTCAGTCCGGTCCGGACTCCAGTACAGCCCACCGAGGTTGATCGTGTTGTTCGCTGTTGCGGTCGGATCTGATGAAATGCCGAGTGCGTACTGCGTGCGAGCGCAACCGGCGACGGCTGGAATATCTACCCACGTCTCCAGTGTGAATCCGTCGTCAGCCAGAGAGACGCCCGTACCATCGGCATATGTCAACGCCTGAGAGTATCGCTGGCCGTCGAAAGTGCTTCCATCGATGGCATCGTTACTCGTGGCCGTGAATGCGTTCCACGTCACCGTCGTGGTTCCACTCGACACGGACACACCATTCACCCGACCGTTTCCGCCAGGGTCTGCGCTCGTCCACGTCCCATCCGTCACGTCGATGGATTCCCATTCGGGAAACGCATCTCCGCCTCCGCCACCACCGGACAGGATGTATCGACTCTGAGGTCTGTACGACTGCCGTCTCATGTCAGGTCCCGTAGCCAGCGGTGATAAGAGCATCTGCGACAGTTTGAGCCGTCGGCTTTGCCTGGTCAGCGAGAAGGTCTGACGGAAGTCGCGCGAGTCGATTCGAGGCAAGTGTGTCTGCCTCGGCCTTACTCAAGATGAGTTTCACCTCTACGCGATCGACTGTCTCGACGCCCGCATCATCGAGCGCCTGATATCCCCGTGCGGTCGCGTTCATGCGTACTCCTGCAATCGAACCTTGGTCACGACAGCGTTGGCGTCACCGCCGCTGTTGCCCCCAGTCAAAGCCTCGAAGCCGATGTAGAACGGCGTCCCGTAGATGCCCGGCGCACTATCGACCGCGACACCGGGCGTACCCAGTTCAAACTGCGAGACGACACCGCCCGCGCTCGGGAAGTTCGAGAGGAAGTTCGACTGGCGAGCCGACCATGCTTGGACGACGGTGTTCGCCCAGATGATGATGCGGATAGTGTAGGTGTAGGCGCTCGTCTGTGAGTCTTGACCGCTGCCGACGGTCGAACTCGCGCCGATCGTGCGAATGCTGCGCACGTTGAAACTCGACGCGCTGACGCGCTGTTGCTGGAGCATATGACTGTCGTCGCCGACGATCGTTGTTGCATTCGATAGGCCCGCGGCGAACTTGTCGGCATTCGCCCCAAAACTCGTCGACGTGACGACGGCGTCGATCGCGTAGATCTTCGTGAGGTCGGTGAAGTCGATGTCGCTGGACGTGAACTTGACGTACCCATCTGTGGCCGACGTGGCATTCTTCTGCGCTCGGATGAAGAAGCCGCCATCAGACGCGGTGATGCGTGCGACGGCAGTCGTGGGGGCAGAGACTCGTTGCACGGCACCCACGGTCGCTTTAGCCGTAGTTCCATCTGCCTCGAACAGCGTCGTGTCCCCACCACCAATGGTCAGGGTCAGGTCGGTAATATCAGTTGTAAAGTCGATTTCGGACACCGTGCTCCAACTGGCGCTGCCAGACGATGCGATGTCTACGGTGTGGATTGCCGTTGCCAGGATCTCATTGCTGCTGTTCCGTGCGTCCAGTTTGAGCGTGAAGGCGTCGCCATCGCTCGATCCCGAAAACGTGTACGGTCCCAGCCCGGTGCCTGACGCGCTGGTCGATCCCACAGCGTTGACCATCGTCGCGTTGTAGTTGTCGATGACGCCGTCAGGGTCGGTGAACGCACCGAACGTCTTGGCCGCTGGACTACCACCAGAAGCCACAGCCTCCGTGGTCGAAGCAGGCGGCGTTACGATTGAATCGCCACCACCACCCCCACCGGCAAGAATATATCTACTTGCTGGTCGATAAGGTTGCGTCGGCATTCAGTCTCTCCATGGCTGTTCGCGTATAAGGGACCAGCGGGAGAGACAGTATCTCATGGGGGCTTCCCCAGAACAGCAGATCATGCTCTCCATCGAGAAGCAGTGCTCTCCCATCGGTGGATCTACCGATGAACACCTGCACGAAGCCATGTGGAGTTCGGATGCGCTGTAATCTTTTCAGCGTACTCGAAGGCTTCTCGACGAGCCGCCTGCTCCAATGACTCATGCGATTCAGCCCCACCACCCGGTAGGCACCACATTCCGGGTGCCCACGGATCGGTGGGGCCGCGCCGAAGAACAAGCACCTTGCCCCGTGGACACAGAGCGACCACGGCGGCAGATCGCTTCATCAGATGAAGAGGAACTCAGCCCCGAAGTCCCGGCTCGGGTTCCGGCGAGCGCGGCTGCGGCGGCTCGAAGACTTCTTCCGACGGCCCGACGACTTGCTCTTGCGCTTGGGCGAAGACTCACCCTTCACTTCACGCCAAGCCTTCTTCATCGCGGCCTTCTGAGACATGCCACCCCTGCGGTACTCCGCAGCCTTGGATGCCGCAGCGCCCGCCTGACTATCGAACTCTTCCTTGGTGTCCTTACTATCCCGGTCAAACTCGCGCGTGACAGACGATGCTGCGCGGCTTGCCCTCCGGCCCGAAGAACGCGAAGGCTTGAACCCAGCCACATCGGCGGCCACGCTTGCAAGTCCCTGGCGGAACTGAT
>JBDHHP010000343.1:0-3493 GCA_039589275.1 Gemmatimonadota bacterium | reverse complement strand
TGCATTGAGTTGACAGTGCCTGTGGATTCCCTGGGGCCACCGACGATTGCCCCACAGACAGGAGGTTGAGCATGAGTAGGTACTCAGGTCGGCAGGGTCACATCGCTTCCAATCTCGAAGACCTGGCAACAGACGTATTGAAGGGTAGCTACGAGGCGACCGTGTTGTATTCGATGATACGAAACGTGGCCTACGACACTGACGAAGTTGCCCTCGAGTCAAAGAGGCAAGATCTGTTGGGTACGAGCTCGGGAGATGGGCAAGCACAGCGCGCGCACGTCTCGCGGTTGTTGCTTCCCTGCTTCGCCGAAAGTGGGTGAGAGTACTCCTGCATCATGACACGTCACCACCTAGCCGCCGTTTTGAGTCCCAATATCGCCACCGTGGAGTGCCTCGGTTTACCGTCACGGTCGTTTGTGGTCTGTGTGCCCACATGAAGCAGAACGTAGCCGTGCTCGAGATAGTGATTGATGGCGTTGCCCACGTTATCGTCGGTCCCAAACTCCCTGCAGTCTTCACAAGGTCGGTGTACGTCGCTACTGACTTGGACAACATGCTTCAGGTGTGCAGTGGCGAACCGGGGATCGTCCTCTGACATTCGTCATATCCTCCGATTGGTCAAGGAGTCTATTTTGGGCTCGCGTTCTTGATATCACTAAGGTTCAATACCTTCTACCCCCAGAAGCTCCCGTAGGTGCTCGGTAAGGGACCGGACGCCGGCACTGCCTATGAGGTTCTCTCCATCTACATCGCCAGGCTGACCCTTTCTGTTCACCTCGAACGTACCCACAAAGTCGATACAGCCCATGTCCCGGCGCAGAGTCACGGTCGGGCCAGTAGTAGTGGCGTAGCTCGCCGGCGTGCCACCGCCAAACGGGACTTCAGGTCGTCGTGCGACCCAACACCGGAACGAATCCGCAACAGGTCCAGGCGAATCGACTCGAGCACGGCGATGGCCTCTTCGATCTGACGATTGATCGCGAGTCGGGCATCGCGCACACCGATCAGCGTTTCACCGCTTGGTCGGTCCGGCACCGCGGGTGGGGATCCCGCCAGGTTGACGGCCACGTCCCGGTGATCCAACACGAGATCTACGGCGTCGCGCTCGGCGCGGAGTGCCCCGATCTCGGTCTCCAACTCGCCGATCGCCGCCAGGGTTTCCTCGCGTTGCGCCAGGCCACCGAGGTCGGCCAGGGCGGATCTGACCGCTTGACTGAGGAGCGCCTCGGGTCGCCGGATGCTGGGACGCTCCGCAACGGGGACTCTCGCAAGCCCGATGGCGGCGAGTCGGAAGAACCGGCGACCAAACGGACCCAGCCACACAGCGTGTGGCGTCGACCGACTGACGCGGCTGCCCATGAGACTTGATAACGCCCATGCCACCGGTCCCAACGCCAGGATTATTCCGCTCACACCGAGCGACACGAGTGCGAGGCGCCACGCTTCCGGCATGGAACGCAACAAGAGAGCGATCACTAAAGCGGTGACCGCCAGGGCCAGTCCCGCCGCGCCGAGCAGAAGCGCCATTGTGGGAGAAACCACCCCGATGCGGCGGCCAAATGCCGCGGAAGTCCCGGAACCTTCAAGGGCCCTCACCTTCACGATTTCGCAGAACTCGTCATAGCTGATGCCCTGCACCAGGACTTCACGTGCGGCCGCGAGGAGCACTGCGGGAGGGACGAGCAGCTCCAGCACCAGAATCCACGATACGAAGAGGAAGAGTATGACGTGTCCGATGCCGAATCCGTGGAAGGCACCGACGGCGTATGTGAGCACACCGCCCAAGGGGGCCACCACCATGAGCCGCCGGCTGGTATTCTGGGCCAGTTGGAGAAACTTGTCGACCACCGCAGGTACCCGACGCATCGCGGCGGCGATGTCTCCCAGGGCCGCAGCGAAGTCCTCCGCAGTCGCGAAGCGGTCTGCCGGGTCCTTGGCAAGACAGCGATCGATGATCTCCGCCAACCTCCCGGGGACGCCGGCGCGCAGCCCGATCACCGATGGAGCCGGCTCGGTCTCGTGCAACATGAGGACCTGCTCATCCGTGGCCGCGCGAAACGGGAGTTGGCCGGTGATCGCGTAGAACGCGGTCACTCCGAGCGAGTAGATGTCACTCCGGGCGTCCACGGGGAGGCCGGCCGCTTGTTCCGGGCTCATGTAGTCGGCTGTGCCGACAATCTCGCTCCCGTGTGGATCGTCCACGTGCCGGGCGATGCCGAAGTCTGTCACAATGGCTCGTCCGGTATCACGTTCGATCATGACGTTGTCCGGCTTCACATCCCGATGCGTGATTCCGCGGGCATGGGCGTACCCCAACGCCCACGCGACCTCGCGCAGCATTCGTGTCGCCTTCCCAATCTCGAGCATCTCCCTCCGCGTTATCCACTGGCGGAGAGTATCCCCGTCCACGTAACCCATGACGAAGAAGACGATGTCTCCATGTTCCTCGACGGCGTGGATGGGGACGATATTCGGCTGAGATAGCAGGCCTGCCGTTCGGGCCTCGCGCAGGAAGTGCCGGCGAATGGTCTGATTAACGGCCACGTCGGGATCCAAGAGTTTGATCGCTACCGGCCGGCCGAGGGTTACGTCACGTGCCAGATAGACCACTGCCTGTGCGCCACGTCCAATCTCCCGCTCCAGCGAGAACCGGCCGGCGACCACAGTCTGGAGCGCGATGAACTGCGGCGTGTGCCTCACGGACTCAGTCGCCGCCACTCACCTGCGGCTCCTGGACGGTAGGTCACAGTTCGTTCGGCCGCTGTCCGACACGCTTTGCCACAAGGCGCCCGGCGCGAAATGCATCAGCCAGGGCCAGCGGAACCTCAGCCTCGGCCTGAACCACTTGCGCCCGCATCTCTTGAGTCCTAGCCATCATCTCCTGTGCCTCTGCCACGGCCATCGCGCGCCGCCTCTCGGCCTGGGCCTGCGCGATCCGCTTGTCGGCTTCAGCCTGATCCGTCTGTAACTCGGCGCCGATGTTCCTGCCCACGTCCACGTCGGCGATATCGATTGAGAGAATCTCATAGGCAGTGCCGGCATCCAGCCCCTTACCGAGCACCGTTTCAGTAATGTGGTTGGGGCTCTCGAGCACGGCCTTGTGAGAGTCCGATGAACCGATGGTAGAGACGATCCCCTCGCCGACCCGAGCCAGGATCGTCTCCTCGCCAGCGCCACCGACCAGGCGCTTGATGTTCGCCCGCAGCGTCACACGCGCGGTTGCTATCAACTGAATGCCGTCCTTGGCCATGGCCGCGACCTTCGGTGTCTCGATTACCTTCGGATTCACGGAGACCTGGACCGCCTCGTGGACGTCCCGTCCGGCGAGGTCGATAGCAGCCGCAGTCGGGAACTGAAGCTCGATGCCCGCCTTGTCCGCCGAGATGAGCGCTTGTGTGACGCGGTTGACGCTCCCACCCGCCAAGTAGTGCGCTTCCAGTTCGTTGACATGCAAACCAAGTCCAGCCTTCGTTGCCGCAATCAGGGGGCGAAT
>JBDHHP010000342.1:0-3500 GCA_039589275.1 Gemmatimonadota bacterium | reverse complement strand
GCCGTGGCGTTGATCAAGGCGTTGGCGACGCTATCGCAGCGCCGCGCCAGCAAACAGGAGATCGCCGAGCTCGCGTCCTACATCGAAATAGTCAAGCTGGGCCGTCCGATCGGGCTCCAGGATCAGTTCGCCTCGTCTTATGGCGGCCTGAACTACATCGAGTTCGAGGAGACCGGGACCACGGTGCAGCCGCTTCAGCTGGACCTGGAACAGCGCGACCGTTTGGAACGCAGCGTGTTGCTGTTCTTCACGGGCTCGTCCCGCAATGCTGCCACGATACTGGAAGAGCAGTCACGCGATTCGGCCAGAGACGTGCCACGGGTGCTGGAGAGCCTGCACGGGATCAAGCAAGACGCATTGGAGGCACGTGATGCGATCCAGAAGGGAAGGCTCCGGCGCCTCGGGGAGATCATGCATCGCTCCTGGCAGAGGAAGAAGCAGTTGGCCACGGGCGTCAGCAACGAGAGAATCGACCGGCTGTATCAGTTGGCGCTCGAACACGGCGCTGTGGGGGGCAAGATTGCCGGGGCGGGCGGTGGCGGGTTCCTGATGCTGTACTGTGAGCCTGAGAATCAAGAGGCGGTGACCCGGGTGCTCGAGGCGGAGGGCCTCGCACGGCTCGGGTTCCACTTCGACGACGGCGGTGCACAGGTGCTGGTGAACTCTGTCCCGGACGTTCCCGGCCTTGCGTACCCGGAGGGACGATGGATCGTGACTGGCGTCGGCTCAGAATAGTCGCATTGGTCGGCGACACGGTGGCCGTTGTGGTCGCCTATACAGTTGCCGCCGGCATCCTGTTCGGAGCCGACATCCTGCAGCCAGGCGGCCAACTTTGGCCCGCGTATCCGGTGCTGAGCTGGGGTGTGGCGCTATTCACCGTTACGGTGGGTTGGCAGTTCCGCATCTACCGGCGGGGTGCTCTGCTGGGTGGGCACTACATCTACCCATCGTTGATGACGGTGGCCACCTATGGTGTGGTCGCGGTCATCGTCCTGAGCTACCTGGTGCGCGGCCCCAGTGTGGTGTCACGGGCATGGCTCGTGAGCGGCTGGATCGGTTCGATTATCGGCCTCTCGTTCTTCAGGTTCGTTCTGCGGCAGGTGGCGCTCAGTTGGAGGGCTCGTGGGAGACTCGTGCGCAACGTGCTCATTGCTGGGGCGAATCAACAGGGTATCGCGGTTGCGGAGCAGCTGAACGATCCCCTGCGCCACGGCACGCGAGTGCTGGGATTCCTCGACGACTATCAGCGGCCCGGCACTGAGGTAGCGCCCGGACTGAGAGTTGTCGGACACCCGGCGTCGGTGCTCGAAGAGGCGAAGAACCGGGACGCGAGCGAGGTCGTGATCATTCCGGGTGCGTTGGCATGGGACAGCTATCGGCTGCTCGCAGAGATCGTCACTAGGCCCGACGCCCCGATCGTAGCCCGGATTTCCCCGACCTTCTACGATCTCCTGACGACGTCTGCTGAGCTGAGTCACATCGCATACGTGCCGATGCTGACGTTGGACCGAACCCGACTCTCGGGTCTCAACGCCGCGATGAAGAAGATCTACGATCGGGGAGCAGCCGCGGCGCTGTTGGTGCTCGTGACACCGGCGCTCCTCTATTGGCGGGTGAGGGCGTGGTACCTGGGAGTGCCCATGTTGGAGCGTTCACGGGTGGTGGGTATGGAGGGGCGGGAGTTCGTGTTGCTGGGTCTGAGTCGGTACGTGAGCAGGTCACCGGTAATGGCGCGTCTGCCGGCACTGTGGAACGTGGTGCGGCAAGATCTGAGTCTCGTCGGCCCCCGGCCGGTCCGCGAGGTCGAGGTAGATGCGCACAGGCCGTGGCTCAGCAACCTCTTCGCCATGAGACCCGGTCTGACAGGGCTCTGGCGGGTTCGGGGCGGACAGCTGTCGATGGAGGAGTGGGTCGCCCTGGACCTGTACTACATCCGCAACTACACGATCGCGCTCGACGTTCAGATCCTGCTGATCACGGCGCGTCGGTTGCTGCAGCGCTCCGTTGGAGGTCGGGACGGGTTGGCACGGTGGAACGAAGCCCCAGGACCGTCACCCAGCGGACCTGCGGCTGTTGCACAACGGGTCACCGCCAGGGACGGGAGCAGGGCGGTCGAAGAGGCGTACGAACCGCAGGTTGGAGAGACCCGATGAGCGACGCGGCCAAGGTCCGGCAGTGGCTTGCGGAGGTAGTGGAGGTACTCGAGGGTGTAGACCCGTCCCAGGTGGCCGAGGCTGCCGCGATGCTGGCCGAGGCGCGGGGAGAGGGGCGAACGATCTTCATTGCCGGGAACGGAGGAAGTGCCAGTACGGCGTCCCACTTCGCCCTCGATCTGCAGAAGGCCGGTGGATCATCGACGGTAATGACACGCGCGCTGTCGCTCAGCGACAACATGGGGCTGATAACGGCGTGGGGGAACGATACCTCGTTTGACCAAGTGTTCGTCGAGCAGCTGCGGCGCGTGGGCCAGCCAGGTGATGTGCTCGTCGTGGTCTCCGTGAGCGGCAACTCCCCGAATGTGCTTGCAGCGCTGGATTGGGCGCGCTCGAACAAGATGGGCACGCTCGGCCTCCTGGGGAAGGATGGCGGCAAGGCGCTGGCTTCGGTCGATAGCGCCGTGGTCGTGCCAAGCGACGACTACGGCTGGGTCGAGTCGGCGCATCTGGTCCTGCATCACATTCTCACCTACGCGCTGCGGGATGCAGCAAGTGCGCATCCGACCGCTGCGTCGCGCAGCACCTCAGCCAAGCTCTAGACCTGCGGAGCCGAGTGTGAATGGGCCTCGTGGGGACGGTTCCATGACGCCGGATACGGACGTGTACGTGCTGCCGCCACGATACCGGTCGTTAGCTGTGCGATCGCAGCTGGTGGTGAAGCGGCTCGTGGACATTGCGGGGGCGGTGGTCGGTCTCTTGGTTCTCTCGCCCCTGATGGCCGTCATCGGGATGGCCGTGTGGTCGGACTCCGGACGGCCGGTGCTCTACCCTTGGAGGGTGGTGGGACGCCGGGGTCGGTATTTCACGGGCTTCAAGTTCCGCACGATGGTCCAGGGTGCCGATACGATGCGCCATGATCTGGCGGACCGCAACGAGATGAGTGGGCCCGTGTTCAAGATGCGGAACGATCCAAGGGTCACCCGTATCGGCAGGTTCCTGCGGCGCTACAGCCTGGACGAGATTCCACAACTGTGGAGCGTATTGACGGGCGACATGAGTCTGGTGGGCCCGCGGCCGCCGCTGCAGTCGGAGTGGGAGCAATTCGAGCCGTGGCAGCGTCAGAAGCTGGCCGTCACACCCGGCATCACATGCCTCTGGCAGACCGCCGGTCGGTCTGAGATCCAGGATTTCAATGAGTGGGTCCGCTTGGACCTTCAGTATATTGAGCGGTGGAACCTCTGGCTGGACCTTCGGGTGCTGTGGCAGACCCTCTGGGTCGTAGTGGGACGACGAGGAGCATACTGAGATGGCACGTGCGCTGGTGACGGGAGGAGCGGGTTTCAT
>JBDHHP010000341.1:0-3744 GCA_039589275.1 Gemmatimonadota bacterium | reverse complement strand
CCAGAAGCTCCATCGCGTGCAGGCCTATGCCGTGTTCGCGGCCATCGGCGTGGCGCCGGTTGTCGTCGCCAATCCGATCAATCTCCTGGTGGCGGATCAGGCGGGCATCGGGTTCAACCCCTATTTGCTGCGCATGGTGCCAGCCGCCGTGCTCTGTTGGTCGGTGACGTGGTTCATGCTCCGGGTGATCCTTGGGAGAGATCTCATAGAACAACGCAACCGGCCCGCCGCCGACAGGCCCCTGGGACTGTCGAGATCGCAAAGGCGCACGGCGTTCATTCTCTTAGGAGTCGTGTTGGCCTACCCCGTCGCCTCCGTGTTCCACGATTGGGCAGTCGCGGTGGTATCCGTGCTTGGTGGCCTGCTGCTGACGCTCGCGATTCGGGCACCACTCGGGAGGGTGCTCACGCGGGAAGTCGAGTGGGGCATACTGCTGTTCATGCTCGGCGCGTTTGCGATCGGTATCGGACTCAAGAACGCTGGGGCTGTCGCTGCGCTGTCTCGGCTGTACCACGGAGGTGGTCTGTTGGTGTTGGCAGCGGGTTCTGCGGTGGGTTCGGCGTTGCTGAACAACCACCCGATGACGATTCTCAACCTGTTGGCACTCGAGTCCTCGCCGATCAGTCGGGAGATTCACTACCTCGTCGCCCTGGCGGGTGGCGATATCGGCCCGCGCCTGCTTCCCAGCGGCTCCCTTGCGGGCCTACTGTGGCTGGCCGCATGCAGGCGAGCCGAAGTTCGAGTGCCACTGCGCTGGTTCATCACGGTGGGGGCAGCCACTCTGATTCCTGCGTTGATCGTTTCAGTCGCCGGGCTGCTCCTGCTGAATGGATGACGCGACATGTTGTCTGTCCGATGATACTTGCGCGACCGTCGTTCTCGACCGCAGTATTGCCCTAAAGCCACTGTGAGTTCTGTCGCGTCGATGGCTTCACAACATCACCGGCGAGAGGTAATCCTCTTCCTCATCGCCCTGATCCTCCCGTCCGCGGTGCTGGTCGGCCTCGGTCTCCGCATGATCGCCCAAGAGCGTGTGGCTGCGGAAGCACGCGTGGCCGACGAGTGGGGCACCACTGTTCGCCAGATCAGGCTTGATCTCCTGAACCGGCTCGAGAACATCAAGCGCGGGGAGATTGAAGCGCTCACATCGGGAAGCGGGCAGGTTCACGCACACCGCTACGTCAACCCCGCAGTGCAACTGATCGCCACGCTCGAGGACGGGCGAGTCGTTCTCCCGTGGGAGAGAAACAGGGCGGAGGTAGTACGCCGTAGGTTGAGTGCCGCTCCGTTTGCCGATTGGATCTGGCAGGGGGAACGTGCGGAGTTTCGCAGGCGCGACTTGCGGACCGCCATCGAATGCTACGGCAGGGCAGTCGAGCTGGCCCAGCACCCGGCTCAGTCTGCCTTCGCTCGCCTGTCACTGGCGCGCGTGCTGGCTGGTGCCGGGCGTGTGGAGCAGTCGTGGGCGCAGTACCGACAGGTGCACGCGATCTCACCGGATATCACTGACGAGCACTGTGTGCCCATGCCGCTCTATGCAGCGGCTCGGTTGCTCGACGCACGACTCGACCAGCGACAGGTGCAGGAACGGCTTGGCACCATTATCGCCGATCACGGGTGGATGGCGCCAGCAACACTGCGCATGGTACAGGTCCTCCTCGACACACTGATCGTGGCAGGGCTGGACTCCTCGGTGCGGAGTGCGGCAAGTGAGCTACGGGGTCCAGTCGCCGACGCAATTCCCGTTACCGACATGGCGCTGGTGCTACAGCACGACTTTCCCAGCCTGGGGCTGCGGTACCCTGCTCCTTCGCCAGGATCTGCTGAGGCGCGATGGGTACCGTATGGAGAGCGCAGCTGGCTCATAAGTACGGCATCGTTCCCCGATGGAGTGACGGATGTGCTCATCGCGTTAGAGGCCCGGGCAGTCCTGGCCCCACTGCGGGACCCCAACGTCTGGCCCGCTGGTCATGTTGGAGAAGTGAGAGTGCGATCGGATGGCGACGGTGAGGGCCAACTTCTCGGCGCAGCCCTACCGGGGCTGGAAGTTGTGTTCCCGCGTGCGAGTGGTACCGATGTCGCGGCACTGCAGCGCACGCTTTATGGCCTCGCACTGCTCCTCGTTGTGAGCATCACGTTCTTCGGTGCGTTCTTGGTATGGCGTGACGTCCGCCGAGAGTTGCGGCTGGCCGATCTGCGTTCACAGTTCGTGTCCAGCGTGTCGCACGAGCTCAAGACACCACTCACGTCGATCCGCATGTTCGCCGAGATCCTGCAGACGAAGGATCCGCCTGATCCGAGAATGCAGGCAGACTATCTCGGCACCATTGTCGGCGAGAGTGAGCGTCTGACGCGTCTGCTCAACAACGTGCTGGACGTCTCGAAGATCGAGCAGGATCGGATGATCTACCGCCCCCGGCCAACGTCGCTGGCGGAAATCGCCCATCGCGCAGTGCAGGCCCTGGAGTATGGGCTGGAGCAGGAGGGTTTCACGCTGAACGTGGATTGCCCGGATGAGATTCCGCTAGTGCCCGTCGACCCCGATGCGCTGGAGCAGGCAATCCTCAACCTGCTGACCAACGCGATGAAGTACTCGGGTGAGAGCCGGGAAATCGATCTCCGTCTCAGGTCCGAGAACGGCTATGCAGTCGTAGAGTTGACTGATCGCGGGATGGGGATCGCACGCCAGGATCTGGAACGACTGACCGAGAAGTTCTACCGCGTCCCGACGTCCGAGAACCGGCATGTTCCCGGCACCGGACTCGGGCTCACACTAGTAGACCACATGGCCAAGTCGCACGGGGGACAACTCCGCGTGCAGAGTGTGGTGGGCGAAGGCAGCACGTTTGCCATCTGGTTGCCCCTGGAGAGTGGCGAATGAGCCGGATACTCATAATCGAAGATGACGCCGCGATCTTGCGCGGCCTTACAGATAGCCTGGAAGCGGAGGGACATGAGGTCTTGAGTGCGAGGGATGGAGAAGTGGGGTACCGGCTATTGAGCGACCAGGCCCCCGACCTGGTCATTCTCGACATCATGCTGCCGAAGCTTGGTGGGTTTGAGCTGTGCCGCAGAGTACGGGACGAGGGTGGAAGTATGCCAATCCTGATGTTGACTGCGCGCGGTGACGATGCCGACCGTGTGTTCGGACTCGACATTGGAGCGGACGACTATGTGACCAAGCCGTTCTCGGTGCGGGAGCTGCTTGCACGGGTCCGGGCACTGCTCCGCCGCGGCACGCCGCCACCTCCGCTCCCCGAGAAACTCGAGTTCGACGACGTGGTAGTGGACTTTCGAGGCTTCGAGGCCCGCAAAGGCGACACGGTATTGAAGCTCACCCCCAAGGAGTTCGGCGCACTGCGTTTGTTGGCGGCACGTGCCGGGCAAGTGGTCAACTACTGCATGAAGTGTGGGAATACCGCAACTTCCCCACCACTCGAACGGTGGACAGCCACGTCGCTTCGCTCAGAGCCAAGCTCGAGGACGACGCCTCGGAGCCTCGGCATCTCCTCACTGTGCACGGCGTGGGTTACAAGTTGGTGTTATAAGGCGTCATGAAACGTCTGACGAGGGCAATTCCTCTCGCGCACGTGCTGTTGGTCCTTGCCGCCGTGTCGGCCGGGGCTCAGAGCAGACACGATCTGTTTCAGCGGGCCCTGGTACAAGAGCGGACGTACGGCAACCTCGAGCGGGCTGCCGAGCTCTATGGGCTGGTCGTGTCGCAGTACCCCGAAGACCGGGCGC
>JBDHHP010000340.1:0-4113 GCA_039589275.1 Gemmatimonadota bacterium | reverse complement strand
GCGCATGAGCAATGAGATGTTCCTGCTGGACATCACCGGGCAGGATGCCGGAAGCAGGGCCAGGCAGAGCTTGGGCGCGATTGTGAAGCTACGGACCATCGACATGGACATCCAGGCGGCCCTGACCACGCAGGGGCCCACCAAAATCGGCGGCAGCGCGGAGGTGGAGGGTGCAAACGATGATCCCACGGGCTGGACGGGTTGTGACCCCGCGCCGGATCTGGCGGGCATTCGGCTCCCCCCAGGCGAACTCGACGGCCAAGGTGCCTGCAACGATCTCTCGTGCATCGCTGGGTCTCCGCCCGTCAATGAGGATGCCACCATCGACAGCGCGACGTTCTTCCAATACGGGGACATGGACTGGCCTGCGCTGGTGGCCATGGCGAACAAGCCGGTCTCCACAGGCACCCACACCGGAATCGGCCCGGTCATCGTGAGCGGTAGCTGCAATACGTCCGTAGAAGACAACTGGGGTGATCCGCTGATCCCCACCTCAGCCTGCGGCAACTACTTCCCCATCATCTACGTGAACGGGGACCTTCACATCAGCGGTGGCTACGGGCAAGGTATTCTTTTGGTAGACGGCGATCTCTCGGTACAAGGCGGATTCGAGTTCTTCGGTGTTGTCGTCACGAGGGGGTTGCTCAAGACTACCGGTACGGGTGGACACTTCAACGGAGCGGTCATGGCGGCGAACGTTGACCTAGACGACAACACGTTTCTCGGTGACGCTCTGGTACAATTCTCCGACTGTGCGGTTACTCGTGCGCTGACCAATGCGGCGCCGGGCGCGATGTTGCGGTCACGCGGGTGGCTGTACTCGTATTGAGCAGGGTCTGACCGTACGGCGACGTCCCGAACAGACAACCGCCGGCCCTCTGTAGGACCGGCGGTTCTTCTCTTCGTCACGCTGCATGCGCGACGACGATCTAGTGGTATGTAAGGGTCAGATACGCGAGGCGGGAGGCCAAGTCTGAGTCGCCCACGTCCGTGAGTGCGGGAGACACGGACTTGAGCAGGCGTGACAATGCCTGTGTGGCGAACGAGTACCCCTTGCGACGGTTATCCTGGGGAATCGCACTGACCAGAGCTGGTCGTTGCCGCACCCGCATGCCCACCAGCCGCTTATCTAGCGGGCTGTTCAGGAACCGCTCGCTGAACTTGGTCACGAACAGCAGCATGTTGTCTGCCGAGCGTTGTGCTGCCGATTCCAGCCCGGAGAAGTCCGTGGTCTCTTGATTAACCGACACCCGCCGCACGGAGCCGTTCTGCTGCAAGTAGATGTCGACGAATGCGGCCAAGTCTAACGCCGTCGGCATCCCGCGTTGATCGTCCGTGCCGGACCGGCGTCCGGAACCGCCCATGGTCCCCGCCCCGTGGGACATGCGCTCCCCCAGGGAATCCCGCTTGACCTGTCGGGACGCTAGGTCAGGCCGGCTTGGCTGGCAGAACAGCGCGACGGTGGGGTCCTCGAAGCCGACTGTCACTCCGCCACTTTCCAACTGAAGAGCGAGTTCTGCCTCGCCGAACTCAAAAGACCGAGCTTGCTCCGCCGCCGGCACGGCGGCGAGTCGATCTCCCAACACGGAAATGACCCTGAGCCCCGCCTCCTGCAGGGCGCCTGCAACTGAATTGACCTTCTGCTCGTCCGAATCGGCGATCCATATTTCAGGCACCGGATAATTGGCCTTCATCCGCACCTCGGCTGGGGTCATCCCGAACGACGGAGCGGCCTTCACGAAGTCCACTTCTCCCTGTGGCGGATTGGAGACTACTAGCGCGTGATCACTCATATGCTCAAGCTAAGGCTGATCACAGCTTTGGTCCATATCTCGGAGCAGTGGTGGGTCGGACGGCTGGCCGAGGCTACTCTGGGAACCGCAGCTCCGGGGACAATTAGGTGGCACGTCGATTGCTCTCCTGGACGAAGGCGGCCAGTGGGCCCAGGTTTATGTGAGTTGCAGCACAGCGCTTGAGGGCACGGACGACTAAGATGGAACGTGGAGTGGTGTCTTCGCCGCCCTGGGAAAGGGCAGCTGGTAAAGCAGCACAATCTCTGCTCCGTGTTGCTGGCCGAGAAAGGCAAACCGCGGGCAACCGCGGGACGCAAAGCCACGGGTCGTCTGTAGGTGCGGTCTGCGGTAGACGACAGCCGGGTTACCGGGAGGCAGCAATGGAAGGATTACGACGCGAGCCGCTGCTGGCTCGATCCAACGGCGTCACCCTGATCGAACTCTTGATCGTGGTGGTGATCATCGGCATAGTCGCTTCGTTTGCCCTGCCCAGAATCGACTACACGAGATACAGAGTGAACAGCTCTATGCGCGGTGTCAGCACGTCTTTGCTGGGCGCGCAGAAGCGAGCGGTCAGCTTACAACACGACGTGATCGTGACTTTCAACGCTGCCACCAACGGCATACGTGTGATCGAAGACGCCAACAACAACGGCGCCGAGGATGGGGGGGAACGCACGCGGGGGATTCCCTTGGGCGAGCAAGTCGTGCTTGGGCTTGGAGGAGCGCCGGCTCATCCGATAGGCGCCGGTCCGATCACGTTCACCAAGGTGATAGGGGGCCTGCCGGCGGTGACTTTTCACCGCAACGGAGCCGCCAGCCAACGCGGCGGTGTTTACTTCACTTCGCGACGCGCACAGCTGAGCGGGGGCAGCCACGCCACCGACACCCGACTGCTCGAGATCGAGCGGTCGACCGGGCGTGTCTCCTGGCACAGGTGGCAAGCCGGTTGGGAGCGAGGCTTCTGATGACTAGAAAGCGCGGGTTCACACTGGTCGAGGTCCTAATTGCGCTCGCCATCATGTCGGTGGTGCTGTTGGCTCTGGGGTCCATGACGGCCTCATATCTACACGTCGTCACCGTGGGCGACCGTAACGCGGCGGCGCTCCAGCTCGTTGACAGCCGTGTCGATCAAATCCAGATGGATCCACAGTACGCGACGCTCGAGGCCACTTATGTCGGGGTGGAGAGTGGTTTTGCGACTCTTGCTGGCTTCACGCGCACGACCACGATAACTCATATCACGGCGGGTACTCTCGACTATAAGAAGATCACGGTAACTGTAGCGGGGCCAACGTTAGCCCAGCCCGTTTCACGCTCAGTCACGGTGGCTGCGCCATGAGATATCTGAGACAGCATGGCAACGCGCGTGGTATGACGCTCGTTGAGTTACTAGTCGCACTGGCTGTGTTTGGCATCGTCGTTGGGGCGGCGCTCGGTATGCTCAATTCCCAAAGTCGCGCATTCAGGCTGGGCGGCGAGCAGATGGACGCACTGCAGAACATGCGGTTCACAGCTAGTGTTCTCGAGTTGGATCTGCGTACGACCGGCTCGAACGTTCCGGATGCGCAGCCGTTCTTGATCTTGGCTGATGACGACGTAGTCGCGTTCAACGCTGACTACACGACCAATGTCACGAACGACGTGTGGGCGGTCTACTTTGATCCCGATGCTCCTGGCGGATCCGTGACAGCGCTGACTCAGGCGCAGTCCTGGCGGATCCGTGACAGCGCTGACTCAGGCGCAGGCGATCACGATTCCTCATAGCGGCTTCACGTATCCAAGTGTGTCCTACACGGCTACAGGTGGCGTCGGCAACTCACCCGCTGAGACGATCGTGTTCTTCTTCGATCCCGATTCGTCAACTGCCAGGGCAGATGATTTCGCCCTGTTCAGGCAGGTGAATCGCGACAGACCTGAGCTGGTGGCCCGCAACTTACTGCAAACTGTGGGGCAGCCGTTCTTCAGCTACCACAGGCTGCATACGCCGACCAGTGCGCCACAGCAGATCATCCCCGTGCCGCAGGGAAGCCTGCCGTGGAGGCACACCGTGTCGAGGCACGGCTCCCCGGCTGACACGGGAACGGCCGCACTAATCGACAGTGTGAGAGCAGTACAGATCAACTACACGGCCACGAACGGGCGCACCGGTGCTGCCGAGCGAACTCGCACTTTGTCTCGGGTTGTGTGGCTGCCGAACGCGGGTATGGCGGTGAAACGTTCGTGCGGCGATGAGCCCATTCTTGGCATTGCACTCACGGCTGCGGCGGCCATGGTGGCTGGTGCGCCAGAAATAACCCTTACCTGGCCTCAGGCAGTC
>JBDHHP010000339.1:0-3947 GCA_039589275.1 Gemmatimonadota bacterium | reverse complement strand
GGCACTGGGCTGCGTCGATACTACCTGGAACTTCACTGTCACATTCCCGCCGCCGACCGGCCCCGCGGTATCGCTGCAGGCAAACAGCACGGCTGCGGAGGCCAGGCCAAGACAGGCGATGAGCCTGGTCTGCATACGTTCCTTCCTTTCTCGATTGTCCAGCGATTCGTGCCCGGCTGGCACGGTCCCCTCCCCGCTCCCTAGAGACCGTTTAGGGATCTTAATTGTAACGCTCGCGCCCGTCTTGCCCTGTGGGCGAGATCACGGTATTGAAGATCCCGTCTCTGCGGTGATTACTCGGTGATTACTGCAACTGAAAACCGCCCCGACTTTGCGCGAGGCGGCTCTTTGTAAGTGCTTATATTACCCGCGACCCCCTGAACCCCATTTAGTTTCAGCGAGTTTGGCTGAGTTTGGCTGAGTGCAGCCGAGTACGGCTACGTATTGCTGTGTAAGCAGTTACCCGACCGAGTTGTTTGGCTGAGTTGCTCTGAGTTTGGCTCAGTTTGGCTCAGTTCGCACACTATTCGCACACCACAGATTTGTGATGTGGCGGGTCTCGCCAGACGCCTGTTTCTGAGGAGCGTTACCCTTCGGTCTCAGGAACTCCTGAAAGAGTGGGTTGTCGCGGGGCGGCAAACTCGATAGGCGACGGTTGTCGAAGCCCTGCGTGTAGCCCTCGCTGAACGCCTGTCTCAACAACTCCGCCGCCGCTCTCAGTCTTTACGCATCAACACAGGCCCGAGCGTCTTGTCCAGGAATGCGTTGATCGGGGGGACGCGCATCTGGACCGGGGGGTGATGCCCCGCACCGTCCACGAGCACTAGCTCCTTGGGTTCGCGCAAGAGGTTCCACAGCGGCAGTGCCCGAGTATTCCACGGATGCTCTTCGTCGTGTCGCCCGTTCAGCATGAGCTTAGGCGGCCTTATGTAGGGTGCGAAGTTGAAATTGGCTGCCTCGGGAAGCGTTGGGTGCATGCGCTCGTCGATGCCGGCTCCAATGAGGACGACGGCACGATAGCGCTCGTCGAGGGCCGCGAAGGGAAGCCGCGAGCCCGCTCCCAAGCTCAGGCCCACGTAGGCGAGTCGGTCCATGTCGATCTCTTCGCGCGTCTCAAGATAATCGACCGCGAGTCGCAACTCCGTGGCATGGAGCACCATCAGGTCTCGGAATCGCACGGAGTTGGTCGGAGGAGGAGCGAAGTCTGCCGGCCACGCACGCTCCACCATACCCTTGAGAGCTACGACCAGCACCGCCCGGCCCGCCTTGATGTGCGGGCCGAGCACCTCTTCGGCTTGCCGCCATACGGGCTCGAAGAAGAAGGCACCTGCGCTTGGCACATACACCAGCGTCTGGAGGGGCAGGTCAGCACGCCGCGGCAGGTAAAGGTAGGCGAGAATCGAGTCCCCGCCGACTCCGTCCAGCCACAGCCGCTCTCGCGACCAATCCGCCGTTCCGACGACTTCGACGCCACGGGCGTTGGCCGGTTGCCGATCGTAGCGGTAGTGGCTCAACAAGGTCTCGAAGGTGGCGGCGTCGACCGGCCGGTAGACGGGGGTCGGTGCATCGAGCCTCAGTGGATCGGCGCCCTGATTGCCCGCGGTCTGGTCGGCCGTGCGCGCGCAGCGGAAGCCCAGCGCCGGCGTCGCCGTGACGCCGGGCAATGAGCCAAGCTCAGAGAACAAATACGCCGGGTCCTGCCACGACCCCCCTGCCACGGCGAAGCCGTCGTCCACAGGGTTGGCGAGCCACTCCTTGACGTTCCCCGCCATCCCGTACGCACCATATGGACTGATCCCGAAGCGGAAGGTGTCGACCGGCATCGTGCTGGCACCCGAGAAATTCGCTCTTCTCTCGGCGCGCACAGCCGCAGTCATGTAGCCCCATGGCATGATGACGCCGCTATGAGAGTAAACGCCGTCGCGAGCGGCTTTCTCCCACTCGTACAATGTCGGCAGGCGCTTACCCACGGAGGTACAAAAGGCCGCAGCCTCATACCACGAGACGCTTGTCACGGGATGGCGGTCCTCGCCTGCCAAGGCCTCCTGACTCGTCCATGTCCGTGGGCCGGGTAGCCCCGTCCGATCGACGAACCCGCTTGGGTCGACGCCGTCAGTCGCAGCTCGCTGCCAGTGCGCCGCAGCGGCGTAGCCGCCTGACTGAATGAACTCAACGTATTGCTGATTGGTGACTTCGAACCGGTCGAGGAAGAACGGTTGG
Source organism: Gemmatimonadota bacterium (assembly GCA_039589275.1). GTDB lineage: Bacteria > Gemmatimonadota > Gemmatimonadetes > Gemmatimonadales > GWC2-71-9. The sequence continues at coordinate 1,727 of JBDHHP010000339.1, read as the reverse complement.
AGATCCGCGGCGAGCCCGAGTGGCACGTCTGGACTCACGATCTGATACTCTCCTCCAGGTACGGCGACCATATGTGGCGGGACAGCATCGGCCAACGATAGCGTGAACGTTAAGTCGACGCTGCGTCCGTCCGTGCCGGACTCGGACCGGCCGAAGGCACTCGACGCGATGCGCTCAAGCGTGGTGTAGCCGTCCTTGTGGACCGCGACTCGGTAATCAGCCCGCGCCACGCGCACACGGACAGGTGTCGTGCCGATGAAGATGCTGTCTTGCCCCGTCTCCTCTCCACTCGACGGAAGGCGCCAAAGGTACACGTCCGCCCCGGCCGGATCCGTCGTGATCGTCAGGGAATCGGAGACAGTCTGGAACAGCCTGTCCAAGGTCGAATCGCCGGAGAGGTATCGTTCGGTCTCGACAGCCAGTTCGAAGGCCTCAACGTAGTGGCCCTGGTTTGCCAGGTCCTCGATTACGGGTAGTAGTGTGCGCGCTCGGGAGGTCTGGCCGCTCCGCCACAGCGGGAACGCCACCGCCACCACGACCACGATCGCCACAGCAACACCCACGAGCGGCCAACGTCCCCGGCTGGGGAGCGCGGGCGCCGGCGTACTGGCTGCGACGAACGCTCTTGGCGTGTCGAACCGGTCGTCCGGGTTCTTCGCCAGGGCGCGTGTGAGTGCTGCATCTATCGCGGCCGGGAGCTCTGCACGCAGGGAGCGTGCGGAGCGTGGAGTTTCCGCCAGGCTCTGAGCGATGACCGCTTGAGCCGTTGGGCCCGTAAAGGGTGGCTCACCGGTCAGCAACTCGAACAACACGCAACCCAGAGCGTAAACGTCGCTTCGCCCGTCAATCGCTCGCTCGCCACCGATCTGCTCGGGACTCATGTAGGCGGGCGTTCCCACAGCGAGTCCGGTGGCCGTGAGTTTATCGCCGCCAACGCGCGAGAGGGCTAGCGCGATGCCGAAGTCGGCCACGAGTGCATCTTCGTCCATCACGAGGATGTTCTCGGGTTTGATGTCTCGGTGGATGATTCCCTGACTGTGCGCAACGGTGAGCGCCGCAGCCACGTCGCCAACGATCGCGATAGCCTCATCCAGCGAGAGCCGGCCCTCGCGGTTGAGACGTTCGCGGAGCGACTCGCCCTCGACGTAGGGCATGACGTAGAAGAGGAATCCGTCCGCCTCCCCGGAATCGAACAGTGGCAGGATGTGTGGGTGCTGCAGGTTGGCGGTGACCCTGATCTCGTTGAGAAACCGCTCGGCGCCGAGCACCGCTGCCAACTCGGGGTGCAGGACCTTGATTGCGACCTTCCGGTCGTGCTTCGAGTCGTGAGCGAGGTATACCGTAGCCATTCCGCCCGAGCCAAGTTCACGCTCGATGGCGTAACGGTCGGCAAGTGCAACGGATAGGCGGTCGAATTGCTCGTTCAGCTCGATGATGACTCCGGGTGCCCAAAGCGCATTACTATAACGGGTCGTGATCGCTTCTGGCCAGGATGGTTAACGTCGTTGCGCTTCTGGAAGTGCGGGCCAGTGGTAGACGGTCGCCATGCCACCGCTCCCGAGTTCGCGCTCGATCCGGTAGCGGTCGGCGAGGGCAGCTTTCAAGCGGTCCACTAGGTCTGCCTCCCTACACCAGCGTCATTTCATCATCCAAAAGAAGGCCAGCACAATGGCCATCACGTCATCGCTCGTATACGATAGCTCCCAGTCTCCGGTTCGCGTTGCACC
>JBDHHP010000338.1:0-3623 GCA_039589275.1 Gemmatimonadota bacterium | reverse complement strand
CTGAACACCCGAACCAAGTAGCCGAGTCGTTCCTCGGGTGGCTTCACTCTGTCACCAAACTCGTCACCGAGCTTCTGAGCCACCTCTGCAACCGTCTGTTGTCCGTCGAGTTGCAGCCACACAAAGCTCCCGATTTCGTCGAGTTTGATCTTTCGAGCCGACAAGAGAAAGAAGAACCGATTCAGAACAACCCTCATGCCTCCACCCGTTGGCGCCGGCCGCAGCACCACAACCCTCCCTCCGTGCTCCTCCCAATCGGCCGTGCGTACTGGCGTGATCTCGAGCAAGTTGATGTCTTCGAGTTCGTCGCGTCGCCTGCGTCGGATCATCGAGCCGCCAAACCAGCAAGACACAAAGAGACCGCCTCCGTTACAGAGGCGGTCTCACAACACCTTGAACCCATTGTCACTCAGATACCTTGGTGGACGGCAACCCGCCTTCCCGCATCCGCTTGACCGGTATCCACACCAGCAGGGCAATGACCAGCGGATAGACGAGCAAGCCGAGCCAGAAGTTCGGTGTCGCTCCAAATGTGAGGCCCTGAAATCCTAGCAGCGACGGCATGAAGTCTCCCGCAATCACCAGCAACGCGAGCAGCACGGCCATCAGAGACTCGCCCGCAATGAACCCGGATGACACGAGCACACCTGTGTTCTCCGCCCGGGTCTTCTCCTCTTCGGTGGCGCCTTGCTTCTGTAGAGCCAGTCCGAATACCCACCTGATTAGCCCGCCAACGAAGATCGCGGCCGTGGACGTGAAGGGCAGGTACATGCCGACCGCCACCAGCATCGGCGCCGGCGCCTTGATGAGTATCAGGGCTAGCGCCAGGAACATCCCGACGATGACCAGCGGCCAAGCCATTTCACCGGCCACGATGCCATTGGCCATCAGCGCCATCAATCCAGCCTGCGGCGCCGGCAGTTCGGCCGATCCGATGACGTATGCCCGATGCAGGGCCATGAGCGGGAAGGTGAGCACCAGTGCAGCAAAGATGACGCCGATGATCTCGCCGATCTGCATCTTGTAGGGCGTGCCACCGAGTATGTGCCCGACTTTGAGGTCTTGCATCATGTCACCCGCGACGCCGGCCGCGCAGCATACCACGCCCGCAACACCAAGCACCGCCGCGACGCCACGCACATCGGTCACGCCCAGCAACACCATGAGTACGGCAGCGATGATCAAGGCACTCAATGTCAATCCGGATATCGGGTTGTTCGAGCTACCAATTAGGGCCACGAGGTAGCCTGCCACCGCGGCGAACAGGAACCCGATGATCACCATCACCACTGTCAGCGTCGTGGCGGCGCCGATGCGTTCGGAGAAGTGGTAGTACAGGACGAAGGTGGCTACTGCCATTACGGCGATCGCACTGAATACCTTCTTGAGGTTCAGGTCTATCTCGGTGCGGTCGGAATCAGCGGAGTCACCACCCACGCTTATGTGCTTGACTGCCTTGCTGATGCCGGCGATCAGCGAGTGCCGCAGGTTGAACAGAGTATAAAACGCGGCCACGATCATCGTTCCTACCGCGAGCGGCCGGACCTGTCTCGACCAAACCGAATTGGCCAGATCGATCATGCTGTCGTCCGGACCCATGGCGGCAGTGAGACCGGGATTCAGGAACAACGCGAGGGGAACCAGTAGTAGCCAGCCGGCTACGGCACCAGCAAACAGCACAGCGGAGATCCTGGTGCCAACTATGAAACCCACCCCCATCAGCATTGGCGACACGGAGGGCGTGGCTAGCAAGGCACCACCAGCGTACTCGATGCGCTGCTGCAGCACCTCGATAGTCGAGCGACCGAATGAGGCGAACCGCGTGGCGCTGTCCTGCACGAACTGGATGCCGTTCGAGTTCTTCAGCAACTCCCAGAATGCCGCCACGCCCATCGCACCGAACAAGAAAGAGGCGCCAGTCTGGCCTCCCTGACCTGCCTTCACGATCTCCGCGGCTGCGACCGCCTCCGGGAACGGGAGTTCGGCCTCGACTACCAGCGTGCGGCGTAGGACGATGACGAAGAGCACGCCTAGCACACCACCGATCAACATTATTGCAGTACTCTGGAGGTACCTCAGCTCATCCCACGCTCCGCTGATAAGAAACGCAGGAATCGTGAAGATCGCGCCGGCAACGAGCGCCTCTCCGACCGACGCCGTAGTACGGGCAATGTTCTCCTCCAGGATGGTCCCGCCGAATCCCCTGAGCACGGCCATCGCCACCACAGCAGCTGGAAAAGTAGCCGCGACGGTGAGACCTGCCCGCATACCCACGTAGGCGTTCGCGGCACCCAGCGCGACGGCCATCAGCGCGCCCAAACCCACCGCTTTGGCAGTAAGCTCCGGCATGCTCTTGGAAGCAGGAACGAACGGTTGGAATGGCTTGCTGTCCATGGATCTTCCTGGGGTGAGGTTATAAGGGCCCAGTATAACTTTGTAGTGGCACGTCCGCTACCTAATTACGAGAAGGATAATGGCGCTCATTGCCGTCGATTGCGAGTTGACCGAGGGAACCCGCGCCGTTAACGATTCCTCCATGCGGCGAACCAAATGGTGGATAACTGTCCTGGTCCTGGCGTGCAGTCCGAGGCCCGAGCCTAGTGTTCCCTCACCCGATCCCATCGCGCTACCGCGCGACACTGCGACTGCCACCGAAGCGGCGGTTGAAGCCCCAATCGTCAGGAGAGACTCGATCCGCGCGGCGCTGTTCGTCGAACAAGGTCGTTCGGCAATCAATACGCTGCGTTATCGGTTTGCCCTGCGGAGTTTCGAGGCGGCGATCGTCGTGGACTCCCTCGCCGCCGACGCTTACCGGGAGTTGGCACGGGCATATCAGGACCTGGCACGATGGGAGGACGCATTATCCGCCCTCGATAGGCTCTCCAGAATCGATCCGGATTACCCAGAGCTTGAGCAGCGGGTTCAGATATTGCAGATGCGCCGAGATCGGGCGCTTAGGCTTGCTGCCACTCCCCTCGGCGAGCACCCCGCCGACCGGGAGGAAGAGCCCCGACCGGGCACCCGAATACGCATCGCTGCGGTTGGCGACATCCAGCTCGGCCAAGCTTGGCCCGAGGACGCAGCAAGACTACCTCCCAACGGCGCAGCAGAGGTGCTCGCTCAGGTTTCACCGCTTCTACGCGCAGCGGACATCACTTTTGGAAACTTGGAAACCGTTCTCGCCGACAGTGGAGCCAGCACCAAATGCCGCAGCGGTTCACGCAACTGCTACGCGTTCCGCGTGCCCACGTCTTTCGCTCGCGACCTGCGTGAGTCTGGCTTTGACGTGCTGAGCGTGAATAACAACCATGCTGGCGACTTCCAAGAAGCCGGCCGTGTGGCGACCGTGCGTGCCCTGAACGCCGTCGGTATCGATCACAGCGGCCCGGCAAGCGGCATCGCTTCGTGGGAGACTCTTGGATTGCGCATCGCCATGCTCGCGTTTTCGACTGGCGAGGGCCCGTATCGCATCCAGCAGATCGCAGCAGCCGCTGACTCCGTGCGACGTGTGAAGAGCACCCACGATCTTGTCATCGTCTCCTTTCACGGAGGTGCAGAGGGCGCCGGTGCCACACACGTTCCCAAGCAGGTCGAGCAGGCCTATGGCGAGAACAGGGGCGACG
>JBDHHP010000337.1:0-3626 GCA_039589275.1 Gemmatimonadota bacterium | reverse complement strand
TGGGAGCGTCGTCGTTTGCGACGACGTAGTTGTTGATCCAGTTGTTCAAGAATCGACTTGCCTCGTCCTTCGTCATGTAGCCACCGATCTTGTCCCGCATCATCACCTTAAGGTAATGCGCAAACCGCGAAACGGCGAAAATGTAAGGGAGTTGCGCCGAGATCCGTGCGTTGGCAGTCGCGTCCTTGGACTGATACTTCTTGGGTTTCTGGGCGGACTGCACGCTGAAGAACGCAGCGTTGGGGGTTCCCTTGGCGTGAATCAAGGGCACGAACCCGAGGTCGGCCAGCTCCTTTTCCCGACGATCTGTAATTGGAGTCTCAGCCGGGCACTTCATCGCGACGTCACCCGAGTCGGTGCGGAAGTTGTGCACCGGAAGGCCCTCGACCAGCCCTCCGCTCTCCACCCCGCGTATCGTCGCACACCATCCGTACGCCGCGAACGACTGAGTCACCTTGGTCCCGAGGCCCCACGCGGCGTTGCCCCAGAGGTACTTGCTGTGATCGGTGCCGTCCACCTGCTCCTCGTAGTTGAACGCTTCTATTGGGACCGTCGCAGATCCGAACGGCTCGCGGAGGAGCATCTTCGGCAGCGTCAAGGCCACGTAGCGGGAGTCCTCGCTCTCGCGGAAGGCCTTCCACTTGGCGAACTCCGTGGTATCGAACACCTTCGCCATGTCGCGCGGCTTGTCCAATTCGGTGAAGCTCTCGAGATTGAACATCTCGTGCGATGCTGCTGACATGAACGGAGCGTGGGCTGCGGCTGCCACTTCAGAGACCTTTTCCAGCAGCTCGATGTCCTGCCCCGTCTTGTCGAACTCGTAGTCACCCAGAATCGCGCCAAACGGGGCACCACCAAACACGCCGTACTCTTCCTCGTAGATCTTCTTGAACAGAGCGCTCTGATCGAACTCGGGAGCCCGCTGCAGGTCCTTCAGCAGATCCTTCTTGGTCACGTTGAGGAGCTTGAGCTTGAGCATTTCGCTCGTCTCGGACTGCGACAGCAGATAGTGCAGCCCGCGCCAGGTGCCCTCCAGCTTCTGGAACTCCGGCGCGTGGAGGATCTCGTTCAACTGCGCCGACAGCAGCTGGTCGATCTGGGCGATCCGCGCGTTAAGCATTGCGTCGGTGTCAGCGTGGTATGCTACGGTGCCATCCAGCACGTCCGCCACGAACTGCTTGACCATGTCCCGCCCGCGCGTCTGTGCGGCCTCGGCCTTCCCGAAGCGACCCTGCTGGACGATCTGGTCGAGCAGACTGACCTCTGCGGCCTCGGCTTGCGCAGCCTGCTTTGCTTCCTTTGCCTTAGCCATCTTTGCCCTCCTCGTCGCCCTGTTCGGCCTCCAACTCTGCCTTCAGCTTGTTGAGCTTCTCTTCGTCACTGAGGGCCGACTGCAAAATCTCATCCAGCTTGTCGTTGCTCTGGATCTTGCCGCGCAGATCCGCCAATTGGCTTCTTAGGTCCAGCAGCTTCTTCAATGGCTCTACGTTCTGTGCCACGCGGTCGGGCGAGAAGTCATCCAAGCTCTTGAACGTGAGGTCGATGGCGAGCTTCCCCGCGTCTGCTTCGTCGCTCAGCTTGTTGTCTACAGAGAACGCAAGGTGCGGCTTCATGCTCGCGAGCACGTCGTCGAAGTTGTCGAGCGTCACCTCGGCGAACTTCCGATCCTTCAATTTCTCGAGCGGTTCGGTGGGCTGACCCGTGAAATCACCCAGTACTGCCATCACGAATGGGAGCTCCTTTGCTTCGATAGCTCCACCCGTTTCCACCTCGTAGGAGATGTTGACCCGTGGTGGGCGGACACGGGATAGTTTCTTGTGAACGCTCTCCTTCGCCATCTGTTACTCCTCCGGTTGACTGGACGCTTGGCCGGGTGTGGCCGGGCGCATATGACTTGCGAGGACTGCCCAATCTGCATTAACTAATCCGCGCATCTTGGCGGTGTCAAGGATCGCTCTGCTGCCGAGAAAGGCATGGCAGAACGTCCGGGATCAGGTCTGCCCTGAGACTCTCGTTGCATACCTGCAACACGCATACTTGGACCAGCCCGCTCCATGTTTCAGAGGCTGTCGAACAGCACGAAGCCTCCCGCTGCAAGACCTTTCACCATTTCGATGAATTCGTCCTCGGGTGCGTCCCTTGGTACCGCTCCTTCCTCCTGCATCGACCGGAGTATCGACTTAGCCGACCGGTTCCCATCGCATCTGTGCAAGAACTCCGCCACCCAGGCTCCGCACGTAACCTGCTCCTGAAATGGGCTGCTCGCCCTGAGTTCGAGCCCAACTGGCTTCCACCCTCCTGTTTCCATTCGGTGGTATGTCCTGAGTTCCAGCGTGTCAGATGAACGTGGGGCGGCATGGGCGAGCCACTGGTCCACATCCGGATCCGCGGCCTTGCCTTCCCAGCGCAGTAGCCACTCCAATGCATCCGCATCGCACTGAGGACCGGCTAGTCGTCTCGTGGTGAACACGGCCCTTCGCGTCTCCGAACGCTGGACCACTACAGAGCACATCACCATTTGTTGGATCTCTAGTGTTCTCAGGTGAGCGAGTAGCGGTTCAACCTCAGTTGCGGTTGCAGTACCCCTCCATAGTTCTCCGCCATAGTGTACCAAGGGGTGAAATGCGGCGAATATGACGACGGCGACATCAAACTGACTCGCTGCCGGTCCCAGCATCTCACGGACCCGAGTCTCCACCGGCGCGTCCAATCGATCGGACAGAGAGGCGGTTAGATAGAGGCGCCCGCCGGGGTGCAGATGGTCCGCCAATCCCCGCATTATTCCTCGCGTGATGTCCTCCCCGTCAGGTCCTCCATCCCGGAAGATTCGAGCGTTCTCCGTGGCGGGCATGTAAGGGGGGTGGGCAACGATCCGGTCGAACTTCTCATCGCCGATCGGTTGATACAGATCCCCCTGCAGTGCCCGGAACCTCTCTGTGCCGTTGAGGTCCCCATTGAACCTGGCGAAGGCAGTGGATCGCTTCGTGATGTCCACTGAATACGACTGCGCCGCAGTTTCCGCTGCAAGAAGGGCGGCTATTCCGGTGCCCCCGCACAGTTCGAGGAAGCTATCGCAGGGCGTGCGGGGCAGCATTGAGAGGAACCAGCCTGCGCTCACCGTGAACGGAGGGTAAACAGAATCCGGGAACGCCGTGGGCGAGCCGTCTACTCTGTTGACCGGTAGATCGGACGCGAGGTAGACTGACTCGATCGGGTACAGCAGGACCGTGGCTTGTAGCCCGTTCTCCGGAGAGACCGGCTCCAACAACCCCAGCTCCGCCAACAACTCCAGCTCTGTGTCTGCAAAGAAAGGTCCGACCTCTGCCCGATCGAGCTGGTTGGCGCCCAAGAAGAGCCAGATGAGGATGTCTGCCCTGCTTTCGAGGCCTTCGGGTGTCAATGGTCCTTTCTTCGAAGTTTCCAGCTCGAACATGCTGGAGATTCCAAGCCTTTCACAGACTGCTTCTGGAGTGTACCCGGATGAAACCAGCAGATTCCGCAGTGAGTCGAACTGACTCTGCGTGCCGAACTTGAGAGGGATGGGTGGACTCTGCTGCGTCACGTTCATACCCAGGGTCCGCCTAGAGAAGTCGGTGGATCGGACACCGACTGGAACCGCAGCAACC
>JBDHHP010000336.1:0-4503 GCA_039589275.1 Gemmatimonadota bacterium | reverse complement strand
GGATGCGGCCCCGTCTACAGCTCGCAGTACCGGTGTGAAGGCGAAGTCATGTAGGGGATCGAGCAAACCGTAGACAAAGCTGCGACCGACGTCGAAGTCGATGACGATCTGTGCATCCGGACCTGACAGATCGAGAGGTCGTTCGACCAGCGCAGACAGCAGGATGACGACCGGCGTCGGCCATCTCACGTTCGCCTGTTCTCCGTTGGAGAAAGTGACGCTGGAGGAGTCACTATCGATCGTCATCCTGATGGATCGGTAGTCTCCCGGAGGGACCACGCCCTCACCGACCGTCGCGACCTTTCCCTGTTGCAGCGACAGCAGCTCAAAGGTCTTGCGCGGCCGGGCGATACTCACCCAATTCGCGGCCGCGCTGTCTGGGCCGCTCTGTGTGGACGCCGCGACCTCCACGACGTAGACTTTCACTGAATCGACGAAATCGTAGGGGAACGGCGCATCAGTCAGGAAGACGCTTGCCGAGACACGCGCGTTCGACGGCGCAAGGCTCTCGTCAGCATAACAACCGATGCCAAGCAGCAATGTTGTTGCCAGGAGACTCGACTTCGACATGGAACGCTTCACGCACTCTCCCTTCCGGGCTGATGAGCCGGTGACCGTCACCCGAGATACCCAGTGTGGCTCGACGGCGTCACACGGCCTCACAACGGGTTTCGTGTGACCTGGGCGTCGTGAGGCGGGTATGCACGGTGTGAAGGGAGAGAGCGATGGGGCGCTTGTTCGCAGGGTCTTGGCGGGTGACAGAAGAGCGTACGCGGGCCTGGTGGCACGTTATCGCGATCGCCTGGGACGCTATGCCATGCGGATGCTGGGGAACGAGGCAGATGCTGAGGAGGCACTGCAGGATACCTTCGTGCGCGGCTACCGGTCTCTGGCCCGCTGCACCGACGCCGAGCGATTCGGTGCATGGATGTTTGGCATCCTGGTCAACAGGTGCCGCACCAAGGGAGCACAGCGAGCCCGGCAGCAGAGGCTGGTCGTGCACGACGAATTCGCGCTCGCCCGCGCCTCGGTGCAGCACACCGAGGACCAGGACGCTCTCCGGGAGGCAATCGAGTGGGCTGTCGCCCAGCTGTCGCCGGCGCACCGCGAGGCGTTCTTGATGAAGTACGTGGAGGACCTGAGCTACGACGAAATGAGTCAACTAACAGGGGCCGGCGTTTCCGCACTCAAGATGAGGGTTGCGCGGGCGCGGGAAGAACTGCAGAAACTGCTTGTGGAGGCAGACAGTGTCTGAGCAAACCGACAGACTGGAACGGGCTATCGAGTTCTTGAAGGAGCCGGTGGCTATCGATCCGAGCCTTGACGCCAGAGTCATGGCCGAGATCGAGAATGTCCCAGCGCCTCGGGCACTGTCGAACCGGCTGAGGCGCGCATCCGAATGGATGCGCCGTGGCCGTCCGGTCACGGTGAGCCCGCTTGGCGGGCTCGCGCTAGCGGCCGGGTTCGCGGCATTATTGCTGCTTGGCCGCACCTGGCTTGCACCTCAAGCGAGCGCCCCGGAAACAGACATGGCTGGTGCGGTAGGACCGTCGGTTGCTCAGTTCGTTATGGTGGCGCCAGCCGCGGGCTCTGTATCACTGGTGGGCGATTTCAACGACTGGAGTGCAGCGGCGACGCCGATGCAGCGAGTCGCGGGCCATGGAGTCTGGTCGATCACCATACCTCTGAACCCGGGCCGCTATCGCTACGCGTTCCTCGTGGACGGAACCACCTGGTTCGGCGACCCTTCCGCGCCACCAGCACTAGATGACGAATTCGGACGACCGGGCTCGGTCGTGACCATAGGGGAGTTATGAGAACAAGTGGAACCAGATTGACGTTCGCGCTCTTGCTGTCCGTGGCGCTGCCTCCTGCAGCGGCGACTCGAGCGTCGGGTCAGGAGCCGAGGCTCGAAGGCAGGATCGCCGAACCAGCACGCGGTCAGGTCGACTCGATCTTGGATGAGGCACGGGCGCAGGGACTGCCGACCGAGGCGCTTGTTGACAGGGCACTGGAGGGCGCAAGCAAAGACGCTCCGTCGGACCTGATTGTGGCTGCAGTCGGACGCTTGAGTGGTGAGCTCGAAGTGTCTCGGGACGCTCTCGGCGCCGAATCATCCGAAGCCGAGATTGTTGCCGGCGCCAGTGCGCTGCGAGCGGGGGCACAACCCGATGACCTTTCGCAACTGCGCGTACTCAGACCGGAGCAGCCGGTAACGGTGGCCGCCGCCGTGCTCGCCGACCTCGTTGCCGTTGGCGTACCAACCGACACGGCAGTAGCCGCGGTGTTGACGCTGGCCACGGCTGTCGAGGACGTGGAGTACATCGCATTCAGGCGCAATGTCGAACGCGACATTGCATTGGGTGCGTCACCGGTTGCAGCACTGGGTGTGCGCCTGGGCGCCGCGGCAGCGGAGGCGGACTTCACCAGCCAGGGCCCCCGCGCAACGCAGCCCACCAGACGGCCGCGGAAACCATAGGTGTATAGTCTCTTGTGACCCGCCGCAGCCGGGTGGCCGCTGCTGCGGCGACGCTGTTGATACTGGCTAGCGGACTCCCGCTGGCCGCACAGACAGTTGGCGCTCTCGATGTCGGCGCCTCCTGGGTCGATTACGAAGGCTTCCTCGGGTCGGGCGCAACCTATCTGACGCCGACGATCACACACGATTCCCCGAACGTGACCCTAGGTGCCAGCGGAAGCCTGGTGGTGTTCGAGAGCGGCAACCACATCATCCAGTTTCTCACGGCCGGCGGGTGGCGCAATCGTATCTCCGACCTGGTGTATGGCGAGCTATCGGGATCCGCCGGCGTCAACCAATACCACGACTTCCCCGGCTACGGTCATTTGTTGGCGCGGGGCCGGTTGCATCTCACTGGATCTCGCGGCGGGGGTTGGTTGGGAGCAACCTCTGGTCGGTCCTGGTTCAACGCCTCCTCTGCCACGTCGTACCACTTGGAACTCGGAGCGTGGACAGCTCACCGGGGCTTTTCGGTGGGCGGCGTCGCCACGCGGACGTGGTACGCCGACACGAACTACTTGGACGTTGTCGGTACCGCGCGATTCAGAGACGCGTCAATCGAGATCACCGGCACGGCGGGCTTCAGAATCTTGAGCGAGGGTGGCGGCGAGGGTGCGTACGGGGAGATCCACGCTCAGGTGCCCATAGGACGTAGATTCGCCGCCCTCGCCAGCGGCGGCCGCTATCCCTCCGACCCGGTGAGGGGAGTGATCGCCGCCAACTACGTGAGTGCCGGTGTCAGAGTAAACATCTCGGGTCGAAGGACCCGCTCCGCACGCCTGGTATCCGACGCGCTGCTCGCGGAAATCGAGGAACGCGAATCCCGCTACGTTGGTGAGGCGCGATTCGAGATCGAGCCGTCGACCACTGAGCTGAGGGTGATTCGCATCGTGACCTACGCCACCGAGTCAGTGGAGATCAGTGGCGACTTCACCGATTGGCAGCCGGTGCCGCTGCTGCGCACAGATGGAAATCGCTGGGAGATAGCCTGGCGCATTCCGGCCGGGGTACATCGGGTCAACGTGAGACTGAACGGGCTCGAGTGGATCGTGCCGAGGGGGCTGCGGGTCGAAGAGGATGAGTTTGGCGGGGCGGTGGGGATACTGGTAGGGCGGTAGGGCGGTACCGTACTGCTACAGGACCGCCGCCGCCCCAACGTAACGCCCTCGCCTACGGCCGACGCGCCACCAAGGAATTCTGCAGGGTGGTCGCGATCAGCAAATCCACTGTCTCGCCCGGCTGGACCTCGACCGGTGCCAGTGCAATGCTCTCACGGGAGCCAGAGATCTCGACCGCCATGAAGAGAACCGGGCTGTTCCCCAACCGAGCGCGGCTGACCTTGAACCTGCGAGACTCCATGCCGCCGACGGTCCCAAGGTGAACGGGTGTCGAGCCATGAAACAGAAAGACCCGCGCGTTATCGATGCAACGGTTCGCCACTGCCACCGTAATGCTCCGCTCTCCAGCAGTTGGATGTGGCGCATCGTACAGATTCGTTGAGGCCGTGCATGCAGTGGAGATCATGTAGAGAGAAACACCGAGGGCGGCCACCGTCCACACGCTGAACCGGGATCTGGCCAACATCTTGCGCCTGCCTATCGCCACCTAGAGAGCGCACACGATTGCGATCGGAGTGCAACGCTCCGGCGCCGTGCGCGCTGTTATTGAGACATTAGCGTCGGTAGGTGACGAGGGCGTGACGTGAACGTGATCGGCAGACTACTCCAGTGGCGCTCTTGGTGCGACGCTCGAGGGATTGTCGATATGCGGGCGATTTCACCGCCAACGCGGCCGCACACGGTCGTGCGACCCAAACATCGGGTATGCGGTGTGGGAAAAAAGCGGCGGTAGGTAGGTCGGCTTGCCCACGGCCACTGTGAATCTTGGCAGACGGCACGTGGCGCTAGGGCGATTGTGGAGAACCGACACTACCTACCGCTTATCTGTTTTCACGGTAAGGGTGGGAGGTGACCGAAGCGTGACCT
>JBDHHP010000335.1:0-3649 GCA_039589275.1 Gemmatimonadota bacterium | reverse complement strand
CATCTTGCAGCTCGAAGGCGGGGATATCCGCCAGGTCACGCAAGACGAGTGGGCGGGTAGGCCGACGTGGTCCCCAGGTGGTGATTCCCTGCTCTATCTCAGCTACACGGTTCGCAGCCACCCGGCGTGTCCGGCTGTCGGTCGAGTGCGGGCGGTTCCGACAAGCGGCGGAGCACCGACGACGCTCGAGGCCGAAGAGCGGGTCCGCTCCGTCTTTTACACGGCGGACGGGCGTGTAGGCTGGACGGTGACGCAGGGTAATCCAGACTGGGGGACCGCCAGCACGCGGATCGAGCTGACGGCCGGGGAAGGCGATATGTCGGTCGCTCAGACGCTGGAGAGCGACGTGGATCGCCTCGTTGTCAATCCTGCCGGAGATGGTTTCTATGCTCGTCATCAACCCAACGGACTGGCCCAACTGGCCGAGCTGGTGTTCATCTCGAATGTCACGGACTCTGTGAGGAAGTTGGCCAACGTCCCGCGATACGATTGCTTCCACCGACACCCGAGCTTCGCGGTAGGAAGTGACGGTCGGGAGCTCTTCTTCAGCGACGCCGGTCGCCTGTGGAGGGTCCCAACGGCAGGCGGCGAGCCGGAGCCGATCGATCTCACGGCACATGTCACGATGGAGATCCGGACGCCCGTTACACCACCGAAGGTCGCGGACCTCGGAGAAGGCCGCCGGGGAGGTCCCAGGATCCTGGATCCCAGGTTGTCGCCAGATGGTCAGCGCCTCGTCTTCAGTGCGCTGGGCTACCTGTGGGAGCAGCCCATCGCCGGCGGTGAGGCAAGCCGGCTGACTACCGGCCGTGCGTTCGAGCACTCCCCGGCGTTCGCACCGGACGGGAAACGTCTGGCTTACGTCCACGGTGAGCACGGCGGGCGGGAGATCAAGGTGCTCGATCTTGAGAGCCGAGAGACGCGCACGATAGCAGCAGGATCCTACGTGTTGCAGCCGAGTTGGAGCTCGGATGGAGCAAAGCTGGCCTTGGCGCGCTGGAGCTCCTCGGACTGGACATATCAGATCGAGATCCTGACGGCTGACGGCAACGTCAGCGATTCACTTACCCAGGCCAGTGGTAGGGGATTCCCACCGCGCCCGCATTTCGCCGCTGACGGCAACTCGATCGTCTATGAGTCGGGTCTGACCGACTCCACCTTCATCCGACGCCTGTCCATCACCGGGTCCTCGGACCCGGAAACGCTGGTGCGTCTGTGCACCGAGTGTAAGGCGGCGCTGGTTTCGAGTGACGGGAACTGGGTGGCGTTCCGGCACACCTCAGAGCTTTGGCTAGCGCCGTTCCCGGCAGACACTGCTGACCTGCCAGCCATCTCCAAGGACAATTCGACCCTGCTCGACACGCGCGCCGGCCCGAATTTCGCCTTTGTGCCGGACCGCTCGGCCCTGGTGTACGCCGTCGGGAACCGAGTGTGGAGGCACTCACTGATCGGTGGTGAGCGGGAGGAGATCCCGATTCGATTGCCGAGTGATGTGCCGGAGCCGCCAGCCTTTTTGCTGCGACGGGTGCGCGTGCTCGATCTCGATACCGGGTTTGGTGGCGAAACGTCGCTGTTGATCGAAGCAGGCCGGATCACCTGGATCGACGCCGCGGAAAGCCAGGTGTTGCCGTCCGGCACGGAAGTCCTGGATGCCGGCGGTCGCTTTGCGGTCCCCGGACTGTTCGATGTGCACGTCCACGCTGTAGCCGGCAACCAGGCCGCGTATCTCGCTTACGGTGTCACCACCGTTCGTGACATGGGGGGGCCGCTGGATTGGCTAGTGCCGCTGGACGATCGGTCGCGAAGCACCTCTGAACCCGTGCCACGGAATCTCTACGCGGGCGAGATGTTCGATGGGCCGCTTCAGCCGTGCCTGGGCTGCATAATCGTGCGCGAAGCGGCGGACGCCCGAACCCATGCGCAGCGACACAAGGAGGAAGGCGTACACTTCATCAAGGCTTACACGGCGCTCCGCTGGCCCGTTGCGCGCGCAATAGTAACCGAGGCGCGGCGGTTGGACCTGCCGGTAGCGGCACACGGGTGGGATGTCCGGCAGCTTACCCGCGGCGTCACACACGGAATCGCGTTCCTCGAGCATAATGCGATGTGGCGCCGCTTCTACGACGACGTTTTTCAGTTGCTGGCCGCGGCCGGCACTTACTGGACGCCCACCCTGACTCCGCGCGGCGGAACGAACTTCTTGTTCGTGCAGGAGAACGACCGATCGACTGATCCGAAGTATTGCGCCTTCTTCCCCGCAAGCTGTGGTAGGGCTCCGACGCCGATAGGGCCGCTGCCTGCTGCTCAGCCGGGTAGCCCGGAGGCACTCGCTTCGGAGCGATTCTTGTCGAACGCGCTGGCGGACATCAGGGCTGCGCGAGATCGGGATGTCCGAGTTCTCCTGGGGACCGACTACGAGCACTCTCCGGGTCACTCGCTGCATACCGAGATGGAAGCTTACGTATTGGCTGGACTGACTCCGCTCGAGGTGCTGGGCATCGCTACGCAAAGGGCGGCGGAGGCGCTCGGGGTCGATGACGAAATCGGGACGCTGGAACCCGGCAAGCTGGCCGACATCGTTTTGCTCGACGCGAATCCGCTGGAGGACATCAGGAATTCGCAGGCCATCTGGCGCGTGATCAAGGGTGGATGGGTGTTCGATCCAGAAGAGTTGGTCGCCCGGCGGATGAAGAGGTAACCGGCAGACCACGGCAGGTGCAGTTGTCCCAGGCGAACAGGGAGGCGTTACGTGATGAGCCCCATCCAGATCAGGTGCCGGCCCAGGCTGCTAAGCCTCGTCATCTCTTGGTTGATTGGGATATCGACGGTGCCGGCGGTAGCTCAGGAGGTCGAGCCCCTCGATCTCGATGCCATCGCCCTCATTCGAGAAGAAGCCGTGGCGCGCTCCAGGATCATGGAGACCGCGTGGTTCTTATCCGACCGGTATGGTTCACGATTGACTGGCTCCTCCACGTTGCGCGCTGCCGCAGAGTGGGCGCGCGCGCAGATGACCGAGTGGGGACTTTCCGATGCCCGGCTCGAGCCCTGGGGACCGTTCGGTCCAGGATGGGAGAACGAGCGCTTCTACGCCCACGTCGTCAAGCCACGACCCTTTCCCCTCATCGGATACCCGGAGAGTTGGACTTCCGGTACCGACGGCAGGGTGCAAGGCGAAGCTGTGGTGGCCGAGATACACAGCATCGATGACTTCGAGCAGTATCGCGGTACGCTGAGGGGAAAATTCGTCCTCACCGATCCGTTGATTGAGACTCGCCAGGAATTTGAACCGCTTCCCTGGAATGCCCGCTACACGGACGAGGAACTCGAGGAGTGGACGAAAGAGCAAACACCTGAGCGGTTCAACCATCAACCGTGGGTTGCTTACATGCGCGGTAGGGTGCCCGCTGATCAGTTTGCCAGGTTCCTCCAGCAAGAAGGCGCCGCGGCCTGGCTTCGCAACGGCACTTTCGAGAATACGTCCACCGGTGCGGTCGTGGCGGGCGCGGTTTTCTTCGGCTACTTACCCTCGTTCCCGCAATCGCCCCCGATCGTGACCCTGCTGACCGAGCACTACGGTCGCATCTACCGCACCGTGGAGCGCGGGATGCCAGTCACCGCGGAGCTCAACATCCAGAACCGCTGGTTTGAG
>JBDHHP010000334.1:0-3736 GCA_039589275.1 Gemmatimonadota bacterium | reverse complement strand
GGCTCGTCGAAGTTCGGGAAGAGAAGCCGCAGAGATGCCGGGCCGGGGTCTCGGAAGCCAACACTATCGGAAGTGCATTCGCCCACTGGATCTCTCCAGAGACGGCCGCTCATCAGACCGACTGCCTGGTGAGACTCGTCGGTGTTCTCCAGATAGACCCCGTCCCTGCACTCCGATGGCAGGACTGGCTCCAAGGGCTCCTCTACCTGCCCTATGTCTGCTGCAAGTCGCGGGCACGCCAACCCATCATACGGATCGCATGGACATTTCAGCGTCGGAGCATCTCTCAGGGGTTGAGGGGTCGTGCCGTAGGTAGTTGCACGATTCAGCCAGGACGCAGCGTCCGCATTGATCCTGAAGGCCTGGCCGAGCGAAAGGTGGGCTCGGACAGCGGCGCGTTCAAGTTCAACGTACTGCGTCATCAGGTTCACGTCGTCGAAGCCGTAGAGGGATTCCGTGTGACCGTTGTCCGGGAACAGTAGTCCCATCGAGTGTCCCAGCTCGTGGGCGAGGGAGGCAGCCGAGCGGTGTTGCGAGGACACCAGAATCACGTCCTCATCGCGGCGAGGGTTGCCCCGGCAGTGAACGGCCCGCACGTCGGCTCCCGCTTCGTGGGTCAGGTGATTCAGGTAGTAGATGTTCAACACACCAGGAACGATGTTGGGATTGGTCCCAGTAGACGTCAGTTTGTCAGCATCGGTGCAGCTAGACCCGATTGCATCGATCGCATCGGGATCCGTTACCGGCAGATCGTTTTGGAGGTTATCTACCTGAACAAACGTGACTCCGGTACGGTTCTCCGCGAACCGGGCCTGAGCCAGAGTGAGATCAATGGCAGCATCCGTTGCCACGGACGCGGGTGACGGCGGGTTCTCCGGGTTGGCGCGCTCGTCCACCGCAACCCAGATAGCGACCGGCACCTCGATCAGCGGCGTCTGCTTGACCGAAGCGTCGGCGACGTTGGGGTCTGACGTCCAAACACCCTCCAGCAAGACTGCCGAGTGTGCGGACGAGAACACTGCCAGCGGGCTCCTCCAATCGCACGGACCATCCAGCTCACCGACTGACGTGCGGCGGACGAAGGCGAATACTCCGTCGTTAAGGCAGTCCCCTGCGGCCTGGGATTCTTTGGCGTCGAGGATGGCTGCTGTCGGTAGGGTGGCCTGCTCGTGAAGTGCGATGACCTGGTCGTCCGTTGCGGCCTGCTTTACGGTCACAATTGCGGGGTCGCTCGTCTTACTCCCCGCAGTTGCCCAGACTTTGGCCTCGGGGACCGCCGGTAGGTCGCTGGGAACCTCCAGCAGAACCGTGCGGGAGTCCATCACGCTGTGACCCAGCCACGATGGGTCGGTCTCGTAGGTAGCAGGCCAGCACTTGGTGTCGCCGATGACGTATTCCCTGTCGTCTCTTTCGGTGCGGAGCACCACCCGGAGCGTAACGCCGGTGGGAGGTGCCGTAGCTTCAGGGAGCGTGATGGTCAGTGCGGCGGGGACGATCTCTACCGAGTTGACGGTGGGGCAGTCCGCGGTCTTCTGGGTAGGGCCATTATGGCACATTAGCGCGAGTACACAGGTCATGCTGAGGGACAGCGCGGGTACCGCGCTGGGTCCCAGGAGGCCGCCGGATCGATTGGAACTCCGGCTTCCCTCGCAATGCCGCGGCGGGCCGCCACCGGAGAGGAGCATCAGCACGGACATGATTCCACTCCGAGTCTGGTTGCTCACTTCCATTGTGATTCTGTAGGAGGAAGGCGACCCTACATCCCTCCCCTCGCTTCCCTGGACCTCCCGCCTGCAGCGATGCCATTCCCGTAATTGCCCAACTTATTGCTTGCAGGCGGCCGGAAACAGCAGCGGATTTGTCGGGAATGTGGCCCTGTTGGTGGACTCTCGCCACCTATGGGGTTTTCATGGGGTCGACGCGCCGATTGGGGTGGGCGGCTGTAGAGGGGAAGAGAGGGCGCTCAACAAGCGAGCTTCCGCAACACCTCGAGCAAGCGCACCATCGCCCAGGTATCCACTTCGCAGTACTTCAGCAGATCCTTCCGTAGCTGATCGCGCTCGGCGGGCTCCATCTCGTCGCCCCGCAGCATCAGCCGCGCGATCTCGGCACTGGCATCCTGGCCATCGCTGATCTCCAGCTCGTCGTAGGATACGTCCTTCACCAGCGCCGGCAGCACGTCCTTGATGCTGAAGCTGCCGGCGAACTTTGGGTGGTAGACGTGGCTCTTGATGGCCTTCTTGAGGTCGAACAGTCTGTTGTCGATGGCCTCGAGCTCCGCCGCCAGATGAGGTAGCGCTTCCGCCAGCTTGCGGATCTGTGTCGCTTCGAAGCTGGTGTACACGACGATGTGGCCGGCACTACTGCAGGCCTCGATCAACGCCTGCGCCAACGGCTCCCGGGGGTCCTCCGGTCCGTCGGCTAGCCACTCGACGTGGCGGTACCCGCCTTTCGTATCCTGCTCGTGATAGCTGAACTGCACCGGCACGCCGTGCCAGGGTCCGAGACCGTCCCACACGGGGATCGCCCGGCCCACCGTTTCGAAGTCGAGGAACCCCACCGGACCATCCAAGCTCTCTAGCGCGTCCCGTAGGCCGAGCTCGAGGGCGACGCCACCCTGCTGTAGCGCCAATCGCTGCCGCTGGTTGACCTCCGACAGCTTGATGTCATCAGGGATGTCCTGGATGCGGTGGATCCCGTCCTCCATGAGCTCTAGCGCCTTGCGCACTCCCTTGCCGCTCAGGTAGAGGACGTGGTCGGGCTCGTCCGGCCAACAGCGCCGCTTGAACGGGCAGTCTTTCATGCTGGCGCACTGCTCACCGAACGGCAGGTCGGGGAAGTCGCCTGCCAGGATCTTCAGCTGCTCCTGGATCTCTTCCGGGATCTCGTCGAGGAGCTCATCGACGAGCGCGGTGACGTCGCTGCGGACGAACAGGTCGCCCATGCCAGGGTGACGGTACTCCCTATTGAGGTGCATGAACTCCACCCTGCGCACGTCGACCCCGCTGCGGCGCAGCACGTGGGTTTGGATGGCGACGTCCGAGGTGTACTTGTCCTTGATCCTCTTCGGGTCGCTCCCTGATTTGACCTCGAGCAGGGCCCACCCGTCGTCGACACGCTCCAGCACGTCCACCGCCACGTAGACTCGGTCCTGCCAGAACGCGCCCTCGAGAATCGCCGGGGCGCCGGCCTCCATGGCCGCCCGCGTCTCTTCCAGCTTCTGGTCGAACGGCAGTTCCGGATCGATGAACACGCCGCCGGGAAAGCGCTCCCGAGCCAGAGCCCCCACCTGGTTCCCCTGATCCACTATGTCCTGCGTGTGGGGGCCGAACTGCAGCTCCTCGGCTTCGGGCTCGTGGACCCTCCACCACAGCAGGTTCTTGCACTGGTAACCCGCCACGAAGCGGGACTTGGACAGACCGGGGGGGCGGGTACGTGTCACGGGTGGTGGATCTCCTTCTCAAGAATGGTTCAACGTCGCACGCACAATAGCCAGGGGGTGTGACAGTGGTCACGAGGCGGATTCGTCAGGCCTCGAGCACGCCACACTCGGCTGTCACACCCCATCGCCACCTTGGCTCTGCACGCAAGGACAGGCCCAACGGCCCGGATCCCGGCGCGCTATCTCCCGGGCGGACAGGGACTTTCAGATCCAAGGAGGCAGGATGTTGCGAATGCTAAGGACCTTCATGGGCGCCGCCGTGCTCGTTTGCTGCGCAGCGGCGCCCCTCAGCGG
>JBDHHP010000333.1:0-3763 GCA_039589275.1 Gemmatimonadota bacterium | reverse complement strand
TCGACCGAGATCAGCGGCTGTTGTTGCCTCCGGATTTGCGGGAGTGGATCCCGAAAGACGACCTGGTCCATTTCGTCATTGAGGCAGTTGAGAAATTGGACTTGCGTTCGTTCAGAGTGAATACGCGCGGTACAGGCAGCCCTCAGTATCCACCGCACATGATGTTGAGTCTTCTCATCTATTGCTATGCGAACGGCATCTTCTCGTCGCGTCGCATTGAACGGGCCACCTATCGCGACATTGCTGTACGGTACCTGACGGGTGACACGCACCCAGATCACGATACGATCTGCGCGTTCCGGCGGGAGAACTTTGCTGCGGTAGCGGACTGTTTTGTCACGGTTCTGGAATTGGCGCGGGAGTTGAAGCTGCTGAAGGTCGGTACGGTCAGCGTGGATGGTACAAAGATCAAGGCCAACGCGAAGATGAGCCGGAGTGTTCGCTACGACCGGGCGGGTGAGCTTGTTGAACAGTTGAAGCTAGAAGTGGCTGAGCTACTCGAGCAGGCTGAGCAGACCGATCGTGGTGATGAGACAGACGGTCAGAGTTTGCCGGAGGAGATTCGACGTCGTGACAGGCTTAGGGAGAAGCTTGAACAAGCGCGTGCTCGTATTGAGGCGCGCGCCAAGGCAAAGGCGGAGGAGGAGCGTGCCGAATACGAGCGCAAGTGCAAGGCACGCGAGAAGCGTAAGGGTTTGTGCAAGGGCCCTTTTATCAAGGAGCCCGACCCGACCCCCGAGCCAAAAAGCCAAGACAATCTGACTGATCCCGACAGTCGGATCATGCGTAAGAACGAACGTAGCGGTTACGAACAGGCCTACAACGCGCAAGCTGTGGTCGACGCCGATGGCAGCCAGCTGGTATTGGCTGCCCGCGTGAGCCAATGCGCCGTGGACAGAATCGAACTCGTTCCAGACATAGAAGCCATTCCCGAGAGCATTGGATGCCCTGAGACCGTTTTGGCCGACAACGGATACCTTGATGAAGCTAGCGTTCGTCGGTTAGAGGGTGACGGGGATGAGCCCAAGATGAACGTGTTGGTTTCTGTCCGTGCCCAGGTTAAACAGGTTCGCCGCAAGCACGATTTCCGTCCTTATCCGACCAAGGAGAAGCAACTGCGAGCGATCCACTCTGCATTCGTCTTGGAGATGAAAGAGAAGATGGAGCGCGAACAGTCCCGAGAGAAGTACAAGCTACGAAGACAAACGGTGGAGCCGGTGTTTGGCACGACCAAGAAATGGATGGGTTTCACGCAGTTCCTTCTTCGAGGTCACGAGAAGGTGAACGGCGAATGGCAGCTCGTGGCTCTAGCGTACAACTTCAAACGCCTGTGGCGGATGCTGTGCGCGCAACATGCGGTAACATGAGCGAAAACCCGAGGTGTGGCACCGTCTGACCCGTGAACACCGTTTCAAGCGTGTCAACGAGCGCCGGTTCCAGCTGACAGAACCACAACAGACGAATGCCTTGTGCAACAACCGGCACGCTCACGCAAACGCGCAGAACAGTCTCAAGTCCGACAGACTGTTAAGTTGACAATACCTCGGAGGCCTTATAGGTGTTAGAACGCGCAGCCCGAAGTCTCAGCGGTGCTTCCCGATCATGCTGCCCTTAGTCGAAGTTGAGACCAGGCAAGATGTTCGGCTCCTACACGCTCTTCACCGCCAGTTCGCGCTCGAGGCGAGCCCAAAGAGAGTCGTGCTCGCCCACCCGGTGCAGGATGCTCCGAAACAGGGGCAACTCCGCGCGGTATCGGGCGCGGACGTCCTGCTGCGGGACCTCGTTGCCTGGGCCCGAATAGTGGGAGAGAGTGTCGAGGAGTTTGAGGCAGACCGCGTCCGAGCCCGCTGCGCGGATCTGCTCAAGAGACTGCTGCAGACTGATCCTCTTGGTCCGGGTAAGCGAGAGAACGAGACGGGTCACCTCTTCGGGGAACCTGGCTCTCACGTCGGTCTCCGTGACGTTGCGGCCCTCCGTCAGGACACCATGCAGGTAAGCAGCCGACTCAACGTGAGCAGGCAATCCCTGTGTACGCACATTCGATGCGAGGGAGTCGAGGTGAAAGAGGTAGCTGTGGTGAGTGCCGAACCTCTGACCCTCGTGCGCTTCCACGGCGAAGTGTCGGGCCGGGCTGAAGTACTGGTCCTCGGACAGCCTCTCCCCCCACTGTAAGGCCTCCGCGTAGAGTTTGCTGCCTTTCCTGGGGAAGCTTTCGTTGGCATTTCCGTAGAATCTCTGGACCGCGCGCCGCGCACTGGAATCCCATCGAAACATGATCTCTTCCAAACGGTGATCCATGAAGATGTCGCTCTGGAGGAACTCCGCGTCGTCGGTCACGGGCATGAGGACTCCCAAGTCGCCGTGGGTAGGTCCACGCCTTGCGCGAAGACCAGAAGCCAGGGGATCTGTCGAATGGTTGAGATGCGAGCGGCTCCTTTGGCGCGTTCTAATAGCCAATTATCCTGACCAGAGTATCTCAATATCCAGCTCACAAACGCTTGGTATGGAAATAGACTGCGAAGGTCTATGATGGGAAAGTTCATGCCAAACCCTGTATTAGACCGCGTGGCATTTGCGGTGACGGTCGCCTCCAGCACGCGGCTCACCGATCGCTGCCAAGTCTGAGGAACCGGGAGGCATTGCCGTAGAAGATTGCCTCTCTCTGGTCTTCGCTCAGGAAGGAGGCGGCACGGATGCTCTCAATAGAAGCCTCAATGGCTCCCGGCCAAACACCCGCGTCCGACCCGTACATCAGTCGGTCCCCGAGTCCCGCGTCCGTAAGGCGACGGAGGGTATCGTGGAACGCCTCGCGCGGGATGAACCAGTTGATCAGCGAGAGATCAGCATACACCTGCTGGTGACTGTGCATCAGCGCGATCGTTTCGTCGATCATGGGCCAACCCGCATGCATGACGTACACGCGTACGTTGGGGTGCTCTTTTAGCATTGGCTCAAGCAGCAGGGGACGTCCGGCGTCAGCGCGGTATCCTGACCAGGATGAAGCACCAGGATAACCTAGGCCAAGATGGATGCCCATCGGAACGTCCAGTTCCTCAGCCAAGGCAAAGCATGCTTCGACACCCGGGTCATCTGGTGAGATGCCTGACCACTGCCAGGAGATCTCTCCCATGACCTCGTAGCCCCGGACGCCGTGAAGCTCCCTGAGCTGGGATAGCCTCGTCTCGTGGCAGCGAGAGCCGAAGTTCGAGCCTCGTAGGATTCGCTCCGGCGCAACGCTCTGCCACCGGTCTACCCAATCGACAGGCCCGCTGAAGACGGCCTTCACAATGTTGAACCGGTCCATCTCGCCAAGCGTCGCAGAGATCAACTGTTCGTCGCTCTCGGCTCTCGGAGGTACATGCTGGAACCACTCAGGATCGGGCGTCCCCCAGAACGTTGCCGAACCGGCATGCTGATGCATGTCGATGATCCGATCCTGTGCCAGGGCTCCGACGGGAGTCAGGATCGCTGAGGCTAGGAAAAGTCCGCGGGCAATCATCATCTGCACCTCCAGTGGAACGTCACTTGAACACTTGGTGTTCCGTCCGACTCCTATTCCGCAGCATACCCTCTCCCACCCGTCGCAGTGGTTGGGGGATGGGGCACAATTCGAAACATCGTCTCGACACATAATAACGCGCTCGCAGCGAGTGGCCGGGGGATCAAAGCAGTAAACAACGCTCACCGTTCGCAGACTATTGCGCCCTTTTGACAGGACACTCCTCTACGGGAAGCAGCACCTCTGTCCCAACGACGTCCAACC
>JBDHHP010000332.1:0-3773 GCA_039589275.1 Gemmatimonadota bacterium | reverse complement strand
GAGTGCTTCGTGGTCAGCACTGCCCACACGGACCTGCGGAGGTTGTCGACAGCGAGCCCAAGATCTCGTGCAGCCTCAGAGGCATCTTCTCCACCCGCAATCCCCGTGTCCATGATATTCAGAGCACTCCGTACCTGATCGATTCCGCTGCTCAACTCTTTGTGTCTAATCACAGCAACCGCGCCTCGATCTCACTTGTTCGCCAAAGATGTCTGGCCGCCTTCCGGACGACAACCCCTCTGTCAGCCGCTACCAGCGGTGTCGCGGAGCCGGTAGCTTGGATCCTGGTAGCACGGGGAGCCTCTCAAGAACTGTCCGAGGCCCTCCCCAATAGTCCTGCCAGACCTCTGCCTTGCACTCCTCCGGGCAACTCGAAACGCCTGGCTGCCCGAGGTCCGGACGTCAATCGTCGGGGCGGATGGTTTCGAATTCCTGATCGGATACATCAAGTTCGGTTTCATTCACAGAATCTCGTGGCTGAAGTGTGTGGATATCGTCTTTCAGTTGGTGATTGTACCCAACAAAGCGACATTACGAGGAACGGGGGATCAGGAATCTCGCGAGTTAGTTGCGGCGGGTGTTTCCGGAACCGGAAGTGCTTCATATTCCTCAGTGTTGCCCGTCCAGGGTGATTGTCGGATCATGACGAATGATCACATCGGAGATTGAGATGTACCTATCCAGGTGCTTGGTGCCCACCATCATTTGCTGCACCTGCTTGAGTAATCACGTTTTCGGGCAGGGGAATCAAATACAATATCTGAGTGGCACAGGTGGTAATACGGCCGTTGACTGGGAGTTCAGAGTATCGGGCGGAAGAGACAGTGGGGAATGGTCTACTATTGCCGTTCCAAGTAACTGGGAGATGCAGGGCTTCGGTACGTATCGCTATGGGGATGATTGGTCCCACGATCCGGCTCCGGACAGTGTGGGGCTCTACAGGTTTCGCTTCAACGTCCCCGCCGCGTGGCAAAACAGCAAAGTCGCCATCGTATTCGGTGGCTCGATGACCGATACGGAAGTGAAGATCAATGGCACTCTTGCCGGGCCGGTACACCAGGGTGGGTTCTACGAATTCCGCTACGATGTCACCACCTTCTTGGAGTATGGCCGGGACAATCTGCTGGAAGCCAAGGTATCCCGGTATTCAAGCAACACCTCTGTCAATCTCGCGGAGCGTCGGGCGGATTTCTGGCTGTTCAGCGGCATCTATCGGCCTGTCTGGCTTGAAGCTCTCCCGCCGCAGCACGTCACTCGTTTGGTCGTGGACGCAAAGCACACAGGTGATATCTCCATCGAGGCTTTCTTGGGCGGAATGGGCACCGCCGAGAGGATCACTGCTCAGGTCCGGGAACTCAATGGTAAGGAGGTGGGCTCAGCGTTTGCTGCGACGGTCAGTCCTGGGAGCCCCAGCGTCGAACTGCGGGGTAGGCTCACGGAGATCGAACCGTGGTCCGCCGAATGGCCGCACCTCTATTTGGTCGAGCTGACGCTCGAGGATCATGGTGAGGTTGTACACGCCGTTTCCGAGAGGTTCGGTTTCCGCACGGTTGAAGTAAGACCGCATGACGGCCTCTATGTGAACGATGTCAGAGTTCGTCTCAAGGGAGTCAATCGCCACTCCTTCTGGCCGACGACGGGGCGCACGACCAGCAAGGAGCTGAGTATCGCTGATGCGAATCTCATCAAGGACATGAACATGAATGCCGTGCGGATGTCACATTATCCGCCCGATAATCACTTTCTCGATGTCGCCGACTCTCTGGGTCTATACATCATCGATGAATTGACCGGTTGGCAGGACGCGTACGATACGGAGGTCGGGACGAAGCTCGTGCGTGAGATGATCCTGCGAGATGTCAACCATCCATCGATCATCTTGTGGGCGAACGGCAATGAGGGAGGTTGGAATCCGAAACTGGTTGACGAATATGGTAGATGGGATCCGCAGCAGCGGACAGTCATCCAGCCCTGGGACGATTTTGGTGGAATCAACACCAGCCACTACGAAGCTTACGACTGCTGCCCGGGAACGTTCTTCCATGGTGATGATTTGTTCATGCCGACGGAGTTCCTGCACGGCCTTTATGATGGCGGCCACGGTGCCGGTCTCGCTGATTGGTGGGGCCTCATGCTGCGAAATCCTCTGGCTGTTGGTGGCTTTCTCTGGGTCTTTGCGGATGAGGGTATCGTTCGGATGGACATGGATGGTGCAATCGATGTGGCCGGTAACAGAGCGCCTGACGGAATTCTGGGACCTTTCCGGGAAAAAGAAGGAAGTTTCTATGCAATAAGGGAGACTTGGTCTCCGGTCTTTCCTGAACTCAGCGCACAGGACAACCTACCACCGACCTTCGACGGCATCCTGCGCATTGAGAATCGGTACGATAACACGGACCTACAACACGTCCATTTTGACTGGCGCCTAGTCGATTTTCCCACGCCTGGCTCCGGAGACACCGGCTACACCGCGAGGGTCAACGGCACCGCCGAGGCTCCACCAGTCAGTCCCCGGGGCGTAGGTGAACTTACTATCACGCTGCCTGAAGATTGGCGGCGATACGATGCATTTCGCCTCGAGGCCACTGATCCCCACGGACGTGAGATCTACGCTTGGACCTGGATGATTCCCGAACCCGAGGAGTATGCGGCGACGGTCATACCATCGGCTGACGGTCCGGGGAGTACTGAAGTGCATGTCCGCGGCGATTTGATTGTTCTTTCATCCAATGATATTGAGGTAACAATCGACGCAACCACGGCTCAGTTGCATCGTGTCACGAGTGGCGGCGCTGTTGTCTCCCTCGACAGGGGGCCACGCCTTGTGAGCGGAGAAGCATCGCTCCAAGAGATACGGCACTATGCGGACGGCCGGGACTATGTGGTTCAGGCGTCCTTTCACGGTAATATGAGAACGGTCAATTGGCGCCTGCTTCCCAGTGGATGGTTGGAGCTGAGCTACGCATACCATTTTGGGGGCAGCACTTCCGTCGACTACCTGGGCGTCAGCTTTGACTATCCGGAAGACAAAGTCACCGGCATTCGCTGGCTCGGCAAAGGACCCTATCGCGTTTGGAAGAATCGGCTCAAAGGGGTCGAGTTCGATGTCTGGGAGAAAGCCTATAATGACGCGATCACCGGTCTGGTATGGGACTATCCCGAGTTCAAGGGTTTCCACGACGACATCTACTGGGCCACACTCGAAACCAGCGAGGCGCCGATCACAGTCGTCGCTGCATCTGACGATCTGTTCTTACGACTGTTCACGCCAAGAGAACCGGAAGGTGCCGCATTCGACCCCCGATCGACCCACGTAGAATTCCCGGACGGAGACATCTCCCTCTTGCATGGCATCGCCCCGATCGGCACCAAGTTCCATACGGCAACCGCCCATGGTCCTGCCGGACAGCCAAATACGGTGCCGCGATCGGGGCATCTATATGAGGCAACGGTGTACTTCTACTTCGGAGACCCTGCGGCCACGAGACAGTGGCTCGGAGACCCTGCGGCGACGAAATAGTGGCGCTGGACACCCCCGATCCCACGGCTTTTGCTTACGGGCGCCAGGCTGAGATCGCTTTCCCGATGAGTCGAATATGAAACCCTACATTCTGACGTTCTGCAGGTCTTGCCGGAGACCTCAGCCAACAACCGCGGGAGGTACCGTCAACTTAAGCTGATTCTCGCCCGCTTGGACGTCTCGCCCAGATAGCAAACGCCTGAATACCGGGGGTTTCCTGTCCTACGGATCACGCGTTTCGCCGTGGATTTCG
>JBDHHP010000331.1:0-4223 GCA_039589275.1 Gemmatimonadota bacterium | reverse complement strand
CGCGTGGACGTGGAACTGACTGGTTCGACCGCCACCGGCTGCTGGCGCGCCGTGGGTGGCCGAGCCCTCTTGCGGTCGGCCATCAACGTCTTGATCTGCGTCCGAGTGAGAGGACCTCGGAGGTAGGACATCGCCCATCTCGTATGGAACAGAACCGGCTCATCTTCGTGCACGTTGTGCATGTAGAAAACCCTGCTCTTGAGCCCCGATAACACGGTCTCGACGCGTTGGCGGTCAAATGCCACACCTGAGGCGCCCGACGCGCCTTCGAGGCCGTCCATAACGCGCTGTTTGTCGCGTTCGGCCTGCAGCCGACCCAAGAACCACGTGCCGGCATTGGAAAGGCCCTTGTAGTCGATGTCCACGGGGTTCTGTGTTGCTAGAACGACTCCGAGACCATACGCGCGCGCCTGCTTGAGCAGCGTGAGCATGGGTGTCTTGGATGGCGGATTCGCCGTGGGCGGAAAGTAGCCGAACACCTCGTCCATATACAGCAGCGCTCGCAAGCTAGCCGTGCCCGGCAAGGTCCGCATCCACGCGATCACCTCATTCAGCAGAATCGTGACGAAGAACATGCGTTCCGCTTCGGACATGTGGGCGATCGACAGGATGGCGATGCGCGGCTTGCCTTCCTCAGTCCAGAGCAACCGCCCGATGTCGAATGGCTCTCCTTCCATCCACGCAGCGAACCCGGGCGAGGCCATCAAGTTGTTTAGCGTCATCGAGAGTTCGGAGCGGTCCTTACTGGGATAGAATGTCTCCAGATCGAGCACGCCCACTTTCTCCAGCGGTGGAGACTGTACCTCAGCTATCAAAGTTGCCAAGTCCAAGTCGCGGCCTCCACGCCAAGCGCGGTCCAGCAGGTTGGACAGGAGGATATGCTCTCGACTCCGCACCGGATCTCCAGCGACTGCTACTAGCGCGAGCAGACCCGACACTGTCGCGGATACTCTCTCGCGGAATGCGTCCGAGTCATCTATCAGCGCAGCATCGGGGGCATTGAAGGAACGCAACAGATTCAACTGGAGACCGGCTGTGCTTCCAGGTGTGTAGATCGCGAGATCAGCAGAATCCGTCAGTCGCTTGAGACGAGAGCCGTCCTGCCCCCACTGCTTCAGCCCATCTTTCCACATGCGCGCCGTAGCCCCAGCGTACTCCTCGGTAGACATGCCTTTCCTGGCAGCCTGAGCCGGATCAACCCAAGGCAGGAAGTCGGCAGGTTGAAGTCTGGGGAAGTTGAGCAGCAAGTTTCCCAGATCTCCCTTTGGATCGATGGCGATCGCAGGTATCCCGTCGATCGCCGCCTCTTCGAGCAGCGATACACACAGGCCCGTCTTGCCGCTTCCGGTCATGCCGACACAGAGAGCGTGAGTCGTCAAGTCCTTGGCATCGTACAGGACGACCTCTGGCGTTACAGCACTTTCATCGGCCTCAAACCGACGGCCCAGGTAGAAGGCGCCGAGCTTCTCGTACGTCTGAGTATTCAGGTTCTTCTTGCGAGCCATGAACGATAGCCTCGGGGGTTAGTTGGCAGCGGGGATTGTACTCTCGGGCTCGCTGGTGCTCAAGCCCAGAGACAAGCGGCAGCATGACGGGGATCACAGACCGGTCGCGAGCGGCGCTGCAGCTTGTGCCCATACGAGCCTGTTCCGGACCACGCGGGAACGCAGATTGCATATCTTCCACCCGTCGCCCGAAGCTACCGGCCGGCCACGCCGTCAACCCTAACCGCAATGATGACAACGAGTTGGAGACGTCTATGAAAACCATGCAAGCCCTGTTGAGTCTGGCTTTGACCATGGGCATTGGATCGAGTCTGCAGGCGCAGCAGTCGTCCGGGACTCCGAGGTTCGCGGCAGGAATGCAATTCGGCTATCGCGATGGCGCCTCGGTGGATGTCACGATCACCGCGATGGATTTTGCGAGTGGTTTTGAGCTGCCTTTGAGATTCGGCCTCGCGTACGCGTCGGTCGAGCCCGGTGTGGCGCTGGACGCGCGGCGCATCTTCATCAACAACGCCACAAATGGCATTCCCGAGGAAGCTGGTAAGACCATTGGGGCCAGGCTCGATGTCTTGGTGCCTGTCTCCATTCTCTCTCTGCCCAGGGCCTACGCGTTCGGAGGCGTCCGCCACGCGCGCTTCAGCGGGAACTTCAAGTTCATCGGAGGAAACGAGGACTTTGACATTAGGAGTAACCAGTGGGGACTGGGAGGCGGTGTGGAAAGCTACTTTGGGATCAGCCGACGGGTCGACATGGTGTTTACCGCCGGCTTAGACCATTTCTTCTCGAGCACACTGAGCGGGCACGACACTTCGTACAGTCCCGACGGCGAAGATGTGAATCCGCGCGAGGACTACACCTACAGCGATGCCGACGCCGCGGTGGGCCAACCCAAGCTGGAGCCGGCAATCCTGTTGGGGTTGAGCTATCGGTTCTAGGCCACCTGTCAATTCCAGCGACGCCTCCTAGCACTTCATTGGATTGACGCTCCCAACTTGCTGTCCAATATTGGGGCGTCTTCCTACGAGGCTTCCTGAATACCCGCTCCTTCCGAGGTGACCAATGGCTGACACAAGATTCTACATCGGTGACGCCATCAAGTTCAGTTGGTCTACAGTCATTTCCAACCTGGGCCTTTTCATCGTGGCACTCCTGATCGTGTGTGCCATCAGCATGTTGCCGGTGTTATTTGAATCGTTCGTGGCAGGGATCGTGTCCTGGGTCCTAGGCATGGTGGTCACCCTAGGCATCATGCGCATGAGTCTCAAGTTCGTAGATGGCGGCCGCGGTGAGCTGATCAACCTGTTCGAGAATATCCCCCTCATCATGAGCTATCTGCTGGCATCCATTGTCGTTGGCATCGTGGCAATGTTGGGTTTCATATTGCTGATCATTCCGGGTATCATCTTCAGCGTTCGCCTGCAGCTCTACGGCTGGGCCATTGTCGATCGTGAACTCGGCCCGTTCAACTCGATTAGCGAGAGCTGGGAAATCACCCGCGGAGCGTTCTGGAAGCTGATTGGCCTCTGGTTCGTGCTGGCCGGAATCAACATCCTCGGCCTCCTGGCTATCGGTATAGGGCTACTGATCACCATTCCCATGTCCATAGTGGCAAGCGCTCACGTCTACCGCCAACTAGCGCGTTAGACTGCGTCATCCCGCCGGCCAGCCGAGGCTGCAGGGCAGGCCGGCGGTTCATCTGGATATCAGAGCTCCAACCTGCGAATCGCCTTGCGGGGTTTCCCACCATGTCCCATCGGATGACGAAGGCTGTCCTAATCGAACGTCACGGCCCGCCGGAGGTGTTGGTCGAGCGAACCGTGCCGCTCCGCAGCATGGGCACCCATGAGGTACAGCTGCGGGTGCATGCGGCCGGCGTCAACTTCGCCGACCTGTTGATGCGAGCGGGGCTGTACGGAACGGTGCCTCCCCTGCCGTACAGCCCAGGGTTCGAGGTGGCAGGTCGCGTCGTGCGAGTCGGATCCCAGGTGTCGGAGTGGCAGGGAGGGGACAGGGCAGCTGCCCTGGTCCGATTTGGGGGATACGCTCACGACCTGATCATCCCAGCAGAACACCTGTTCAGGCAGCCAGATTCACTCACTGCGACCGAGTCCGCAGCCATTCGCCTTGGTGCTCGGAGCCGGTGGCGGCTGTGGATCAGCGGCCGTGCAGCTCGCAACTCGACATGGCATGAGAGTGATAGGCACCGCGGGGGATCCGCGTAAACGGTCGTTCGTGGTGCAAGAACTTGGCGCCGAAGCTTGTTTCGACTCGAGAAGTGAGTGGGAAGAAGAAGTGCGCAGCACAGTGGGTGAAAGGGGAATCGACGTAGCTCTGGATTCAGTGGGAGGTAGCGCCACGCCGGCGTGCCGCAGGTTGCTTGCACCGTTGGGCCGGCTGGTATTCTACGGATTGAGCGAGGCGATGCCCTCTTCTAGAAAGAACTGGGTTCGCGCAGTTTTGGCTTGGCTCCGCACGCGCCGCCTTCACCCTCTGTCGCTGATCGAGCGCAATGCAGGCGTGTTCGGGATCCACTTGCTGCACCTGCAGTCCAAACAGCACATCCTGCGTCCAGCGCTGGAGCAGATCTATGACGCCGTCGCAGCTGGAGAGCTACGCCCTGTTGTCGATCGAGTGTTTCCTCTAGATCGAGTCGGGGCTGTGTCGGCACACCGCTACATTCACGCACGCATGAACCTGGGCAAAGTGATCCTTGGGAAC
>JBDHHP010000330.1:0-3818 GCA_039589275.1 Gemmatimonadota bacterium | reverse complement strand
GTGGTCGATTTGGAAGAAGGGTGACATCTCGAGGTAGACCTCTGTGGCCTGCCAGAGGGTTCGCCGTTCGTTCTGGAACGAGAACGGCGTCAGCGTTCGGTTGTTGTTGCCGTCGCCCGCGATGCCGGCCTTGAAGAAGGGCGTGTGCACCATCGCGTTGTAGGTGCTGAAGGCGCCGTAGCTGTGGCCACCGATGGCGAGACGATCCCGGTCAATCACGCCTTCAGCATCGAGGAAGTCAATCACAGCAGCCAGGTTGTTACGCAAGTCATGTACGTAGTTGTCGTTCATCCGGCCTTCGTCACCAACGATGGGGGCGTCAGGTTGGATTACGACGTATCCTGCCCGTACCAAGACCTCCATGCTGCGCGTACTCACGTTCGGGAAACTGTTCTTGTTGTACCGCTCGAGCGTCTCGTTGTAGTCATCCTGGTCCGTGTACTCACGCGGGTAGAACCAGATCATCCCCGGCAGCTTCTGCCCGGGCCGCCAATCCTGAGGCAACGTCACGTTCAACGCCAATTCGAAGCCGTCCACCCGCTCAATCATGTACCGCCTACGCTGCGCGTTGGTGATGTCGGGAAAGAGATCTCTGTTCTGCGTCAGTTGCCGGAACTCGCCGGAGGTGACATTGCGAACGTAGGAATCAGGGACATCGGTCTGGCCTTCTCTGGTAACGAGAAGCTCACTGGCGTCGTCGTTCAACACAGCAACAACACGTTCCCAGACACCGTCGTTATCGCTCTCGTAGAAGCGGTCCTCCTCGCCTGTCTTGATCTCGATCTTCTCTACGTACGACTTGGGCCCTTCATCCATCGTGTCGTCGGCATTATCGACACCCACGATGAAGGCATATTCACCGTCCGGCGTCACGTGAAACGCAGTGGCTCCGTTGTCGAGTGTCTTGGTGAGGATCCTAGTACCGCCGCCGCCGCGGCTGAAGCGCGGCCGCTCACCGCGGTAGAGCGTGTATCGCTCAGACGTGTCGCTCAGGTAGACAGCGTACTCGTGAGCGTCGTCGCCGGTCTGCTCGGTCAGCAACAGAATCTCACCATCGGCCGAGTACCGCACATTGGAGAGCCGGCCGCGAGACCGATAGATCATCTCCATCGACGTGGAATCGAAGGGCGGCAGCCACTGAAACACTCTGTCAGCCCGTTCCCCACCGCGCGCACCCGGGCGCTGCGGTCCCGCCGGCGCAGTGTCGGCCTGCGCGCTGTCTCCGTTGGTTGTATCGCGGGGCACCGCCTGAAGGAAGCTGAGACCCTGTCCGTCAGGACGCCAGCCAAAGCTCCGCTTCTCCGGGTCGCCGTCGCCGTTATCCGTAGTGTCACTCGGCGATCCGTCGTTCACGTCTTCTTCGCTGAGTAACGTGAGCACAGATCCGTCCTCGAGACTCCAGACTTCCTCTGCTCTAGGAAACTGCCCCCTCGGCACGACATAGGAAAACGGCTTCCTCATGGTGTTCACAATTGCGTATGCACCATCGTGCGACGGGTTTACATCCGTGATCATCGCCGGCTCACCCAAGCGCCGGGCTCTGCGATTTGCCACGTTGACCACCGCAAGTTGACCTGTGCTGTAGTACTCGAGCAGGTCGTGCTCGTATGGTGTCTCGAGCAGGTCGGCGTAGGTTCTGATCCGGTTCGTCTCCGGGGTTGTTAAGCGGACCTGAGGCCCCGTGGGTACGGCTGGCTTTGCCGGTGCCGGGCCCCTGTTTTGCGGCAACAGCACCGTGACGATCGACTCGGAGTCGCCGCTCCACTCGAAGGACGTGTAGAGTGTTGCCAGTACCGGTGTCCGGGTTACCTGTCGCGAGCGACCGTTCGACGCATCGGCTACGTAGACGTAGGTCGCATCGTCCTGATGCACGAAGAACGCGAGCTTAGACCCGTCGGGCGACCACTTGGGCGTCGATACCCTGGCTCCCCTCGGCACCTGAACAGTTGTGGTGCTGCCGGTCTCCGCGCCTACTATTTCAAAGCCCAGGCCGGCTCGGATACCGAGCATGCGTTCACGGTTCGCCTGCCAGTCGATCTGCTGTCCAGCCAGTCTATAGAACGGCTTGGCATACATGGCCTGAGTGGGCAGGCCACTACCTAGTTGCTTGAGGAGCAACTGCCCGTTCGGACTCGGATTGCCGAGTGTGACGTTTTCGTGCCGCGGAGCCAGCACCGCTTCAGCGATCTCCGGTGCCGGCTGAATGAAGCTCTCATCAGCCAGGATCGAGTCGAGCACCGGGTCCTGAGCCTGAGTCGGTTCTGCCGCCAAAGGCAACATGACGGCCGCGACTGCGATGCAGCCCAGATACTTCGAGGATCTCATGCGTTTGCCTCCAATTGATGGGAGCGGACCGCTCCCTACCGTGACCCAAGGAAATGACCGTGCAAGATGCCCAGGGGGACTGCTGGGATCAAGGTACATGCGGTTCAGAGAATGAATCTCGCACAACAGGTGAGCACCACTTCGTGCGGCGCGCCGTGAAGTTCTTCGACTTACATCTCAGAGTTGTGTAGCACTGAGCGCGACACAACTCTTCACTGTCTGGACCAGACTACAATCACGCCACAGAGCGCGTCTGGGCCACTGTTGAAATGGTCAGGCAGAATCGACGGGTGGTTGTAGATCTCGATTGCCTCGAGATTGTCAGGGATCAACGCTAAGTCCGGACCGTCGGGACTCGCGTCATCAATGGACCCCCACCACAGACCGTCAACCCACAATACGGGCGGGCAATCGTTCGCGTTCTCACCGTACTGTACCGCACCCGCGTTGCGCCGCCTGAAATCCGCATTGGCCTTGATTCGGATCGTGCTGTAGGGAGGTGGTGTTGACGGGTGTCAGCCGGTGGGGGGCGTTGCGCCAAGCAGCAGCCGCTCGAGGTATCGCGCCGCCTGGCCTCGGATCATTACTGCACCCTCCAGCATTTCGATCTCATTCGCCCTCACGTAGGCGGCTTGCTCGCGAGTGTCGTGCTGCTCTTTGAGAACGACGGCGTCGACTGCGTGCACGTCGTTCCAAAACCAGGTGGCGTAATCCGAGGGCAACAGAACCGTCAACTCGAGCGGCAAGAGGTCACGCGATTCCAAATCACGGCGTGGCACCCAAGCGAGGTCAGGAAAGTCCCAGCGATAACCGAACACACGGACCGAGTCGACGGCCGCTCCCGCCCAGCGCATCCACTCCGTGTAGCCCGAGGCTTCAGACACGGGGGACTGGCTGAAGGTGAAGAGAGTATCCTGAGCGGCCTTCTCCTGCAGGTAGGCACGCATGGATCCGGCTTCCTCCACCACCTTGATCTCCTGAGACGGCGTGTGGAACGGTAGGAGCAGGTGCTTCTTGAATAGGCGGTCGGGAACCGTACCGAAAACGACGGTATAGACGTTGTCGGTCTCGGAATGATAGACATAAGCGACTTCTTCCCTAGTCAGGACCGTATATCGCTCGGCCCCGTAGAAGGTCAGCAGACCCGTCATCGCAAGGAAGATGATCGCCTTTGTCACGTTCACCCTGAGCCAAATACCGGGGCGGGAGAAACTACACTTCCAAAGCCCTGTGGCAAGGGTGCGTCACCAGTTGAATCGGCAACACGGACACTACCGGCCCGGAAGGCCGGTCCCTGGTTGGGGACACAACGCCCTAAGTCACGCGGATACAGTCTGTTACGTGGTTGAGTAGGGGCGCCCAAACGCCCATCGCGCGGCTTCGATTCCACAGGTGTGGACCTGAATCGCCCAGAATCCTCACCCCTGATACACCGTCTCTCCGCCAACCACGGTGCGAACCACCTGGATCTCTTTGATCCGGTCCGGGTCCAC
>JBDHHP010000329.1:0-4258 GCA_039589275.1 Gemmatimonadota bacterium | reverse complement strand
TGGTCAAAGCGCAGGTCATGTTTCCCTTCATCAGTCTGTCGGAGCTGGCGGACACGCTGACGGGAGCGGAGCAGAACGCCGGAGGCCCGCCGTGAAGCGGGGCTCGTAAAGAGGAGGTATCCATGGGGCTTTGTCAACTTAAGCGAACTCCACTGCGAAACGCGTGATCTGTATGACAGGAAACCCCCGGTATTCGGGCGTTTGTTATCTGGGCGAGACGTCCAAGCGGGCAAGAATCAGCTTAAGTTGACAGTACCCTCTGCTCTCCTCCTTGCGCCAGCCGCGCGAAAGTGCGGCCGGCCGCTAGACGCAACGTGCCAAGGCCGGATCCATGGCGAAAGCTACGGTACCGTGCCTCAGACCGCAGCCCCGAACGTGCTATGGAAACGGAGACACAATAAACCCCCGGCGGCATCGCTCCTCCCGCTCGGGGGCTGGAGGTCTCCGAAGTTGGCCTCAGTGAAATACAGCGGGCGGCGCTGAGCCTGGCCTCAGTGAGGTCCTAGCACCGAGGTTGCTCCCTCCGGTACGAACCGGCGAACTTACAACAGAGGCCTCAAGCCACTGCACGACTTGAAGTAACGCCGGTGGCCTCAGTAGGCCCCGCCGCCGTAGTAGACGCCGTAGCTGGACGCCGTATAAGACGCCGTAGTAGGACGCCGCAGTAGACGCCACAGTAGGACGCCCGCCCGACGACGAGACCGCTGGAGCCACCGACAGCATGGTGTGAGCCGTCGAGCGGCGCTCGCTTAGACGTAGCATACATCGAGTAGAACGTGGTCCGGCACGCCGGATCATGAACCGCTGTCCACGGAGAGAATTCGGTTATGCGCTTGTTGCTTGTGAGCCCAAGATCTCCTGAGAGCTTCTGGAGTTTCAAGTGGGCACTCGAGAAGGTGTTACCCGAGAAGAGAGCCATCAACCCGCCCCTGGGCTTAGCGACCGTGGCTGCCTTGTGTCCGGAAAGCTGGGAAGTCGAAATCGTCGATGAAAACGTGCAGTCCATCCCGCTCGATCCGCGGGTGGATGTCGTCGGGGTCTGTGGAATGGGTGTGCAATTCAGACGACAAAGGGAGCTGCTGGCCCTCTAACAGGAACAAGGGGTACACCGTCGTTGCAGGAGGCAGCTACGCGTCACTTTGTCCAGAGGCCTATGGCTCACTAGCGGACACTGTGGTGGCAGGTGAAGCTGAGTATGTGTGGCCAGAGTTCTGCCATGATCTCGAGGTGGGGAGACCGCGGAAGCTGTATCACGAGATCGGCGTTGTCTCCCTACAAGACTCGCCCGTTCCGCGGTTTGATCTTCTCAAGCTGCCCAACTACCAGACTTTGAGTCTGCAGTTCTCAAGGGGCTGCCCCTACCGCTGCGAGTTCTGTGACATTGTGGTGATGTTCGGCCGCAAACCCCGCACGAAGGCCCTCGCGCAGATTCGTTGCGAGCTGGACGCGCTTAGGAAGCTCAGCGTACACAACGCCTTCTTTGTCGACGACAACTTGATAGGCAACAAACGGGCGGCGAAGCAGCTGCTCGAGTTCCTGCGGGATTACCAGCGTGAGCACGCCTATCGGTTTCATTTCGGAACCCAGGCGTCTCTGAATCTCGCACAGGACGACGAGCTGCTTGCCCTGTTCCGGGAAGCACACTTCGCGTGGGTTTTCATCGGAATTGAATCCCCTGACGAGCTCAGCTTGAGGGAGGCCAAGAAGTTCCAGAATACCGGGCAGGACATCCTTTCCTCAGTGCGACACGTCCATTCCTACGGCATAGAAGTGCTGGGTGGGTTCATCGTCGGTTTTGACAACGACACGGTCGAGACGTTTGACAGGCAGTGCCAGTTCATCATGCGTTCGGGGATCCAGGCAGCAATGATCGGGCTATTGACCGCGGCACCGAAGACCCCTCTTGCCAAACGATTGGCCCGAGAGGGTAGACTGATCCCCGGTGCAAACAACTTGGACCATACGAGGCTCGCGACGAACATCCTGCCCAAGCGGATGGGCTACGACGAGATGCTTGCTGGATACCGGGCGCTTCAGTGCCGGCTGCTACACTACCGCGGTATCGCAGGCAGGATCAAGAACAAGTTCCGGTATCTGAGGAGTCCGGCTGCAGAGTTGCAGTTCCCGCTGAAGGAGCAGGTGCGAATCCTCTGCAGATTCGCCTTTCGCGGTTTGCTGCCAGGTGGTGTAGCGCGTGTGTCGCAGTTCATGCGATCCGTTCCCTGGTCAAGACCAAGGATCATTCCACTAGCGGTGCAGGATTGGATCATAGGGCTATCGATGCGCGACTACTTCAACCGCCATTGCGCTCAGGAACTTGGCACGGTACGCCAGCTAACCCGACAGTACGTCAGGCCAATTGAGAGGGCGTTCAGACATTATGTTCGCCAAGGGTCTTTGGAGGTGTCACTTGGTGAGGCAAAGGATAGCGCGGTGAACGTTTCGATCCTGATGAAGGGGAGGTTGGATCGTGATTTCTTCACCCGAGTCACGCATCACTTGGAGAAGGTGCTCGAAGAGACAGCATCCTCCGTCACGCTGCGCATTGAGGAGTTGCACGAGACGCAGCGGCTCAATCTAGAGCACCTGCTGGACCGTCTCGCTCAGTATGGTGATCGGATTCACGTCGCTGTGCGCGAAGAGTTGAGATCCATGATCGAGATTGATTCCTCGATATTCAACCTTGTTCTCGAATCCTAGACGAGCAGGGGCTGGCGAGCTCGACGGATGAGCGGGGGTGACCTCTTAGGCGGACCAGGATCCGACCAATGGCCCCAGTCACCGATCACGACCGTGAGCTGGCGTGGCAACTGCCCGATGAGATCGTCAGGATGCCCGGTGAGAATGCGTTTGAGCGGGTCGTCGAACTCGTCAATCACTGCGGGGTTCCTACGGAGAAATGCCATGGGGTGACCTGGCCCGTGTGCTGCTGCCTACGCTGAGGACGCTGCTTGAACTGGGTGTGGAACCTGACGATTCCGATCCCGACGTGTGCGAGGCGATCGTCGCGAGTTGAATGGCGAGGCAGTAACCAAGAGGCCGACGTGCGGAGGAGCGAGGCTCCGCAATCGACTCGGCTTGGGCAGCTCCAGTAGTGGAACGGCGGAGGCAGGAATGAACATCTATGTAGGCAATCTGTCGCGCGATACGGATGAGGAGGACGTGCGGAAGGCTTTTGAGGCGTTCGGACAGGTCTCATCTGCCAGCATCTTGAAGCACAAGGTGAGCGGAGAATCGAGAGGATTCGGTTTTGTGGAGATGCCGACCGAGACTGAAGCGCAGGCAGCTATCAAGGGCCTCAATGGCAAAGAGTTCATGGGACAAACGCTCAATGTCGATGAGGCTCGCCCTCGCCGCACGTAGCGGCGACTGTTGGTGCCCGCAGGTTCAACGAACCTCTGCTGTCGTCTGCAATGAAGCGTAGCTATCTGTCCCGGCCGTCCTGGCGGACGCGTTTCCGGTGGTTCGCTTCTTGGGGAGTCGCGGCTCCTCAAGTGGAGGAGCGTCGGCAGAAGCAGCCTCGGACTAACCGGGACCGGCGGTGGGTGGAAGCGATCATAGGCGATCGACATCGAGTCCACTTTCCGATCGATGTTGACCACCGAAATGGACCAGAGCGCCGGTCCGAGGAGCGCCGGTCGACACGTGACCGGCGGTTGGAGTGCGGTCCCGTACAGAGGCAGTCGCAGACGCGGTCCTCCGGGATAGGCTATCCAGAGGGCTCTTCAGGTTGTCAAGATGGATAAGCAGACGCTGATAGAGGATCTCAATGGGGATCTCGCCGGTGCAGCGAAGACCAAGGGCCGACGTCGACCGCGACTCACCCAGTTCTTCCTGACACGGATTCCTGACGAACAGGCGCACGCTCAGTTCCTTGCGAAGACGATCGTGGCGCTGGGAGGTGAGCCGACCACTGTGCCGCGGGCGGTCCCTCAGGCCAATACCAACCGTGAGATGGTCGAGGCCGTGCTGGCCAGCCAACGACAGGCCATCCAGGACTACACTGATCGGGCCCAGGAAGCGCGCGCGTTAGGCGACGAGATATTGGCCGGGGACTTGGAGGAGATAGTGCGGCAGAAGAGCCGCCACTCCAGAAAGACAGAGCGGATCCTGCGTGACTGGCGTCTGTAACGTGTCGGGGCGATGGAGGATCTGCCCGTAGAGTTCCAGGTGTTCCGAAATCGCGAAGATGCGGTGAGCTGGCTGAGGAGCCGCCGTGCGGACATTCGCTGATCCAGTGAGACAGGAGGAGTGGCGC
>JBDHHP010000328.1:0-3844 GCA_039589275.1 Gemmatimonadota bacterium | reverse complement strand
GAGGAGCGCCGATTCTGTGCCAGGTGGCGCCGAGAAATGCCTGCGCGGTCCTATGGCACTGACTTTGTAATTTTGGATGCGGACGGACCGGGGCAGCTCCTAGGGTTTGTGTACGGCGTTCGTTTGCTTGACGACTCTGATCGATGGAGCCACGGGGGAGCGGACAATATCTATATTGACGGCGAGGGCCGGTACCCGGCCTTTATCCGCGGAATTGGCGGCGAGGACTGCTTTGGGTGCGGCTACGGTGGCAATCTCCACCCGGTTGATTCACATCTGTACGAAGGCATGCCGTTCTATACCCACGACGATCAAGGCCTCTCGCGTCCCGCACCGCGCGTTGTCGGATACCGCTTTTACGAA
The DNA here is from genome assembly GCA_039589275.1 of Gemmatimonadota bacterium. Classification (GTDB taxonomy): domain Bacteria; phylum Gemmatimonadota; class Gemmatimonadetes; order Gemmatimonadales; family GWC2-71-9. The sequence goes on along the minus strand of JBDHHP010000328.1, from coordinate 3,481 downwards.
CAGGACGCCATTCTGTATGAGGAGTCCATTCAGTTCCGATTCGGCTGCATGGAAAACGACATATGTTCCACGGTGTATTGGTATCAAAAAGGTACAGTTCGTCCGTTCTTTGAGATGCCGGGCTTTGACAAACTGCTGCCGGGCGCAGAACTGCCTGCTGGCTCTTGCGATCTTGCGCTGCCCGACCGGGGCGGCTGGTTGGTTGCCGGTCCGATGGGTCGTGACGCCTTGCACGAGACGGACATTACAGAGCTGTCGTGGACCGCGACCCGATCCCATCACGGCTTTGTCGACCTGAACCACTGCTTTCGTCCGACCGGGCGTGGCGTCGGGACGCACTATACGGACGTGGTTGGCCTCGCACAGTGTGTGATTCGGGCACCCCACGCCACCACGGCTTCCCTGCAACTGGCCTGGGACGACGTGCTCACGATCGGCGTGAACGGCGATTCTGCGATCCCGCTTGGGGAGAACCCCGCGTTTCGCACAAAAACCATCGACGTGCCGCTGGTCGAAGGGGAGAATGGTCTCACCCTGACCCTCTCAAACGAAAGCGGCTCAAACCACGGAGGATGGGCCTTTGCGTTCCGGTGTACGACCTCGGAAGGGGAGGTCCTCCTCCCAGAGCCCGAAAGGCAGCATACCCAACCGCTGCTTTGATGGGCCGCTAGACCTACAGCATTGGGATGGAGAGGACGCCTGTATACTCTTCCCATCGTAACGCCGGCAACAAGATCGACAATGGAACCAATCCAGGAGAGACAACGACGTATTTGCCATTACTGCGCAAGCGTGCGCAGCCTATCGCCACTTTATGGCTGACCAGGGCCTGGACCTGGCCCAGTTTGCGATCACGTACACAGGGAGTCTGTCCCGCCAGACACAAACATCATATTCAGATTTGCCTATCTCGCGTTATTGGTGCATAATCAGACCAACCACAATTACCAATGCGAGAGGGGACGATGAGTAAACGAGAGGAGCTATTCCAACGAAAACGCCGCGCGATGAAACTACTGGATGCTGGCAAGTCGTGGGGAGAAGCCAACACGGAATCCGAACTGGAGTATTCCAGAACAGGCATACAGCGTCTACACCGCGAATGGCGCAAACGAGGTGAGGAAGCCCTGATAGACCACCGTGGGGGAAGCCGGTACCGCAAGACGACGGCGGAAGTGCAAGAGAAGATAAAGGAACGATGTTGGGAGGATGAAGAGATACGGTCTCCCGAGTTGACGGCAGAGATCAGGGCCGAATGTGGGGTCGAGCTACACCCGGGCTATGTGAGCGTACTGCGACGTCAGCTAGGACTACCGGTACCCCGACCAGGACGACCGAGGAGAGAGGGGGTGGTACCAACTCCGACGCCAGAAGGCGAGGAGGATTTTTCCCCCAGAAGAAGGAACGCCAGCAGTCCATCGCTGTGATGCGGTGGGGATATATACGGTAGTGGGTATGTGTGTGGCGAGTGAGGGGTGGCCAGTGGTGAGCCGTTCGCTAGAGCGAGTCGTAGAGCAAGATGAGAAGCACATGACATTGAGGGGGATGAGTAGCCCAACCGCGCGTCAACACCATATCTTGACGCAGATGATGATGCCGTTGCTGGAGATGTTCAAGCCCCGAGAACTCGACAGCTACAGCGGAACGATATTGGGACTGTTGACAGGACGAGGGCGACCATACAGCAATGACGAGATGGTCCACTTTCTATCGAGTGGTGTGACGGTGGGATGGGGAGAGGCACTGACGGCTGATGTGACTCGTTGGGCAACGCAACTGTGGGTGGAGGATGCAGAAATCGAGGGTACGACAGGGCACGTCTATTGGGACTGGCACGTGAAGACGGTTTACTCCGACTATCACATCCCGCGCACCAAACACGGCACGAGTGACCGGGTTGTGGGGGCACGGAAGCAGTTGATGCTACACGACGAGGCCGGACATCTGCTGTTTCTGAGAACCTATCGCGGGGACACACACCTGATCAATGGGATGATAGATGGAGCGGCCTACTACGAGGGGCTGGAGGAAAGTCGGCGTCTGACCCACCAGGTCTTTGACCGGGAAGGGTTATCAGTGGTCTACTTCAAGGAGTTGCTGGGAGAGGACGAGCACGAGCGCCAGTTCATAACGTGCTTGAAATCGAACCAGTACGACGGGCTGAACAGCTTCGAGTCGTGTAGTTCCTTCGAACCCTACCGCTACGACAAGCACGGGAAGCCAATCCAAGAGATTGCCGAGGCCAAGTACGAGATGCCAGACCGGCGCAGAGGCGCAGAACCTTTGTCACTACGAGCCGTGCTCCTGCGTCGACCCGTTGACGAGAGGCAGGAGGAAGCGGAGGATGACGAGAAAGAAGCGCGTCTCTTCGCTATCATCACACCCAACTGGAATGCGCTAGCGACCGAGATTGCCGACTGGTACCGCGCTCGACAGCCACAGCAAGAGAACAGTATCCGTGATTGGTGGGTGACCTTGGGAGGCGACGTTAACATTGGCTACGACAAGCGCAAAGTCGAGAACAGTGAGTTGGCTGCGAAGAAGAAGGAACTGGAAGCACGGCTTGAGCGGCTGGAGCGATACATCCCCAGTTGTGAGACGCGCTTGGCACGTGCTCGCCAGCGGCATCAGCGGCACGTCGAACGGTATCAGGTCACTTGGCAAGCGGCCCTCCAAACAGTTGATCAGGGAATTCAACAGCGTGGGGTCGACGGCATGGATGCCCTGACTATCTACCGTTGGGCGCAAGCAGAAGAAGGCCGTTTGCGGGAGCAGTTGTCGCCGCTGCAGGACCCCATAGAAGCCGCTGCTCAAGATGTTGCGCAGGAGGAGGAAAAGCTAGTACGGTATCGTGCTGAACGAGAGGATAAGAAGCGGACTTTGGCAAAGGTCGCTCGGCGGATGGCGGACCATCCGATGTACGAGTTGGACAATCGCAAAGACCAATTGGTTAGCACATTGCGCTTGTGCTTGATTAGCGTCCTGCAACTGTTGCGGGACACTGTCTTCCCCGAGTCATACGCCCAGGCGACTTACAAGACGCTGGCACCTTTCATACAGATGGGAGGCTTTGTGGTTGAGCACACGGATCACATCAAGGTCTTCTTCGATGGCTTCTGGCAATCGTCTAAACAGCAAGACCTCGCCGAGGTAGTAGCGCGCTGCAATACACAACGATTCGCCATGCCGGACGGTCGCCTCCTCAAGTTCTCCATCTGCTCGTCTCCTGGACATATTTGAATATGGAATTTTGGATCTCAAGACTGAGTCCCTGATGATAGGAGCGTAAACAACAGCGGCGTATCCTCATCGCAGTCACATTGCTGAGGGGTGTAACGTCAAGATACACAGCCGACCCCTGGCCGGAGTAGTTCCGGTAGGTGGTCGGCTGTCTGCATTCGAGTAGCCTTGCGAGAGGTTGAGGAGAAAGTTTCGGCATAGGCCATGTGGCAGATGGAAGGGATTCTCCGCAGTGCCCCTA
>JBDHHP010000327.1:0-7080 GCA_039589275.1 Gemmatimonadota bacterium | reverse complement strand
TAAGGTCCTCAGACCAGAACTCGCTGCCGTACTCGGTCCGGATCGCTTTGTACAAGAGATCGACATCGCGGCTAAGCTCAACCATCCGCACATACTCGGGTTGTTCGACTGCGGCGAAGCAGACGGCTTCCTGTACTACGTCATGCCGTATGTCGAGGGTCAATCACTGCGGGACAAGCTGGCAAAGGAAGGTGAACTGCCCATTACAGAAGCTGTCCGCATCCTAAGAGACGTAGTTGATGCGTTGTCCGAAGCTCATGACAATGGTGTGGTCCACCGCGACATCAAGCCGGACAACATACTTCTCACCAAGCACCATGCGCTGGTGACCGACTTTGGCGTTGCCAAGGCGGTGAGCGAGGCCACAGGTGCTCACAGGCTCACTACCGAAGGAGTAGCTCTCGGCACACCAGCGTACATGTCGCCTGAACAGGCCGCTGCCGATCCTCACATAGATCACAGGGCCGACATCTATGCAGTTGGTGTCGTTGCATACGAACTGCTAACAGGCAGGCCACCGTTCCTTGGCACAACGCCTCAGATGATTCTCTCGGCGCACATGACGGACACGCCGGAGCCGGTGACGAAGTATCGCGAATCCGTGCCTCCTGCGCTTGAGCAGTTGGTTATGAAGTGCTTGGAGAAGAAGGCTGCTGATAGGTGGCAGAGTGCCGAGGAGTTGTTGCCGCAGTTGGAGGTGTTGGCGACGCCGAGTGGGGGAATCACGCCGACCGGGATGATTCCTGTGACAACCGTGGTCAAACACCGCCGGATGATGGCTGGAGCAGCGGTGGTGGTCGTCGCAATCGTTGCCGCGGTCTCCGTGATTACTGGTCTTCCTCGTGGAGATGCCGTGACACTCGATCCTAGTCGGGTCGTAGTTGCCGCGTTCCGCAATGAGACCGGCGACCCGTCACTTGATCGGTTGGGTTCACGCGCTGGCCATTGGGTCACCGACGGCCTTCAGCAAGCGGGGATTCGGGTCGCACCTTGGGACGTGGCGTTGCAGTCGTGGGGATACGTCCAGTCTGAGATGGATGCAGGCGGTGTGCGCGACCCGCTACGGGCTTTCGCTGAGGAAACAGGTGCTGGCACCGTTATCTCAGGAGTACTCTACCTGGAAAACGACAGCCTTGAGATCCGCGCAAACGTCACGGACGCGGTGCGAGGAGAGCCGCTTGGTTCTATCGACGCTGAGAGGGGATCACGGGAATCCGCCAGCACAGTGATCGCGGCTTTGCAGCAACGGGTGATGGGGTTTCTTGCGATCGCGCTCGACGAACGCATCCCCGTGCAGACAAGCAGCATGAGAGAGCCGCCATCGTTTGAGGCATACCGCGCGTTTGACGAAGGGATGGCACACTACCTCAGAGTGCAGTACGGGGAGGCGCTTCCCCACTTCCATCGGGCCTTCGAACTCGACACGACGTTTGTCACGGCACTGTCATACGCAATCCTCAATCACAACAATCTCGGTCAGTGGACACTGTCGGACTCGCTTGTGCGCATCCTCGAACGCTTCAGGGAGCGGTTGAGTGACTACGACCGGCACTGGCTCGATTATCTCAAGGCGCGAGTGGCTGGTGACATCCCGGATGGTCTCCAGGCGATCAGGCGGGCTGCGGAGCTTGCACCGGGTTCCAAGGCCGTCTACAACCAGGCATTCATGGCGATGCAGAACAACCGTCCTCGAGAGGCAGTTGACGCTCTACTGACTCTCGATCCCGAACGCGGACCGATGCGAGGATGGTCACCCTACTTCACTCGTCTCATATGGGCGTATCTCATTCTCGGAGATCACGACGATGCGTTGGCCGCAGCACGACGGAATCGAGAGATACATGGTGACAATCCGACCACCCTTGGCTTGAATGGTGTCGTCCTTGGGGCACAGGGCCGCGTGGAGGAGTTGAACGGGCTGATAGGTGATCTCGTTGCCCTACCAGAACAAGGTCTGAGCCAAGGCATATGGATCAGGAATATCGCCGTTTACCTGCTCCGCCACGGGCGAACTGCGGACGCTCAAACCACTTTTGAACGTGCCATACGTTGGTTCGAAGAGCGGCCACCCGAGACGAGATCGAGCGCGGCATGGCGCTGGGAGCACGTTTGGGCTCTATACGGGGCCAATCGCTGCGACGACGCGTACAGCTTAGCGGTAGACCTTTCAGAGGAGTTCCCTGCGAACTACACCTATCGTGGTGCTGTCGGCGTTTGCGCCGCTTGTCGCGGAGATCGGGATGAGGCGCTCCAGATTTCTCGCTGGCTCAGCGAATTTGAACTCCCTCACCTCAGGGGATACAACACAGTATTCCGATTCTTGATTGCAGGTGCACTCGGTGATGGAGAAAATACCTTAAACCTCTGGAGGCAGGCGTTCGCGGAGGGATTCCCACACCCGTTTCCTTGGCGTTTTGGCTGGCCCGCGTTAGAGCCCGTTCGCGATTACGAGCCTCTGCAGGAGTGGTTGAGGCCGAAGGGGTAGCGGCTGGTGTGCACGGTGCCTGGCGGCGCGGCAGATCACAAATCTGTAGTGTGCGAATAGTGTGCGAACTCAGCCAAACTCAGCCAAACTCAGCACAACTCAGCCAAACAACTCTGTTCTCTAACTCCTTACACAGTAATACGCAATGATACTCAGCCGCACTCAAGCAAACTCAGCGAAACTCGCTCGGAGCAAATGGGGTAGGATCTCAGTCGCCCGGGAAGGGCCAAAGGAAGGCCAAGGAGACATATTCCGTTACCTAAGGGTTCATCGGTCTAGAACGGGAGGAAACAGAATGACGGCTCTGACAGTTGCGGCTTTGGCGGCTCTCGCTTCGGCAACCCTCCAGCAGGACGTAACGCCGGTCGAATACAACGCCGGATTCGGAACCGATCCGGTCAGGATTGATCCTGACGGCGGGACGCATGTCGTGCCGGGCACCGGAAGCATCACGTACAACTTCCGGAGCGGGGACAACGCGGTAAACCTGGCGGGCGACCACGTGGAGCCCGCGGTCTCCCTTTACAACCTCGGCTCCGACGGCAGTCGTTCGAGCCGTGAGAGCGCCGGGCTGAACACTCTGTCCTGCATCGGCAACCGCGTGAGGGTGCAGACGGGCGAAGCAAAGGGCGCCATCGGATACGTAATAGGCAAGCATGGCGGTGCAGAGCACGTGATGGTCGACTTCCCGGATTCCAGCGTCTTCGACAAACTCACGTTGGACGACAAGATGCACGTGTATGTCCACGGCCTGGGCATGGAGCTGACGAATTTCGCCGGCGTCGAACTCTTCAGCATGAGTCCGACCCTGATGGATGCGCTGACGGAAGCCGGCATGGGCATCACGGACGACGGTATGCTCAGGGTGCCGGTGGCGAAGCTCGTGCCTGCCAGGGTCATGGGGTCAGGTCTGGGATCCAGCCAGGTCTACCGCGGCGACTACGACATCCAGATGTTCGATGAGGCCGTCGTTGAGGAGTACGGACTCGACGAGCTGCGTTTTGGTGACATCGTTGCCATCGCAAACGCGCATCACGACCAAGGGCGCATCTACAAAGAGGGCTCGATCGCAATAGGAGTGATCGCCCATAGCAACAGCTTCGTCGCAGGCCACGGACCTGGCGTCACATCGCTCATGTCCTCGAAAGACGGCAAGATCGAGCCGATGGTCACCGAGGCCGCAAACCTGGCACACCTGCTGGGAATCAGATAGCGGTTGCGGGTCGTGCGGCTGCCGCTCGCTGCGTTTCTTGGCGAGCAAGCAGCCGCTCGCGCCCTGAAGAAGGCTTCCGAGACAGGTCCCGGCCGCCCATACCACCTTGCGCCCGCGCCCGAAAAGGCGCCCAAGATAATTGTGCGGGAAAGCTCGACACCATTTTTTTCAAAATAGACATACAGAATATCACTATGTGACCGGCGCTTGAGAGTTCACAATGAGGTTCAGTGGAATCGCAATGGAAAGCGGGCTGCGAGCCTTTCGCATCGCACACGATGCAGCCGAGGCGCTCGCCGCGGCTTCCGGAGACTTCTCGGATCTCGATTCCGCGCTTCGGGACGGGTGGGCCGCCATTGGGTTCGCCCGCAAGTGGCTCGAAGAGCAAGAGCCAATCAGCGAACCGGACGATGAGCGAATCCAACAGGAAGCGGACATTGAGGACGCGCTCGATTTCGCCTCCTCCGCATTATGGTTTGCCGAGCAAAGCCGATCGCTCGCGGACGCGAATGTGGCCGCAGAGGCTGTCGCGCAGCTGGCAAGCCTCCTAGAGGTCTGACACCATCCGAGAAGCATCGGAGACCCGCGCACCGAATCCTCAGAGACGTAGTCGATGCATTGACCGATGCCCACGAACACGGCGTGGTCCACCGCGACATCAAGCCTGACAACGTCCTGCTCACAAAGCACCCACACATCGCAACATTCATTTGCCGTTCATCAAACCTTCATGCACAGGGTGGTGGTATATGGTGCTACCACCGGTCCAAACCAATAGCGGTCAACTGCGTCGCCGCACATTGACGTCACTCAGTCCGCAGTTTCTTGTGAACGAGCCACCTGACATGGATCACTGGCATGCCAACGACCCGACGATCCGCGATTGAACCCTCGTTTCGACTTGGCAACCTTATGCCTTCAGCCTTACTAGTTGGCTTGCTTGCCGTCAGCTGCATCGTGGATATGTCAGGTCCGCGCTTGCGACCCAGCTACCTTTTGCTGACACCAGAGTTCCCGAGTGCAACAACTGGAATTGTCGAACTTGAGCGCATCAGCATTGAGCTTCGGCGGATAGCTGATTCCAGCGTCGCACTCGACACTATCATCCAAGCACAGCCAGCCGACAGCGTTGTGGATCTGACTCTTGCCGTGACAATGACGGCTTCGGCGGAGGATTTCTGGCTGACGCTCGAATGTCTCACCGAGAGCGATGAAGTGGTATTCAGGGCCGGCCCAGCGGTGGTTACCGCCAGGACCTCGACTGACGTTGAACCGAGCAGCATCGAGGTTGAGTACGTTGGTACGGGCTACGACGCGGCCAACGTTTTGATCGTCACGCCGGAGGCAAGCGTGCTGTTTGGCGACACGATCATACTCGTGGCCGAGGCACGAGACAGTGGCGGTGCCGTGATCGAGGGTACACCCGTCAAGTGGACTTCGCTCAACACCAATCGGGCAGTAGTTCCTGACGATGCAGTAGGCAGGGTGGTCGGTGGGACCGAGCGCGGTGTGGTACAGGTCGAGGCCGCCCTGCTTACGCACCTCGCGGATACGATCGACGTGTTGGTGGAGCCCGTGCCGAGTGCGATCGCGATCCTGTCAGGTGGCGATCAGACGGGTGTGGTGGGAACTGAGCTCGCGCACCCTCTGGTGATAGAGGTAACTGCTGTGGATGGACTAGGTGTACCCGGGTCTTTCGTCGATTTCGTGACCAACGACGGCGGATCGTTTGCTCAGGCTTCGATCCTGACTGATGGTACGGGTACCGCGTCGAACAGATGGACGCTCGGTCCGAACGAGGGGACACAACAGGCGACCGCAACGGTCAGAGGCCACATATCTACCAACGCCACATTCACCGCCACGGCCGAGCGGGCACAGGTGTCAGTAGACTGGTCGTTGATCAGCGCCGTGCAGTACCATACTTGTGGTGTGACTGTGGACGGCACGGCCTACTGCTGGGGCGACAACGAGTATGGCCAGTTGGGGGACGGTACCAACACGCCCAGTCTGGTGCCGGTTCCCGTCGCCGGACTTCTGGCGTTAAAGTGGGTCGGCTCCAGATTCTACCTTCACATGTGTGGCCTCAGCAGCAACGGAGCTGCCTTCTGTTGGGGGCGTAATTACTGGGGTGTGCTCGGGGACGGCACCGGCACCGACCGCAACGAGCCGACTGCTGTGATTGGCGACCTCGAGTTTCGGTCGCTCAGTGGGGGTGGCGTGCATAACTGCGGCATAACCACGGACGGCGTCGCCTACTGCTGGGGATACAACGCCACCGGTCAGTTGGGCACAGGAAACCAGAATCCGAGTAACACTCCCGTTCAGGTCTCGGGTGGTTACCAGTTCCGCACGATCACAGCCGGGAACGGTATGACGTGTGGCCTTACGACAGATAGCCTCGCCTATTGTTGGGGAGTCAACGCGTATGGAGAGCTGGGTGACGGCACTTTGGTGAACAGGTATCTGCCGGTCCCGGTCTCCGGCCGCCTGAGGTTCCAGTCCCTGAGCGCAGGCTTCTACCACATGTGTGGAGTTGCTTCGGGAGGGAACCTCTACTGTTGGGGTGCCAACTATGGGGGTCAGCTGGGTGACGGTACGACGACCGACCGAAGCACGCCCGTCGCTGTCACCGGTGGGCTCACCTTTGCGTCGGTCGCCGCCGGGTTCGATCACACGTGCGGATTGACCGCGAGTGGGGCGGCCCACTGTTGGGGGAAGAACGCGAACGGGCAACTCGGCGACGGCACGACCATTGACCAGCTCTCACCTGTGGCGGTGACGGGAGGCATGACTTTTGGTTCACTCAACGCCGGTACTTACTACACGTGCGGCGTGACCGTTGACAACGTTGCCTATTGCTGGGGGACAAATGATCGCGGGCAGCTCGGCAACTGCCGGTGCGTGTGGCCAATCCCTAGGGGAGCGAGGATAGAGTCTTGTTTGATGCTATCCCCGATTACCCCGACTTCCACAAGCTTATGAGGCCGAAGGGGTAGGCGTCGCCCAACGAAGGACCCGTCCGACAAGCACCGGGAGTCCCTGACCTCCGCTGCCGGCGCGACAAATGTCCGAAGGGCAACACATGAAAGTCCCAGGAACGCTCTGGCGGATCCTCGTGGACTTCCGGATCTTTCATATGGTCCGGCCGCCGTCTCAAGCCACACGGCGCAATCAAGCCGCTTCTCCGCGCGAGATATTAGCCTTGGATTGGTTGAGGCCTACAGAGGCTTCGCCGAGTGGGCGCAGGCGAGCACGTGAGTTCCAGGCGACCGCACGGGCAAACGTGCTCGCGTGAGAAAAGTGGCACCGGAGGTTACCTTGCTCCTGACGGGTAGACCGCCGGGGGATCGCCTCTGGCGACCGCGGGGACGGTGGTGGC
>JBDHHP010000326.1:0-3865 GCA_039589275.1 Gemmatimonadota bacterium | reverse complement strand
GCTAGATCACTCAAGAAGACCATGGCGTCGCGGCTAATCACCTAATTTGGTGCCTGCCGATTCTGAGCGGAGCTCACTTTATCTTGTCTAGCTTCTCACGTTCTCGCGACTCCGCAGCAATGCGATACCTAATCGAATTTTGCAAGTCGGCAAAACGATCGTTCGCTAGCTTCTCATAGTTAGTTTTCGCGATGAGATTGCTTTTGTGCACCCAGACGCCCACGCTCGTTAAGAGTGCGGCGAAGCCGAACCCGGCGACTAGCAAGAGCTCGACGTCACCGATGGGCCCGAATGGCGGCACGATCAGACCGAAGAGGACCGCGACGACGCCGACCCCACCCAAGTAGAACTCAAAGCCGTGCTTTGCAAGCTCGTTAAGCTCGTTTAATACCGCGTTCACATCGAAGCCGCTGCCGCCTGCACTCACTTCTGCCTCCGCTTGATCACTGACGTTCCATCTCGATTTCACATAACGCGCGCACCAAACTGCCGACGTCGCGGTAGGTCGAGCCCAAGGCGCCACCTACTGACCGCCGCCGATAGGCCACCTACGAAACGACGCCGCCCGGGCTCGGCCGTTAAGCCGCGATGTGCCGTAGGCCCGAGGAGCGACAGCGACGAGGCGGCAGTTGATGGGATGGACTCCTCCCTCCGAACGGCACCAACGTGCCAGAGGTTGAACGGCCCTTAGAGGCCACAATCGGAGAGAGGAGTCCCAGATGAACACTACGCTGATTGCCGTAGACGTGGCAAAGTCTGTCTTCCACATCGCCGTCTCGCAGACGCCCGGGGTGGTGCACGAGCATCGTCGGCTCTCCCGGAGCCGCTTCGAGCGCTTCTTCGCCGAGCACCCACCGGCCGATGTCCTGATGGAAGCTTGCGGCTCGGCCCATCACTGGGCCCGCGAGCTCCAGGCCCACGGGCACCGGGTGTCCCTCCTGCCGCCCGCCAAGGTCAGCCGCTACCGCGACGGGACCAAGACCGACCGGGCCGATGCCGAGGCCCTGCTCGAGGCCGCTCGTAACCGGAAGCACCACCCCGTCCCGGTGAAATCGATCGACCAGCAATCCGTCACCGCCCTGCACCGCCTGCGCTCCCGCTACCTGGCTACGCGGACCGCCCGGATCAACGCGGTGCGCGGGCTGCTGCGCGAGTTCGGCGTCGTGATCCCCGTAGGCGCCCGAAACGTCATCCCCAGAGTGCACGCAGCCCTCGATGACGAAGTCGTCCCTCCCTACCTGCGCTACTTCTTCGACGACGCACTCGACGAGATCGCCCAGCTCCAGGACCGGGCCGACGCCATTCACATCGTCCTCGAGCGCCTGGCCGCTCAGATGCCCGACGCCCGGCGGCTCATGACCATACCTGGCATCGGCGTCCTCACTGCCACCGCGCTCGTGGCCTTCGTCGGCGATGTCCGTCGCTTCCGTTCCGGGCGCGCCTTTGCCGCCTTCTTGGGTCTGACGCCCACGGAGTTCTCGTCCGGCTCCACCCGGCGTCTCGGGCGCATCACCAAGCACGGCAACACCTACCTGCGCATGATGCTCATCCACGGTGCTCGCTCGGTGCTCTGGGTCCGCCAAACGATCCGCTGAGCCCGATGACCTCCGCGCCTGGGCCCTCCAGGTTCAGGCGCGCCGAGGTCACAACGTGGCCGCTGTCGCCCTCGCCAACCGTCTCGCACGTGTCCTCTGGCGGGTCTGGCGCGACCAACGTCCCTTCGAACGGCGCCTCGCGGCGTAAGGAGAACTACAGCACTCCCTCACTAGGACTGCGCTGATAGTGTACGTTAGGCGCCGTGCTGGTCGCACCGCGCTGGGGTCGGGAAGGTTCGCCTATGGGCTAACTGGTGACACAAACAGGGTGACTCCGCAATGGACCACCTCTAGCTCCTTCGCTCGGGCGTGCGCCCTCATGTCGTCGGGGGAAAGGGCACCAGAGTACTCGAACCAGATCTCCATATGGCTCTCCAGTTCCTCATGTCCCATTTCCCTCAAGTCTCCAGAGCTTTTGACTTCCTCCATGAAGGAGCTCACCGCAGGGACACTCCCTCGAAACTGGGCCGGGTAGGAAAACTGTCCGGAGTCAGTTCGCGTCGCCGCGTCTCTAACCACCTGCGCGGCAATCTGTGTCAGCCTTGGTTGGTAGCCTGGAGGGACGTTGACTCCGTGTGGCGGTGCAAAGCGGACCATCAGCCGCGGTATCCGATCGCCGTCAAGTACTTTGCGTTCGACGTTCTTGACGTCGCCCGGCCGAGGCTGACCCCCCGGCGGCGGACGTTCCTCAGCTGCTATTGCGTCCACTACCGTCATCACCGACCGCGCGACATCCAAGCAAACTTGGTCCTGGTCTGGCCACTGGGTCACAGGCTTGGCATCCTGCGGGAGTGCTTGGAGGCTTGCGAAGGGCGCCGCCTCCCAGGCACAAGGGCGGAGGATGACCGGTATCACTCTGGCCGTCCCATCCTCATGCCTTCCTAGGGCAGCCACGACTTCTACGTCGTAGCAGTAGCGTGACTCGATGAATGAAGGACTCACGAAGAGCAGGATTACGTGAGCTCGCTGTAGCCGGTCGTCGATCTGGCCTTCCCAATCTGTGCCCGGTGGTATCTCGCGGTCGTGCCACTTCAGGATCCGGCCCGCTCGCTCGAACACAACGAGTTGCCGACGGACCGCATCCATCAATGCTTCGTCTTCGTGGGCATAGGAGAAGAAGATCTCGACTGGCCGGTTCATGCCACTGCCCCTCCTCGTACAGATCAGTGCATGGCGCCTAACGCCAACCTGGCTAGCGACGTCGCGCCGCAGGCGAGGCGCACGTACGAAACCCCGATAGGCCACTCCCGGGACCCACGACTCGCCTGCACGCTTGGCGCGATGTGCCGTAGGCCCGAGGAGCGAACAGCAACGAGGCGCTAGACGAATCGTTATCCGAATGGCGCGGTGGGAGCTCTTGTGCGTCCCGGCAAACACTACCCTGAGACCGCCACTCGTGTCTGAGCCGTTTCCCTGCTCCTCGGCCTGCGCTTGACGACGATCTCCACATCGCGGTCGAGTGCGTTCAGGAACCGCATCAGACGTTCCATCGAGAATCCGTCAAGCCGGCCACGCAGGAGATTCGACACCATGGGTTGAGTCGCGCCAAGGACCTCGGCGGCCTGGGCCTGTGTGAGGTGCCGCCCGCGTATGATGGAGCTGATCTTGGAGGCCAGCTCGGCCTTGGCCAGAAGTTCGTCGGACTCCGGGAGTCTCAGATCTTCGAAGACGTTACCGCTGCTCTCCGTAACCGTCGGGCGCTTCTCCTCGCTCATCCCTCTCTCGCCTCGTAGTCCAATCGTGCTTGTTCGTAACGCGACTTGATCAGCTCGATGTCACGTTGGGGCGTCTTCACACCGCGCTTCGACTTCTTCTGAAACGCATGAAGGACGTAGACGGCATCGCGGAATCTGACCGTGTACACTGCGCGAAACGTGTCACCCCGGTGGTCCTCTACGACCTCGAGAATACCCGCGCCTCGCACCACTCCCTTCAGTGGCTTGGCCGACGGTGCCTTGTCCCCCTTCTGGGCAAGAAAGAGAGCATAGCCCATCGCGTGAGTGACCTGAGAAGGGAATCGGCGGAGATCTTCAAGAGACGATCCCACCCAACGCAATGGTCTCAGATCTGCGGCGCTCATCGTTCACAGGAACATACCAGAACTGGTATAGACCCGTCAACCGACCACCGACGCCCCCCCTCTACGCCTTTCGGATAACGTTCAAAGTTACCGGCGCGGCGGAGCCGACAAGCGAAGCCATGCTCGTCGAAGTGAGCGAAGCGAACGAAGCCGGTAACTGCTTGTTAACTGAAGTGCCGTACACCAATTG
>JBDHHP010000325.1:0-3872 GCA_039589275.1 Gemmatimonadota bacterium | reverse complement strand
TTGGTGTCCTTGCAAGGCCAAGCGCTGGCAGAAAGCTCTGCTGCAGGTCTGGCCGGTATATGGTATCGCGCGCGCCCGGTTGCTTCTACGGCATGCTCCGCCGCGGTGTTCCGCAGCGGGGCCACTGCTGTTGCGCCGTTAGAGACAAGCGGTCGCGCGGCATCAACTCGGTGTCTTCCGATGCCAGGTAAGCCAGAGTTGCCGCCAGTGTTGCGTTGTTTTTCAAGTCGTCGAACACGATCTTGTCGAACGTGTCACGGTTAGTGTGCCAAGTATACTGGCGGTAGTCAGGGTAGTGAGACTGAAGTCGAAAACCGGGCGCGCCGGCACACGTGAACGCCATGTGGTCGCTGCCACGGCCAGGGGTACCAGGGATATCCAGCTCGATGTGTTGCGCAATCTCGAGCGGAAGCTTCGAGAACCAAGCACCAAAATACTCGCCGGCACCGGTCAGTCCCTGGGCCTTGAGGTAATCGATCCGCCAGGTCCCGTTGTCTTGATTGAACAATGCGTGTAGGCCGTCCATTACTTCGGGGTGATCTTCCCGGAAGGAGTTGGAGCCGACCAGGCCCATCTCCTCCGAGCCCCAATGGCCCACGAGAATTGTCCGCTTGGGGTTTGGATACGACGTGTGGAGGACCCGCATGGCCTCGAGCATCATTGTGGTCCCAGTGCCGTTGTCCGTTGCACCGGAAGCCGCATCCCATGAATCCAAGTGTGCCGAGAGCACCACATACTCGTCGGGCTTCTCGGTGCCACGAAGCTCAGCTATGACGTTGAAAACGGGTCTCTCACCTATATCCTCCGATTCGGCATTCAGCCGGACCCGCGGCGCCTGCCCGTTTTCGGCAAGGCGATAGACCAGACCGTAGTCCTCACAGCTGAGGTCGAGCGCCGGGATGTGTTGAGTTTGTGTGGAGAACACTTTGTTCACGCCCCATCCCGCGGACCAGCGTGATGTAAAGATGCCAAGGGCGCCGGCCTGGTCGATGGCGGCTATCACTTCAGTTGATCGGCGGGCACCGACGTTGCTGAAGCGCTGATTCCAGGAACGGCGCCCCGCTTCCCTTGCCTGCTGCAGTCGCTCGAACGACTCGGGTGTGGCCAGCTCAGCCCACACCTGATCTGGACGGCAGGTCGGCTCTGGGAAAGAGAGCAGGACGAACTTGTCCTGCACTGTGGGTAGCCACGAGTGCAATGCAGCTTCGTTGGGCAGATCCGGGAACACTACCACGTCACCTTCTACTGCACCGTTCGTGGCGGGACTCCATGCCAGCATGGTGCCCTCGAGCGTCCGGACCCTGGGGGCGATTAGATCGATGTGCGTGACCCCCCTGGTCCATCCACGCCAGGTTCCGAACTGCTCCTTTCGGGCCGAGATCCCCCACGCTTCATACTTCGCGAGTAGCCACTCGACGGCAGCGTCATTGCCGGGCGATCCAGGCAGGCGAGGCCCAATCGAGTCGAGCAGGGCCTGCGCCAGAGCGTATGTCTGCGAGTTCTCCATGCCCTCGGCCCAGATCTGCTGGACAACCGGGTCGTCAGTTGGAAAGGTCTGGGCATCTGCGACAGTGACGACTGTCCCGCTCACCAGTAGGGCGAATGCAGATATCGTGCGGATCAACCTGGCCATCAGAGCCTCGCGTGGGAATAGATGTGTTCGTGGTGCCATCGGGCACACCGCATCTTGCCGTGCAGGTAATAATAATGCCGCTGGTCAGGCCTATCATGCCGCAAGCAGGTAGGGGAATTCGACTGATGGTGGGTAAGTCGTTGGACGGACCTAGAAGGCGAACCCCCAATCGACGTAGAACCCGCTACTGCCGTCACCTTGGAAGTACGAAGCTGAGAAGAGGTTTCTGGATCCGAGGAAACCGAGCCAAATGCCACCGCCGTAGCCAACATGCCACCCGCCGGGAGAGTCTCCATCGACCCACACTCTACCTCCGTCCACCGATCCGAAGATGCCGAGCAGTTGAGGCATTATGAAGTTGAAGTCGGTTAGGTAAGCCCTTAGTTCGGCGCTGCCGAAGAGGGCGCCATCGCCTGCAAACCTCTGAGAGCGCCACCCACGTAGTGACCCGAGCCCACCGATGTATGCCGCGTCGAACCAAGGGTGCTCGCCTAGGACGGTCTCGCCTCCGGTGCGAAGGGCCAGAACCGTGTGGGGTAGCACGGCAGTCGGTATGTAGGCCGTGGCTACTGCCTCTACCTGACCATACGTGTGCTCAACGTCCCACGCCGTCGGGAACAGCGAACCCTCCACTGTGAGGCCGAAGCCGGCCAAGTCCTCGAGTTGTTCGATTTCCTCGAGCGACATATCCGGCCGCGTGTCGAGTCGCGCTGCAAGTGCGAGTCCAATCTCCCCAAACACGCCGGACCCATAGAGATCTGGTAGTGTAGCGATGAACTTCCCCTCGTTCCCCCAGGTTTTGGAGTAGCGTATGGTGGGTCCAAATGAGAAGTCGAGAGAGTGGTCACGCGAGACTGCGAGCATGGGCTCAAACACGAACAAGCCGCGCTGCACGCTATGGAGGTCGCTCGTGCCCAGTTCCGATGCCTGGTTCCCGAATCCGTAGAAGTACGCCACGTCAAAGGAAGTGGCGCGCAGCTTGAAAACGGTGTGGAGTGGCGAGTTCTCGGTACGGATGTCGTGGTCGATAGACAGATCATACCGTCCATTTGTAGACCCTGCTGCGTACACTCTCGATCTTGTAGCGTAGGGGTCCTTTCGGAACCCATAGGAGTGCAGTGATATGCCGCCTCCGACCAAGAGGCCGAAGTCGGTACTGTACCACATTCGGCCTGTGGGCATCTGCATGGAACCCCAGTATCTGGGCGCCGTCCTTCGGTTCTTTCGGTATCTCTTGCCGTCGATGGGCGTGCTGCCTGGGGCAACACCCTCGACGCGGTTTGATCCCCGTGCGTCGTAGATCCGCACGCTCGTCGTTGGCGAGTCGAGCTGATACGTGTCGTCGCCAGCGCCCCCCACGATACGTACGGTCATTCCGAGCTGCTGGGATCCGGTCACCGCAACATGGTCGTCACCGTCGTGGAGCAGGATTCGTATCTCACGGGTTTCGTGGGGATCGAATCGGCGGCTGAAGTATGGTGTTGCGCCCTGCACCAGTTCGGTCAGCGATATGTCCAAGCGCCCATCCGGTAGCTGAGTGAGCTGAAGGTTCTCAGACACATCGGTTCCGGACACTTCGACCTGATCGGCCAACAGGCGATAGAAGTCGTTTGCGGCCCTGGCGAAGCCGGAGCGACGTCTCTTGAGCGCTGTCTCGAGCCAGGCGCCGTCAACCGCATGGACCTCAGGCGGGAGCCGTCTTACAGCCTGTTCTATCACGCTGTCGGTGAATGCACCGACTATCTCCGCGATGACCGAATCCCAGGTGGGCCGCTCGAGTCCCGCGAGAAATCGTCGGTCCAGCTCACGTGCGTTCCAGTGCAGGCTGAAGATGCTGCTGTATTCCTCGGAGAAGCCCACGAGCTGCGGCACCCGCAACTGCGCGATTCCCGGAAAGATGCCGTCCAATCTGGAAAACACCTGGTCGCGGTCGCGGGGAATGGGATACCAGCCCGTTGCCGAGTCTGCACTAAAGCGTGCCCAACGCCACTGATCCAGGTGTCGGTCCCAGTCGCCCACATAGAGATCTATCAAGCGGGCCTTGAGCAACGCCCTTGCATTGACCCGGTGCGCGGGACTCTCCGAGACCTTGTCGAGCAGTTCGTCGCTCCCAATGACACGCTCGGCACCCGCAAATGCCGCAAGTGAGTCGTCATTTTCATCTGGTCGCTCCTCTATCATCCCCAACATGTCGGCAAACTCCTCGCGGAATTCACCTAGGAGGGAGTCGTCAGGCATG
>JBDHHP010000324.1:0-3893 GCA_039589275.1 Gemmatimonadota bacterium | reverse complement strand
CTGTGAAGTAGTCAGTCCGTCGACTACCGCGGGCAGGTGCGTCGCCAACATGACGACATTGAAGACCGCGAACGCAACGAGGGGCCGACTGAAGAACCACGCCGTGCGAAAAGCCCAACGCGTCTCGAGCGTCTGCTTGAGCATCTGCTTGGGAGTGCCCGCTATGAGTAGTGGCGGTGCAACGAAGGCAAACAGGATATACTGAGCCGTGTGGACGCTCAACAGATAGCCCGCGCCCAGAGGGCCGATCGGCCAGTCTGCTGCTACCCACAGCACCAAGACGCCCAGTAGAAACATTGCCGCCCTACCGCCCTGCGGCTCAGCGTCACCGTGTTTCGATCTCCTACCCGCCCAGAAGCGTACCGTGACTGCAGTGATTACCATGAGCCACACACCGAGGTAGGGCTGCCAAGTCCACTCCCAGGCACCACCCTGCGCGGCGCACCACCAGTTCATCGATATGCGCTCTCAGTTGTCTCCAGCAGCCGGCTGACCTCTGAGTAGGTGAGAACGACGACTGGGAGTTGCAGGGTGCCAGCCCGCGCAAACACCAGCTCGACGTGTATCGTGTCGCCGACTTCGAACGGCTCTGGCAGACCGGACAACATGACATGGTACCGGCCCGGGGCCATTCGCAACGACCCGCGCGCGGGAACAGGCAGCATGTCTACGGAGCTCATGCGGGTTCGCTCGTTCTCAGTGATCACGTTGTGCAGGTGGGCCGTCCCACTGGGGACGGTGACGTGCACCAGGGTGTCTGCCGCAGCGCCCTGGTTCACCACGGTGAAATAGGCAGAGCCAACGTCGTCCGCAGCTGAGGCTGGAGCGTACGCGTCGTACACACTGAGCGCACCGAGCGTTGCAGACGGCGCCCGCTCAATAGCGGACTCACTGGCACACGCGGCTGCCACGCAGGCTCCGGTCAATGAGACGAGTTCGGCTCCAAGTCTCATTGTGCGCTCCAATCCTGGTTCACGAGCCGAGGCAGGTCGTGGGCCCAGTCGGTCTGTCTGGTCCCGAACGGGTAGGAGAAATGAGCATAGTTGTCCTGGGTAAACGCGAGCACTCGCGCGGAATGGCCGACGGCGTAATCGTCACCCTCGCCGTAGAGCACTGCCGCAGGCAAACCCAACTGTCGCTGGATCTCGTTCACCTCCTCGAGCGTTCCTCTTAATCCCACGAACGTGGGATCGAAATTGTCCAGCCAGCCACGTAAGCGCTCAGGTGTGTCGCGGTTCGGGTCGGTGGAGACCATCACGACCTTGACTTGGTTGGCAATACCCGGTGGCAGTGTAGCCAGGACAGCGCCGATGTTGGCCATGTGGATGGGGCAAACGTCGGGGCAATAGGTGTAGCCGAAGAACAGGAGGGTGACGAAGCCCTCAGTCTCAGTGCGGAAGTCAAACGGCTCACTGGCGGTGTCGTTGAGCGTGAAGTCGGGCTTCATGCGTGGTTCGGAGTACTGTGTGCCACGCATTTCGTCGGGCGTGGGTGTGCGGTCTGCTCCACAGCCCAACACCATCAGAATGGCTAGCGCCGTCGTTAATGGCCTCACACACCAAGCTCTCTGGTACATGGGGGAATGATAATGGGGTGTGTTATACCGCGGGGCTAGGTGGGAGACCGTCAGTAAGTCGCCCAGTTATCGATCCATCCGTTGGTTACGGGAGCGAAGCCCGCGAGGGGCATCATTGCCAACCTGGCAAATCCTGAGTCGTAATCGATATCAAGATAGCCCGGGCCAAATGAACTCATGGCGACTGGTGTACCCAACTGCTCGTTCAAGCCTGAGACGACGAAGCCGTCAACGCGCTGATCGGTGGCGTTGAACAGAATTCGTCCCCCTACCAGCACAATGCCATACCAGTTGAGGAAGTTGCCCTGAATTGTGAGGTCGCCGGTCACGATTAGCGTCCCAAAACCCTGATCGTTGACCACGTTCAGCACCGCGTTGCCCGGCACCAACATGACTGGGTACGTCATGTCCCACAGCACGATCGCGTTGGTGTCTGCAACGAGACCGCCGCCCGTCACCGCGGGCCAGTTGATCCCGGTTTCGTTAGCCACCTGGACGTTGGTTCCGGCCTGAACGATGTACGGCAGTGGGCCGTTCATTCTGAAGTCTGCGCGCGGAGTGGGGTTGACGCCCAGTGGTAGTCGCATGGCGTTTACGTCGGCCTCCTCACATCCAGATGCCTGATCAGCGCCCTTGTACTCTGTCGTGTCGGTGCCCGCCATACGAAACAGTCCGTTGGCAGCTGTGTATGTCGCCCGGGGCAGGAGGGTATTGCTCTGCCAACTCGCAAACTGTGCTATAGTGCGTTGCGCCTGCGGGTCACTACCTAACGTGGGCACTATGACGTGGCCGGTGGATCGAACCACGTACATCCACGTCGAGAGGGAATCGACGGGTCTCTGTATTACGTGCGCTATGACGTCGGCATACCCTCCGGTGAGATTGAAGCGAATGGAATCCCCATCGGGCGGGCGTAACGTTCTATCGCAGGCGTCGGTGTTGAGGGTGCCCAGATAGCTGTCGAGTCCACTCTGGGCAATTGTAAGCGCATCGACGACGTGTCCTCCGCTCTCACCGATCCTGCGGTCGGTCTGCACGCGAACGAACAGAGCCGAGATCATTATCGTCACTAAGGTGATCACGAGGATCGTGGTTGGCAGTGCCATTCCGTTTTCCCGGCGAACGCGGTGCATTGGTCAGTTCACCTTGTTGAGAAACGGGATCTGCGTGATCAACCGAAACTCCTCCGGCGCAGTGGTGCCGGGAGCGTCGAACTCGCTCTCTCCAACCAGGCGCAGCTCGAGGCCACGTACAGTCGACAATCCGCCCCCTGGTGGGCACGTCTGAACCAACAGGTTGGGTCCAATCAAGCAGCCAAATCCAGCGGTAGCGTCGAAGGGAGCGACCATCTCCTCAGCGGCTAGGGCCCCGACTCTGCGCCACAGGCCGATCCTTCCGGCTATGTCGGTCGAGGCCCCGAATCTGTACGTCACGGTCTGGTACAGATACATGATGCGCCCTGCGGCAGGAGGGACGCCTGGTATGCCACCTATGGCAATCAGCTCACCTCCCGGAACGACCCGCACACTGTCCGCGTCACAGGGTGCCGCGTTGCCGGTGCTGCTGACGGAAATGCCAGTGATGCGGTTGTACGAGCCGGTTATGTCCCGCCAGGCCATGCCGCTCAGAACGGCAGTTGCGTACATGAGGGAGTCGCGCGGGATCAGAGACACGATCAGGTCGGCCCCGGCTGGGTTGCAGGTCACTCCGAAAGCGTAGGGGACTTCCACGGTCACGCTGTCGGGGACTGCGGCAAGGAGTCCGCCGTCTCCCACCATTCTGAGCTCGACCGTCATCAGATTCATGGCGGCCCGGGAGGCGTGGCGGGCGGTGACCATTGCCTCTTGCCTGCCCACGAACTTGGAGTCACTGATCAGCATGCGTGCTAGAGCGGCACCCAGAATCGCCGTGACGGCCATCCCGACCAACAGCTCGATCAGAGTGAAGCCACGTGCGTTCAATTCGATCTCAGCGTAGACAGTGGGCGCGGCCGGACACGGCTGATGACGATCGTGTCTGGCGCAGCAGTGAGAGTGCCGGTTGGTGTTATGGTGATGGTTACCCGCTTCAGTTTCGCCGAGACGTTCTGGACCGTGACACAGCGATCGTAGGCTAGTGCTCCGCTGGAATCGCTGCTGCAACCGACAGCACCGGCGATACTGTCCCAAGGGAGAGCCTGGACCCAAGCTGCGGCAGTGGTGCTGGCAGCACTGCGATACGCGACGGCGGCAGATTGGCGGGTGTGTCTGGCAGCCTGGAACATCAAGCCTCCCAGGGCAACCAGGACCGTCGTCAACAGCGTGAGGGCGATCATGAT
>JBDHHP010000323.1:0-5355 GCA_039589275.1 Gemmatimonadota bacterium | reverse complement strand
CCGCACATAGGTGAAGGTGCTCAGACACAGCTTGGCCGTGCGCTGACCGGTAGGGTCGAGCAGTTGCTTGACGATCCGTGCGTACTCCCTGTTCTGCTCGGACATCTGGTGAACCCCTCAAGTTCGTTAACGTGCGTTGCCTTAAACGTGACGGTGAGTGTGTTGTCCGGAGTTCGCGTCGAAATTCGCCCTCGCCGGCCTGGCTCGAACAGCCGTCCCGCCCCCTCCCGGTTCGATGCCGAATGGCTGAAGGGGCCGAAGATAGAACCGGACTTCGACCGTACTTGGAAAGATGAGCACGGCATCCTTGTCGTCCGATTCGAAGACGTGTTTTCGAACCCGGTACGTCAACATGGAGCCCTCTCTGAAGCAATCCTGGAAACCACGTAAGAGGTACTGCTAGCCGCCGACCGTCAGCGAGATCGACAGTCAGAGTATCCTCGCTGATCTCAACGTGCTGGATTCGTGGGTCTGTCTTAGGAACCGAAGAATCCATTCCAGGTCTCCACATCGGCATATCAGACTCGAGAATCCATGGCGAAATCGTGCTTGTGAAAGATCGTTGATACGGCAGGGCCTGTCCACAAAGCCCGTTCCAGCGGTCTAACGCCTCGGTTCAGCGGCGGCGCGAAGCGACGTCCGCTTCCGTCACATCATCGCTGAAGTACTCGTTCTCGGGTTCGCCGCCGAGGTTCGAGAACGGCAGGACCACGACGCAAGGTCGGTCCTCGATCGTGTCCTGAACCCGCTCTGAGTCGTGGGGTTCTCCTGCCCGGGAGAGGCCCGCCTCCTGCCTCTCGGCGGCTACGCTCTCAGGTGTCTCCGCGGGTGTCCGGCGGATCCCCTCAGGAGTGAGTTCCAGGGCCCAAGCGAGGACGAGAGCGATCGGAAAGCCGAGCCGGCAGCGGCCCACGTCAACCGGTTGGGATGAAGCCCCGTTCCGGATTCCCACATTCCGACTTCGGCCATCGCCTCGATGGGTCGGGCCATAGTAGGCAGGCAAGGCAAATCTTCGGCTGGCCCGCGCTGGACTCCGCTCCCCCCGTTTACTTGACTCTACGCGGGCCGGATGTCTAAGGTCACGAATCTCCTGGGTATCATCTTCCGTGTAAACGATTACCGGCCCACGGCGGTACTGTATTGGAAAGGGGCGGTGGCCATGACGCAGGCAACAACAGACCCCGCGTATGCCGGATAGTCGCGCACCCGACGAGGAGCTGGCCCGACGCGCCCGAGACGGGGACGAACGCGCCTATCGCCACCTCGTGAACAGATATGTTCGGCCGGCCTTGGCTGTGGCCTGGGAGTTCACGGACACGCTCGAGGATGCGGAGGATGTCGTGCAGGAGGCGTTCAAGCGGGCTGTGCCTGCCCTCGAGAGGTTTGATGTAAGCCGACCGTTTCGGCCCTGGTTCTTCACCATTCTCCGGAACGTGGCCCGAAGCGCGGCGAGCGCACTGGAGGAGACCGTGCCTGACGAAGAGCCAACGCCGCTCGATCTGGTCGAGCGGGTAGAGCTGCAAGCTCGATTGGACATGGAATTGGAGGCCCTTTCAGAGATGCAGCGGGTGTGTTTTCGGCTTTGCGTCCTGGAGGGGCTGAGTAGCACTGAGGTCGCAGAGGCGTTGGGGCTCAACGACGCTACTGTGAGAGTGCACGTCTTCCGGGCACGGAACGCGTTGCGCTCGGCGATGGAGCCGTTCAAGGAGGAAACATGGGATCGATGAAGAGCCCGCGCGAACAACAAGGCTTGTTCTCTCGTCTCCCCGACGATCCTGAGTATTGGCAGACGTTCGCCAACCGGATCGTGGACGACGGGGTTCCCGTGCTCCGGGCGTTCAGAGAAGAAAGGCGTGAATGGTGGTCGGGTATAGCCCGGTTCTCTACAGTCTTGGCTGTCGGTGCTTCGGCGGCAACCATCGCGGCGCTGTTTCTAATGCCGACGGGGAGTCCTGTGATGACTCCTGTCCAGACTCCGGATGCATACGGGCTCGCACCGGATGACCCCCTCGCTGTCACGTTGGTCTTGGGAGAGGCTCCGCCTTCCATGGAGACTCTGATGGCCGTACGAATTGCGGAGAGAGATCGATGAGTAACGCAAAGCATTTGACCCACGCCGCGATTGGAGCCGTTTCGATTCTGGTAATCGGTGTGGTGTTAGGGGTGTTGCTGGATCGGGTGGCCCTTCATCCACGTACCTCGGCGGCCGATCACCCGTCGGCGGCTTTGGCCCTCGACGCAAGCCATGAGGGTTTTCTTCAAGCATTGAGTGACGATTTGGGACTCACGGCGGAGCAGGCGATCCAGGTGCACGAAATCCTGAGCCGACACCAGGCTGCGGTGAACGACGCCTGGTCTGCCGTCCACCCACTCCTGGAGGCCGCCATTGATAGCGTCACCAAGGAGATCGAGGCGATCCTCGAGCCGGGACAGCGTGAGAGGCTTCACGTTTGGCTGATGGAACGGCATGGAGCGCCAGTTTCACAAGGAGTGGGTGAGGGTCACTAGAGCAACGGTTCTCGAGTTCAGTCAGAGAAGAGAGAAATGAAGAGGAAGACCTGGACAGGGTTGTTCGTTGTTGTCGCAGTGGTCGCCGCTGGATCCTGGTACCTAAGTAGGGGGGCACTGTCAGGAGCCGATGGGACCGTAGAGGACGCGACTTACCGTACAACCACCATCGTGCGAAGAAGCATCAGCTCCACTGTCCTTGCCACCGGAGTGATCCGACCTCAGGTGGGCGCCGAGGTCCGGGTGGGTTCGCGAGTGTCGGGCATCCTGAGTGAGCTGCACGTTACGATCGGCGATTGGGTCCCGGCCGGCCACCTCCTTGCGGTGCTCGACCCCAAGGAGTTTCGGGCCCGCCGGAACCAGGCTGCGGCACAGCTGGAGACGGCGACCACCGAACGGGATTTCGCCGCGTTGGAGCTCGACCGAGTCCGCCAGATGCTGGACGAAGAGATCATCACTCAAGCCGAGTTCGATACTGCGGACAGGGCGTTCCAAATGGCCTTGGCCCAGGTGAAGCAGGCGGAGGCTGCATTGGAGTCGGCCGAGATCCAGTTGGCGTACACACGGATTACGGCACCCATTGGAGGAGTCGTGGCCTCCGTGTCCACGCAGGTGGGAGAAACCGTAGCCGCCTCCTTCGCCAGCCCCACCTTCGTCACAATAATCGACCTCGACCGGCTGGAAGTGTGGGCCTACGTGGATGAGACGGACATCGGCCGAGTGGAGGCGGGCCAACGTGCAACCTTCACAGTGGACACGTATCTCGACACCGACTTCGAGGGCACAGTGACAGCAATCCAGCCCGCCGCGGAGATCATCGACAACGTAGTGAATTACGTAACCCTCATCGAAATCGGCCCGACGAACGGGAAGACCCTTCGGCCCGAAATGACCACCTCTGTGAACATCATCCTGGAGGGGCGGGACGACGTGTTGGCGCTACCCAACGGCGCAGTGCGAAGAGATTCGGAGGGTGCGTTCGCCTATGTGCCTGGTTCAATGGGCCCGGAGCGGAGGACGATCAGAACCGGGTACAGGGGTAGTGATTTCACCGAGGTGCTGGAAGGCCTCGAGGAGGGTGACGAGGTGCTCGTCGGGAGTGTAACGAACAGAAACTAGGGTCGCGGAGGCGTGAGAGTCCTTCCGCCATTGTCTGCCACGGGTGTAGATCGAGAAGCGAGGTCTTCATGATGGTGAAGCAGGCTATAATCGAGCTTGAGCAAGTGAACAAAAGCTATCGAAAAAATGCCGAGGAGGTCCGGGCGCTAGTCGATGTAACTGTGCGGGTCGAGGCCGGAGAGTTCGTGGCCGTGGTTGGACCGTCCGGCTCGGGCAAATCCACACTGATGAACGTCGTGGGCCTTCTTGACCGTCCCGATTCAGGCACGTTTCGACTTGACGGTGGGGACGTTGCTTCGTTCACCGCGGACGAGCTGGCTCGGCTCCGGAACGAGAAGATCGGCTTCGTCTTCCAAACCTTTCACCTCCTTCCCAAGACCACCGCACTGGAGAACGTGGAACTCCCGCTCATCTATTGCTCGCGGGCGGACATTTCGGGACTTGGGGGGCGAGCGCTCGAGCAGGTTGGCCTAACGGATAGGGCGAGACACTCGAGCGGCGAGCTCTCCGGTGGAGAGCAGCAGCGCGTAGCTATTGCCAGGGCACTGGTGAACGAGCCAGAGTTGATTCTGGCTGATGAGCCCACCGGCAATCTCGATACCCAGGCAGGCCTCGAAGTCCTGGCCATCTTCCAGGAACTGAACAGGCAAGGAAAAACGGTCGTTCTCGTTACCCACGATGCGACCGTTGCCGGCATGGCTAGCCGAGTCGTTGAGATCGTGGACGGGCGCATCGTGTCTGACCGGACAACGGACGCACCGAGGGATGCCCGAGAGGAACTCGAGGTGGTCTCATGAAGCCGCTACGGTTGATCAGACACGGTCTGCGTGGGATGGGACGTCACCGCCTCCGAACTTTCTTCATGATGTTGGGCACCTTCATCGGTGTGCTTGCTCTGACTGTAGTGGTGGCTATTGGACAGGGTACGCGCAACGCAGTTCTCGAGAATATCGAGCGGATGTTCGCGGGCTCCAGCATACTCCTAACCGCCGGTGGCGGAGGGATGATGGGTGGCCCTCGGGGAGCCGGCCCCACCACGACACTCACCATCGAGGACTTGGAAGCAATTCAGAATACTGTTCCGGGCATTCAGGTCTGGGATCCAATGCTCCAGGCCGGGCCTCGGGAAGTCGTGTACCAAGGGAACAGCAGCACCGTGCGAGTCCTGGGCCACTCGGCCCGGCACGAAGAGGTGTGGAACCGTGGGGCGAGCCGAGGCGCCTTCTTTGGAGAAGAAGAGGTCCGCAGCTCGGCACGTGTGGCACTGGTGGGAGAGACGCTTGCGCGCGACGTATTTCAGGGGGTTGATCCAATTGGCC
Organism: Gemmatimonadota bacterium; assembly: GCA_039589275.1. Taxonomy (GTDB): domain Bacteria; phylum Gemmatimonadota; class Gemmatimonadetes; order Gemmatimonadales; family GWC2-71-9. The sequence continues at coordinate 409 of JBDHHP010000323.1, read as the reverse complement.
TTCAACTCCGGATCGGAGCTGTACCGTTCGAAGTCATCGGAGTGCTGGACTCCGTGGGTATCGACCCGCACGGATGGGATCGAGACAACGAAGTAGTCGTCCCGTACACAACCGCGATGCGCAGGCTCATGAACGTGGACTACATCGGGACCGCGAAAATCCTGGCCGGAAGTGATGAAGATCTCGAGGCCGCCGTTCTGGCCATCGAGGGCCTCCTTCGCGAACGCCACGCTCTGGCGGAAGATGAGCTAAATGACTTCCACATGATCACCCCGGTGCAAGTCCGGGAGATGGTGGGTTCGATGAATCGTGTGTTCACCCTGTTTCTGCCACTCGTGGCTGGCATATCCCTCCTCATCGGTGGCTTCGTCGTGGCCAACCTGATGCTCATGGGAGTGAACGAGCGGCG
>JBDHHP010000322.1:0-3954 GCA_039589275.1 Gemmatimonadota bacterium | reverse complement strand
GGTGGTCAGCATCAGGTAGACGCGCACCTAGCAAGAGCACTTACCTTGGCTGTCTTGCCGCCGGCAGCATGCTGCCGGCGGCAAGCGCATTTTGGGAACAGGATGGGACTCTTCCCGCTCGGTCGGAGGGGTGACCTGGCTCCTAGAACGCTAGCAGTCTAGTCAGCTTCGCCGAGACATACCGTTCCAGCACGCCACCATTGGTGGTCACGTCGCGCCGTTCGGTGTATACGAGGAAGAAATCGGAGAGCGGTGCGTGAATGAAGTTCAGCCGCATGTTGGTGATCACTTGGTCTGTGTCGGCGTTGTACTGGAAGTAGGCACGGAGGTAGAGCTTGGTAGAATACGAGTACTTTATGCGTGCGCTGAACACATCGGCGGTGAACGATCTACCCTGGACTGAGAGAGCGTTGTGCTCCCCTGACAGCTCGAGGGAGAGTTGATGGTTCATGCGCCAGAGCGCATTGGCCTGAACCGTGCTGCGAGTTCCGCCGAAATACCCTCCGCCCGAGACTCCCACACTGCCCGACAGTCGGCGGCCTCCGCTGGACCGATAGGAAACTGAGCCCTCACCGAAGGAATAGTCGCCCACCGGGACTGTGACATCCGATCGGACTGGAAACGGCTCGTCCAGCCGCTCAAGCCGGTCAGTATAACGCGCTGACAGCGTTCCCCCATCGCGAAACGTGGTTGCCAATGCCGCTCGTCCGGTTCTCGTCTCCAAGGTCCCACCTAGGTCAGTGATGTAATGTCCCTCGACATACGGATTGATGCTCAGGACGTGCGGTATGCTGGGTCGCGGGTGTGCACCAAACGTGGCGTAGTAATGGCGTATGCCACGGCGTCGAATGAAGCCGATCCCGGGTTCGAAGGACTCACCAACATGTCGCGCCAGAGCTGACGCATCCCACAGCCAATCGCGCCACCCTATGGAGAACCGCGCGGCCTCGTCGTTGCCTGCCGTGCTCGACCGGGTGAACGCGAGGTAGGAGTTCACCACCATGTTGCGCAGGAACCTGATGTTGGCGTCGGCGCCAAAGCTTCGATTGTGCTGGCCAGCCCCGCTGCCGGTCGCCTGTCGGTTGCCGAACAAGAACCCGACATCCGAGTTGCCCAGTACCCTGCGCCTGGCCCGAACGACAGAGAAGTTCTCGGCGGGATCACCCTCGAAGGACTGCGTCTGAACATCCAAAACGCCAAGGTCGAAGTCGCCAACTCGACCAGTGAGGCGTCCTCCACCCACGATCGGGACCGGGGCTCCGCCACGCAAGCCAATGCGCCTCGAGTGAAAAAAAGTGAAGTCACTGAGAGACGCACCCGTCCTTGGGTCTCCTGAGAGACCTCGCACATCCCCAAGAGTGAAGATGCCTGAATTCTCCAGAAAGAAATCGCGCCTCTCTGGAAAGAACAGCGGGAACCGAGTGAGATTCACCTGCTCGCGATCTACTTCCGTCTGGGAGAAGTCAGTGCGATAGGTAAGGTCCATGGTCAACCTGGAGGTGATTCCGTACTTGAGATCGAGACCCACGTCGTAGTCGTTTCCCCTGTCATCTTCGCCTACGTCGTCTCCGGTTGCTCGCAGCGCGCGGACGTACGGCTTCACAGTGAGGTTGCGTCCGGGTTGGATATCAGCCAGACCTCTCAGGGTGCCAGCCCGGGACATCTTGTGGATATACTCACGCCGGTCCAGCGGCGCCCAATACGAGTCCTCGTTCCTGCGCCGCACCCGCCGCACGAAGTTCACTCCCCAGGTCTGCTCGCTCTGCGTTGGGTCGAACCGCAAGGTCGTCCACGGAATAGCCATCTCGACAGTCCAGCCCGAATCGGCCACAGTGGTTCTGACGTTGAAGATTGCGTCCCAGCCGTTGTCTCGGGTCCGGCTGTCATCAAAGGCCTGAGCATCCCGGATAGCCCCGCGCGGGTTGACCCAGAACAGAAATGCATTGCGTCGGTCAAAGAACGTGTCCAGCGAAACGCCGAAGATGTCACTGTTCAAGGTCTGGAAATCCCGCTCCAGGCTCGTGATGGTGATCTGGCCCGGCTCGGATTCGTAGCAGACGGCCCCGACGTAGAGACTCGCCGCGTCGTAGAGAACCCGGACCAGCGTCTTCTCCGTCGCTGGGCTCCCTGTATTGGGCTTGGACTGTATGAAGTCGGTGATCGGCGTGGCTGCGAACCAGGCTGCCTCGTCGAGTCTGCCGTCCACAACGATGGCGCTCGACGTACGCAGCGCGAATCCCTCAGGCCGTGGCGCAGTCTCAGGGTCGATGGAATTCCGAATCCTGTTGTTCCCAGCTTGCGCGGCAAGCGGGTCTGTGAGAAGCACCGCCAGCAGCGCCAGCAAGAACCTTCCTATGGCCGGTTTCAAGCGGCCTCCCCGCTGCGCCTGTCTGGCTAGTTGGGGCGGCTACCACGCTTGGTGTAGATGAGGATAACCCCCGAACTCGCGTTCATACCATACCTGGCCGTTGCAGAGGCACCTCGCAGTACCTGAATCCGCGCGATATCGTCGGCGCTGATCATATCGAGCACGCTCACGGCCTGGCCAGTCCCCTGAGGGCCTGGAGCCCGCCGCGTGGGCAAGCGAATGCCATCCAAATACACCAATGGTGCATCCCCCTGGGTTACACTGGCAGGCCCACGAAGCCTAATCGAAGTACCGCTCCCTACTTGGCCGCTACTCGTGATTCCGTGCACGCCGCCAACCAAATCGCGCAGCACGGCATTGATGTCGGTGACTGCAGTGACCTCGAATACGCTTCCATCCACGGTCGCAACGGTGTTGCCGACCTCGCGGCCTGGTTCCGATCCCGCCACAACGAGCTCCTCGAGAGCAACGGGATCCTCCACGAGTGAAAACTCCAGCAGTCCGGCACCTCCCTCACGCAAAGTAGAGATCAGGATCTTCGTCTCGAATCCCGGCAAATGAGCCCGCACCTGGTGCAGCCCCGGCGGCATGTCCGTCAACAGATACCAGCCACCCTCAGCGGACTGGGTCTCGATTCCCGTTCCCAGAACCAGGATTTGGGCGCCTGCGAGCGGCTCTCCAGTAGACGCGCGGAGCACCCGCCCGGAGAGCATGGCGTTCGATTGCGCTGCAGCCAATGTGGCGTGACTTACCAGCACACACATAGCTAAAGCGGGGGACAGGAGACCCACTGCCCGGGTCAACCGACGACCCCGCACTCTGGTGTCTTGCCCAACGCTATGGCACTGCGACATCGCTTCTGTCCGGCTTCGCAGGTTACGGAGTGATGAGCCCAACGTCGCCTACGATCTCCATTCGCGTGTCGAGCTTCGCCGAGAGACCCTGCACATCTTCGAGCAAGGCCTGGGCTTCCTCTCCTTCCAACAGGTAGGGTTGCGAGAGATGTGTGCCTCGGCCCGCCACCGGGAGAATCTCTACCTTCATGATTCCATCTCGCGCCAGCGTCAGCCGCCCGAGATAGTTGTCCATCCAATACGTGTGGTTGTGCCCGAAGATCAGATTACCAAAACAATAGAAGATCACCTTGCCTTTGTAGACCTCTACTCCGCGCGGTACGTGGGGATGGCCTCCCAGGATGATGTCCGCACCGGCGTCCAATATGTCGTACGCGAACTCTCGCGCCATTGGGTGCGTTTCCTGCGAGTTCTCGATCGCCCAGTGAAACGAGACCGCAACGTAGTCCACTTGGTCCCGGACTCTGCGGATGTCTTCCTTGATAATGAACGGATCAAGCGGCACGACACCAGGATAGTCCTCTAGCGCGAAAGCAGAATTGCCGGCGTTCACGAACTGGGCATAACCCAGGAACGCGACCTTGATCCCGTCACGTTCGATGATGTGCGGACGCCTGGCGTCCTCGAGATTGATGCCGGTGCCAACGGCCCCGATGCCGGCTTCCCGCAGAGCGGCCTTAGTGTCGACCAACCCTTCACCCTCCGCATCGAGCGCGTGGTTGTTGGCCGTCG
>JBDHHP010000321.1:0-5919 GCA_039589275.1 Gemmatimonadota bacterium | reverse complement strand
AGCGGTTCTACAACCGCAAACGGCGACACTCATACCTGGACTACATCAGCCCAGTTGAGTATGAGCTCAAAAATGTGGCTTAACTCAATGTCCACTAAAACGGGGCAAGTCCAGACGGCTGAGCGCTCACCGCTGACAGCTGATTAGCTGATAGCTGACAGCCGATAGCTGATACACAACCCAAGCTCGGCGTGCTGAGTATCGAATGAGCACGGCGGGGTACCGTCTTCACGCGTTTCGCCCAAAGCCGCAAACTCAAGCCCGCGCCTTGTGAAATAAGGTGCGAAATTGACTACAGTGCTACTACTCCCTAGCTTCAGCGGTCGCTCTCAGAGCCGTTGTCGGTCCCGTGAAGCTACGCCGCCGTCGAGATGATCATCCCCCGGATCATACCGGGAGTAGCGGGTTCACCACCACATCAGACTCCTTTGAACGGTCTGCCCAACCAGTGTCTGAATTCTGGGAGGCCGATTGAGACGCGTACGCGGATTGTAGGTGCAAGCGGGAGAGCTTGGGGCACCGGGACACAAGAAACTCATCAGTAATCCAGAGGAGAGGAAGCTCAATGAGAAGAAGAACGAACCGGAAGTTGGGTGTTATCGTAGCCAGCCTGAGTGTGGCACTGGTGCTGGCCTCGTCTACGGCGCGTGCACAGGGCGAATCTGATGCCCTGAAGGACGCGCTGAGAGCGGCGTGGCCGGGTATGGCAGAGAACGCGACGGTAGTTGACTGGGAGGGCAATGTGCTGCGGGAAGGTTCAAACGGGTATACCTGTTTGCCGACACCGCCGATGCTCGCCGGCACCGCACCGATGTGCATGGACAGCGAGTGGATGAAATGGGCCGACGCGTGGCAGAACAAGAAGGGCAGAACAAGAAGGAATATGCGGCTGAGTCGCTCGGTATTTCCTACATGCTGGCCGGCGACGAGGGAGCAAGCAACATCGATCCTTACGCAGAGGGTCCGACCGACGACAACGAATGGATCAGAGAGGGCGGACACCTGATGATTCTCGCGCCCGCCGAGTTGTTGGAGGCGTATCCGACCGACCCTCACAACGGCGGTCCCTATGTCATGTGGAAAGGCACACCGTACGCACACCTGATGGTGCCGATCGGTTCGCGCAACTGAAGATCGACGATTAATCTGTAACGCAGAAACGGGCTGTTTCTATCCGCGGCGGCCCTCTAGCCCCGGCGTCTCACGGCGTCGGGGCTTTACGCGTGCTGAGTCAAATGTAAATGCGGCCGCCCTCTGGCACAGCGCTGTCGAGTAGTTGGTGAGACGAGGGTGAAGCAAGCGGCCCGGCCTCACGTCGACCCTTCGGACGAAGAGGAACTCCCGGACGACGAGGACTCGTCCGACGAATCGGATGACGAGTCCGAGTCGTCGGAAGATGTATCGATGCTTGGATACGGCATCGATGTTTTCCAACCACTCACATCCGGGGACGCGGCTTGTGTGCTGGTCTGTTTGGTCACCGCCGTGAATGCGCCTCCGGACACCTGCTCCAGATCCTCATCTTGCAGTGTGTCTCTGGCCTTGTCGTCAGTCTTCTTCTTCGGGACCTTCATCTTCTTGGGCTTCTTCTTCTTGCTACGGCCTACTGCACCGATAGCACGGCGGTCTCGGAGTCGGCGGTACGTCTGGAATGAGGCGTATGGTCCGGCAGCGGGGCCGCCGCTAGCCATCGGCAAACGGCGGACAGGTACAATCTGTATCATTCGCTGCGGGCTGGCAACGAAGGGCCGAGCGGCGCAACCGTATGTCGAACCGAGCGAAGTTGAGCTCGTTCAACTCACGGAGATCGGCGCGGTAGGTAGCATGCACCTGGTTGACCCACTCCACGAGTTCGTTGGTGAGGCCGGTCTCGGTGTACCCCGGGCTGAAGCCCGGGGTTAGCGGTCAGTATCTGAGCTGACGGCTGGTGCTTCGGAGGTATTCGTGGACGTTCAGCACCCGGAGGGTGAAGCTCCCACCTTGTGAAATAAGGTGCGAAATTGACTGCGGTGGTACTACTCCCTAGCTTGACCGGCCGGTTTGAGAGCCGCTATCGACCGGGACGCCTCGCAGGCATTCCTTGAGACGGTCCTCCAGGATCAGCACAGACGGCGAACTCTAGCTGCAGATGCAGCGCACTTACACCTAGGGGAGTACTGATGGGACAAACTCACCAGTCTATTGTGATCCAGAGTCCAGTGGAGAAGGTCTGGACAGCGATTCGCGACTTTCACGACACCAGCTGGGCGCCGAATGTGATAACCAGTCTCGAGGTTGTGGGCGGCCATCACGGATTGGAGGTGGGTGCCGGTCGCGTGTTGAACGGTGTCTTTCACGAGACTCTTCGCGAGTTCAATGAAGACGAGCGGAATTTTCAATACAGTATTGACGACGGGCCATCCCCGTTGTCGAAGGATGACGTGAGTAACTACATCGGTCAGGTTACGGTGCGGCCGGACACTGATAGTGGAGGTACCTTCGTCGAATGGTCCTCGAGCTGGGAGCAGAATGACGAACCTGTGTATGAGTTCTGTCACGGCATTTACGTTGCGCTACTTGGAGACATGAAGAAGAGTCTCGAGGCTGGGTAGCGCAGTCGCTGGTGTGGACGGTTCGCCGTCTAACAGGCCAATGCACCTGACGAGCGCCCGCCTCCCCCAGGCGGGCGCTTCATATTTGCAGGATGAGTGACGATCAGATTGAGCGACGGCCCGGCACCCAAGCGGCCCGGCCCTGTTAACGGACGACGCAGCTCAGAGGCGACCGAGAACTTTCAGCGGCCCGGCATCTGGTCGTCGGGCGGGATGACGAGCCCCGGCTTGATGTCATCGGGCGGCATCCTGAGCACCGGCCTGATGTCGTCGGGCGGCATGCTGAGCCCCGGCTTCTGGTCGTCCGGCGGTACGCCGAGCACCCGCTTCACCTTGCCGAAGGCGCCACCCGACACTGCGTCCAAGTCCGTCTCACTCAGTTCGTCACTGGTGAAGTCGAACCCGTGTTGACCTGCGAATTCAACTAGTTCCTTCTGCAGCGACTCGTCCTCGGCGACCTTCTTCAAGAACGCAGTAATGGCTTCTTTGGACATGGTATTCCCCTGTTGACGGCTACCGCTAATCTGTCCTTCACGTCCCGCGCCCGCAACGAAAGAGGCCGAGCCAAGCGGCCCGGCCTCATTCGTTCCGTAAGACTTCAGTGGGCCGCTACGGACTGGGGCTGTTCACAGCCGGCTGCGCGTCTAACACACGCTCTGGTGAACGAGATCACAGGCTAGGTCTCGTCCGATGTTTCGGCGGCCGGAAACGTCTCCGCCACATTAACGATCTTCCACTCGCCATCCGTTTGAACCCATACCGTCGAAAACGTCCCGTTAACAGCGATTGGGGCACCCGTGGTATCGGAGGCTTGGAAGTCAAACGTGGTGGTGACGGCCGCGACGTGTGCGGCCAAGGCTTGGATGTGCAGGTCGCCCCATTCGAAGCTCTCGACGCTAGCATACTGGGGCCAGCTCTCTCTCACCTGCTCGGCAAGGGTGGACCAGGAAAGGACAACCTCTCCGAACTCGGCAAATGCGAGTTCGTCACTTTCCTGAAAGAAGCCAAGCACGGCGTCCGGATCCAGCTGTCTGACGGCAGCGCCGTAAACATCGAATTCCTGGGAGAGTTCTTCCGCGATTGTGGTCTTCTGTTCCTCGGTGAGATCAGTTGTCGCAGGCTGGCAGGCGGCAACTAGGGCCACGGACAGTACTGCGAGTGCGAGACGGCGCATACACCCCTCCTTTGGGTTCGCGAGGGCGACCCAGAGGGCGACGCGGCTAAAGTACGACGGTGGCTACGTGATGGTGAGAAGAAAGGCCGAGCCAAGCGGCCCGGCCTCGGATTGTCGGATTACGAAGATTCTCCCGCCTCGAAGTAGACTGCGGCGTTCGGAGGCTTGCAGTCGGGGTTGTCTTGCGCACCCACACACCGCGATGCAAGCTACGATGTCGCCCTCCAGTGACGATCCTGCACCGGTGGCAATCGGCGGTGATTCTCAGGTGAGGCCGCCGAGTTAGATATTGCCCGACAGTCAACGCCGGTGGCCATCGTGGCCCCGCCGGCCCTCACTCTCGGAGTAGCCCGATGAGCGCAAGCTTCCTCTGTCTGATGATCATCACGGGGATGACAGTCCCGAATGTTTCTGCAGGTCCTCTTGTGCAGGACGATATCGAAAGCCGGATCATCAGCGCCACAAATACCTTGACGGGGCGCCAGGACTCTCCGCCCACCATGGAGACAATCGTCGCTGCTGTTCTCGAGCTGCTGGATCTATCGGCGGCCGTGACTCCCGACAACCAATACAGGGCGGAGATCCAAGACCGAATCGTCGTAGCTAAGGATCGTATCAAGGACCTGTCCCTCTTCGACGACAAAGCCCGACAATACCTGTCCTTTGCCTACCGGATGATGAGCGACGGCAGGAAATACGAAATGCCGCAAGAACTCGACGAGTTTGTCACCCCCGCCGAACTCCAGGAGAAGACTCTGCGATACGTGGAACGCCTCGTCACGCAGAGCCTTCAAGCTCTCGATGGCGAGAACAGACAGGATACGGCCCGACTCCTCCTCGAAATCGTCCTGTTGACTATGACTCCCCACCCGGGATAGTGGTCCTGAAGAGTGAGGAGTGTAGCGTGAAGACACGACACCACATTCGGCTGTGGATCCTCGCGACCGCCGTGTGGGCAGGCTTTCTGCTTGGAGGGCTGCCGGATTACTACCAGCAGTACTCCACCGAGTTCATGTTGGGCTTCGATCTCCTGGCTCTGCTCCCGATCTCCCTCGTTCTCTACTTCGTGTTGCACCGCGTTGCACCCCTGCGCCGCATGTCAGTGGCGCTGTGGATCGCACTCTACTTCACGGTACCACTTGCGGTGTATGACTGGCTGTACTGCGGTCTGGTGCTTGGTCGCGGCATAGGCTTCCTATGGGAGTTCTGGTACTTGACGGTGTACTATGCGATTCCGTGGCTGCTGGCGCCTGCGATAGCCCTTCTGGTCAATCGAGTTGAGAGGGGTGCAGTGCCTGCTGGAGACAGTGCGCCCCGCGGCGATAGGAGGAACTCAATATGAGTCTGCTCGAGGTTTTCCATTCGGTTGCTACGGGGTCTCGACGGAAGCAGGAGCTTCTGACTCCCCTCGGCTTACTGTTCTTTGGCCTCACCCTTGTTGCTGTGGTTGTCCTGGGTCTCTTCACAGATGGAGTGCTGCGCGTGCCGGAGGTGCTGCCTGGGAGGTTGGGAGCGGGTATAGGTGTTGTGCTTCTTGTGCTGGGGTCGATGCTCTGCGGATGGTGCGTTCTACGGTTCAGGAGGGCAAAGGGTACGCCAGTACCGTTCAACCCCCCGAAGGAGTTGATTGTCGCGGGGCCATACGTCTGGATGCGCAACCCGATGGTGACCGGAGTGTTCACCGTCCTGTTCGGGATAGGCCTCATCCTCCATTCAGTTTCGATCGTGTTCATATGGACACCGCTGTACATCGTGGCGCACGTAATCGAGTTGAAGAAGGTCGAGGAGCCCGAACTGGAGCTTCGCTTTGGGGCGGCGTACACCGAATACAAGCGAACGGTACCGATGTTCATTCCCAGGCCATGGGGTCGCGGGAGTTTTCGCTCCGGGTAACAGGCGCACGAAGTGACGAGGCGGTAGCTGTTATCGGCTCAGGGCGATGATCAGCCCCGCCAAAGGCCCTACTGTCCCGATCCAGAAGACGAACATCCACTTAATCAGTTCGGTGATGCGCCGCTCCAGCTTGGAGTCGAGCGCCGCGATTCCGTGCTGGAACTCGGCCCTGAGTTCGGCGGTGCGCTGTTCTAGCTTCGCCTCGAACTGAGCAAGTCGCTGCTCCAGCTTCGAGTCCAACTCAGCTACTCGCTGCTCCAG
>JBDHHP010000320.1:0-4214 GCA_039589275.1 Gemmatimonadota bacterium | reverse complement strand
GCCATGCTCTGCTGGAGACGCGCCAGATCCACTGGACCATCCACATCAGCGCCTTCTTTTCCAGCCGACTCTTTGGCCCCGATTGCTTCGAGGCCTTCAACCTTCGCAATCAAGTCATGCGGCCGAAACGGCTTCGATAGGAAGTCGGTCATTCCCGCCGCAAGACATCGCTCGCGCTCCTCGGACAGGGCGTGCGCCGTCAGAGCGACTATGGGCAGTTGCTCGTATCCCGGCATCTGTCGGATCTCCCGGGTCGCCGATACCCCGTCGAGTTCCGGCATCTGCACATCCATGAGCACCACGTCATAGTCCGTCCGGGTGACCGCCTCCACCGCCAGACGGCCGTTCTCAACGATCTCCACTCTGTGGCCTCGCTTGCCCAGCAATCCCGCTGCCACCTGTTGGTTGACCGCGTTGTCCTCGGCTACCAAGATGTGCAGCTTGCGGCGGCCTTCTTCCATCAGGTGCCGAGTGACGAGCTTGTCACCAGATCTCCCCGCGCTGCGCCGGCCCAGAACCGAATCGATTGCCTCCAGCAGCTCCAGCCGTGAGACCGGCTTCGGCAGATATGCAGCAACACCGAGATCACGGCAGCGCTGGCCATCGCCCGGGTGACCACCCGACGTCAAGATCATGACCCTTGTCTCTTTGAAGCGGTCATCACCACGAACCGCTTCTGCTACTTGGAAGCCATCCATGCCGGGCATGTGGACGTCCAGTACAAGCAGCTTGAAGGGTGCGCCCTCGGAGACGGCGGCCTTCATTGCCTCGATCCCGTCCTCCCCACTCCCGGCTTCCGACACAGCGGTCCCAACGGACTCCAGGATGTCGCGTACGATTTGTCGATTGGTGGGGTTGTCGTCGACAACCAGCGTCGGGACGCCCTCCAACGTAGGTGTCGTGGCCGTCACATCGCCGGCCTCCTCCTCAGACGCGACGCCGAGTGGAACTCCAAAACTGAAAGTACTACCCTCGCCCACGACACTATCGACATCGATAGACCCTCCCATCATCTCCACCAAGCGTCGCACAATCGTTAACCCCAAGCCCGTCCCGCCGTACACTCGAGTTGTTGACACATCGGCCTGGCTAAACTGCTCGAAGATCTTGTCCACCTTTTCGGGTGGAATCCCGATGCCGGTATCGCGCACGGCAAACCGCACGACGGGCTGAGCTTCGGTCCCGCCGGCCTGCGATACGGACACCACTACCTCGCCCTGGGAAGTGAACTTGAGCGCGTTTCCGATGAGGTTGTTCAGAACTTGGCGCAGCCGTCCCGCATCTCCCTGTAGCACCCTCGGCAGTTCCGTGTGAATGTCGTAGGCCAACTCGACGCCGCGGTCAAACGCACCCACCGCAAGCATGCGGACCGTCGTGTCAACCATGCCGTGTAAGTCAAAAGGAATGCTCTCTATCTCGATACGACCAGCCTCGATCTTCGAAAAGTCCAGGATGTCGTTGATGATGGTAAGCAGCGCTTCCGCCGAACTGCGCACCAGGGAGGCCGACTTGCGCTGTTCGAGAGTCAGTTCAGTATCCAACAGCAGCTCGGTCATGCCGAGGATAGCGTTCATGGGGGTCCTGATCTCGTGACTCATGTTCGCTAAGAAGGCACTCTTGGCCAGGGCGGTCTGCTCCGCGACTTCACGCGCGCGCTCCAAAGCGTCGCGAGCTGCGACGCTCTCGGATATGTCTCGCGCGATGCCGCGCGCCCCTACAACGGTTCCATCGGCGTCTCGAACGGGCCGCGCCGAGAATCCCAGGTGTTTGGGATCCCCCTGCACGCTTCGGTGGACCGTCTGGTACTCGGCCAGCTCTGCTCCGCTGAGCACGCTAGCAAACGCCTCACGGTCCTCAGCGACGCGATCCGAGTCCGTTCGTTCTTCGAACGGATGGCCCAGTAGCTGCTCAGCACCGATGCCGTAGATCCGTTCGCTGGCCGCATTGAGGAATGTCCACCTGCCCTCAACATCCACTTGCCAGACCAGATCCGATGCAGACTCCACCAACTGCCGGTACTGCTCCTCGGCGCGGCGCAGGGCATCTTCGGCTTGCTTCACGGCGGTGATGTCGTCGTACATCACGAGCACCGTGCCGTCATCCATCCCTTCAACCGCCGCCGCGGAAGCGCGGATCGAGATCAACTCACCGTCGGCTCGCATTCGTTCGAAATCGGCAGTGATCGACGCTCCGGTGGCAAGCTGCTGATCGACCGAACGCGCCGTTTCCATTGCCGACTCGGGCACGATCAGGTCGTTCAGATGCCGACCGATCGCCTCTGCAGCCGTGTACCCAAACATCTGCTCGAATCGAGGATTGATGCCCTTTATGCGCCCCATCCCGTCAACCGTTGCGATTCCCGTTGGTGCGCTCGAAAACAGCGCGTCCAGGAATCCCCGTTCCCGCACGATCTCCACCTGGGTCAACTCGAGCCGCTTGAGTGTTCGCAGATTGTTCACGAGCGACTTGTAGGACCTGCGGTAGAGCACGACCATTATGGCCGCGAAAATGAGGAGCAAGAGAACGGTTACGACCCGCTCGCGTCCCGGTTCGCCGCTGACGACGATGACGGCACCCAGCGGCACCAGCAGAGCCGCCATGAACCCGTAAAAACTCATCGAATCCGCCAAGAGGGTGGCGATGCCACTTGCAGCAAGCCCTGCGAAGACAACCAGGATCAGAGCCGCGACAGGGAAATCCACTTGGGGGATTACGAGCACCGCGCCGGCAGACCATGCCAGCGCGGTCACGATGGCGCTCCTGCGCACGTTGAGTATCATGTAGTCTGCGGATGCGTTCATAGCAACCAGCCGGTGTCGGATCCAGAACCGCGAGAAGGTTGCGGCGACAACGAGGGCAACCCAGGCAAACGCGGTGCTCCGCGGCACGTCGGGCCATATCAGCACGAGCACTACGGCTATCAGCACCAGGTGCACTGCCTCGGCAGCCGGTTCCTCGGCTACCAGCTGAGTGGCACGGAGACCCTTGAGATCCGCCTCTACTCGCTCTTCCAGGAGAGCTTCCTGAACGGACCGATCAGGAGCCCATCCGAGCATGGACGCTCGCCGTTTACCTTGCGAGCTTCGTTGGCGCGGAGCAGTGCTTTCGCTGGTCATAGTCCTGTCTGTTGGCACTCGGTCCTATTGATGACCGTGGGCAACCTCGGAAGTGGCGCGATCCGGCTCGGCGCACCCAAGCACAATACAAGAAACTCCACGACCTGAAAACCACTCGAGGGCACGGGGGCTCCAGATGCGCCTCCTGCTTCGGAGAATTCGCCTGCAGACAGAAGTGCGGCCGGGCAATCTGTATCACCCGGCCGCGCGCACAACTCGCCCCTGCTTCGAGGGGTTACTGCTGCAGTGATCCCGTTATCAGATAGTCGTTGGCAGCCGCCTGAGCATGGCAGCCCTGGCACATCGCAACTCGACCTGAAGCTTCGACCGTGCCGTCTGCCAGTCTTTTGACCCAAAACCAATCGTTGTATTCGGGATTGTATCCCTCAGCCTTGTACATGATGGTGATCGCCGCGAGCGTGCTGTCAGGCATGTAGTTCTCCTTCACCACGACGGCACCTGCGGGCATGGCTCCGGCCCCGTTGGTGATCGCGTCGAGGCCCGACTGATTGACGTACGTGGTCAGGAGCATGCCGTGGGGCTCTGTCCCTTCATACAGCTCGCCTTTTCCCGGCCACATCGGCCAGCTCGAGTAGTCGGCGCTCTCGAGGTGGGACCACAGGCCGGCTGCAGTCGTGTCGGCCGCTGTGACCTGCATGGCCGGCATGTCCTCCGCTGGTGGCTGCTCTCCACCGGCGCATGCCATGAGGCCGAGCACCGTTACCATCGCTACGATTCGCTTGCTTTTCATCTCTGCTGCCCTCTCTAGTAGTGGCTTGAGTTTGGCGACGACCCGGGATGCGTCGTGTTGTCCCTTTGACGAGGGACCGGCCAATCTCGGGCGTGGGACCTGATCGGTCAAGTGCTTCGGAAGCCGAGTTGGGGCTGAGCCCGAGAGACGCCATAGTCCCGGGCGCCACGGCCGCATGTGCAGACACTATCGAATGCTCTTGTTCTCAGCGGTCCGAGGCGCCCGGAGACCAAGCGTCTTTCGGGCTCAGCCCCAACTCGGCTTCTAGCTTAGACACCACGGAGTCTCTCTAGCCCCCAACCACATCAAGCAACCACCTCACTCCAACGAACAGCACCGCGACCGGC
>JBDHHP010000319.1:0-5121 GCA_039589275.1 Gemmatimonadota bacterium | reverse complement strand
GAATAGGAGTGCTCTCATGTGGTCCCCTCCGAAGAACTGCCATTTGTTGAGCGTCGTTGCTTCTCTGAATTGACGTGATGTCAGTGCAGCTGATCGCCGAATCGGGATTTCAGCTCCCGCAGCGCCGTCGGCGAGCCTATGACCGTTAGACGATCTCCTTCGCGCAACACCGTTCGACCTCCGGGTACGAGGATTTCGCCGTAGCGGCGAACGAGTGCAACGAGCGTGCCCTCTGGTAATTGGAGCTCGTTCAATGCATGACCGATCAACAGCTCTGTCTTGGTTCCAGAGACTACCCGGAGCGACATGAACCGATCGTCTCTCAACAACGTCTCTTTGATTTCCTGCTCGTCGCGATCTTCCAGCCACTCTTGCATGAAGTTGTCGTCTTCGATGCGCCCTGCGAGCTGCGCCAGGATGCGAAGGTGGCGGCCGGCGTCTCCCTCCCCGCTCACGAGGAAGAACAGCGCGTGTATGGGTGCTTCGGCGGCCTGTCTAGCCATCTCGTCGTCGGATGAACCAACATCCACCGGTATCCGACATCTCACGATTGTGAGTTCTGACGTCTCCATTTCGGGCAAACGCATGTGAAACAGAGCGGCGCCGCGAGATACAGGCGCGACACCCGCCAGTATGCCTTTGTTGAAGCCCTCGTACAGCTCCACCTCTGACACGGCTAGGCGCCGCTGCAACACGTCAGATGCGTCGTGGATGACCCTGTCCAACGTCACCGCGTTGCGGATGTCAATCGTGAAGGCATGTGCCACAACCTCATCGAACGGATCGGCTGCGCGGGCTCCCTTTTCTTTCATGATGTCCCGCAGCTCCCGGTCGAGACCTGCGAAACGGCGCCGACCGAGTCGCTCAAACCAGTGGTATATCGCCCCCTCCCGGGTAGCATGCCCGCGAGCGTAGTAGTTGTACCACGCGACGCTGGCCATCACGACACCAACGGTGAATAGAGCCGGTAGCCACCCCATCTCGGCCACGAGGAACATGGGGAAGACAATTCCTGCGAACTGGGTCCAGGGGTAGAGCGGCGAGCGAAAGCCCGGGTCGTAACTCTCGATATGACTCTCCCGCATCACTATGACTGCGATGTTGAAGTCAGAAGAATGGAAAAGACGGGAGTCCGAAATCGACCCAGCGCCGCGAGCTGGCTCGGAATGAGGCGGTCCCTGCCCATAGCCAGCGGGTAGCGCGACGCTGCGAGGATGCCAGTGTTCGACATTGATGCGAACGCTGCGACTGCGGCCAACACTACCAAGTACATACCGAGCTGCCCTGGCAGCCAGCGGAACATAGCTGCAGCGGCATCGGCTACCGGCGTGATGCTGCTGCTCAACTGATCTATGCCGAGTACCACCACCATGATGAACACCCCGAGCACGTAGATTCCCGTCACGGTCAATAACGAAAGCGTCATGCCTAAGGGGATGTTCCGGTCGGGGTCGCGTACCTCCTCTGCCAAGCTAGCTACCTGTGTGAGGCCTACGTAGGAGATAAACACGAGGCCAACGGTGCCTAGAAGGCCGTCGATTCCGTGACCCATGAACGGTGTGAGCCGTTGCTGGATCTCGGCGGGGCCGATGATTGCCGAGTTGGCAAGGCCATCAAGCAGGAAGAAGACCAGAATGGAGAGCAACCCGAACACCATGAGCCGCACAAGCCTGCTCGATTGTCTGGCGCCGACGATATTTAGGATCGCGAACACTATGGCGAACCCGATCGCCACGGCCTTGAACGGCGCGTCGAAGACGAGTGCCAGGTAGGCTCCCATCCCTATTAGTGCGAATGCGCTCTTGAGCACCAGCGCAAACCAGGTGCCGATGCCACCAATTGTACCGACCAGCGGTCCCAGGGTGCGGTCAAGGAAGTAGTATGCCCCTCCGGCGCGCGGCATGGCCGTCGCCAGCTCTGCCTGGCTGAGCATGGCCGGCACTATCAGTAGAGCCGACAGGAGGTATGCTAAGATCACAGATGCGCCTGTCTCCGATGCTGCGATTCCCGGCAGCAGAAAGAAGCCCGACGAGAACATGGCGCCGGTGGCGATCACGTAGACGTCGAACAGCTTGAGCTGTTTGGACAGACGCGCAAACCCAGGCACGGTCATAGGCTACGGCTCTTTGTTCTCTTTGTCCTCCTCCGTCTTCTCTTCTTCTTCCTCTTCCCTTTCCCACGGAGTCCAGTCGATGTCAAGGACGTACTTCTGAATCCACTTTATTTCCTCGATGTCTCTAGTGCGCTGGTGTCGCGGCTCGCGGAACCCGTGCGGCTCCCTTGGGAACCTGATGTACCGGGTCGCCTTGCCCTGGTCCTTGAGGGCGGCAAAGAACATCATGCTCTGGGCCTCGGTATCAGTTCTGTCGTTGATACCATGCAGCAGCAAGGTCGGTGTCTCTACGTTCGCCACGTGCGTGAGTGCGGACCGTTGACGGTATCCCTCAGGGTTCTCCCAGGGTGTACCGCCGATGTACCAGAGGCGTACATCGTGGTTGAATCCGGGACCGTATTCGGATGTCCAATCGGACACCATAGCGCCAAGTGAAGCCGCCTTGAAGCGGTTAGTCTGAGTTATGGTCCATCCACCGAGTATCCCACCGTAGCTCCATCCCCGGATGGCCATCTTGTCGCGATCGGCGCATCCGCGCTCGATGACGTAGTCGACTCCCGTCATCAGGTCCCAATAGTCGCCACCTCCGATGTCGCGCATGTTCCCGCGCAGCAAATCGTCGGTGTAGGCGCTCGAGCCACGTACGTTGGGTAGCAGCTGCGCGTACCCCAAGCCGGCCCATACGTGGAAGCTCGATCGAAAGCTATTGGTAAAGACACCGGCCGGACCTCCATGCACGTGAAGCAGGAACGGGATCCTGCCTGTCTCGTAGTCGTGCGGAAGAACGAGTATGCCCTCGATCTCCATTCCGTCCTTGCTATGCCAGCGGACGACCTCGGCCCGTGCCAGCTGAACGCTGTCCTCTACCCAGGGGTTCGCCTCCGTGAGCCGGACCGGTGCGAGGGCACTCGTACCGGAAGCATACAAGTCCGGTGGGCTATCGAAGTCTTGAAACGCGTACGCCATCTTGGTGCGGTCCCGAGAATACGAACTCACGCTCAAAGAACCTGTCACATTGGTGATCTGTTCTACCACGCCGGTCTGGACGTCGAGCCTGTACATGTTCGAATTGGTGCGGCTGCGTCCGGTGAAGAGGATCGATCTGCCGTCCGGCGTCCACACTGGGTTGGATATGCTGCCCTCGAAGTTGCCGGAGACCAGTCGGGTTGAGCGGTCGTCCGGGTTCATGACGCGGATCTTGTCCTGCCTCAGCTCCCACTCAGCGTCGCTCTCGGCCAGGTACATGAACCTCTTTCCGTCAGGAGCCCACTGGACGCCGGCCTCAGGCGCCCCGTTCTCGGTCAGCCGGGTCTTGGTTGAATCGTTCAGATCGAACAGAAAAATCTCTGACAAGTTGCGTTGGTTGCGCCGGTTCTCGTACCGAGCCGTGAACACGATCCTGGTTGCGTCAGGCGACACGTCAAAGCTGCCGACGCGGAAATCCTCGTTCGTGATCCTGGATTCCTCTTTGGTTTCGAGCGGGATTTGCCAGAGGTTGCTCCAGCTGCCTGCCTGTTGACCGTTGGCACCCTCGTCCACGACGATGGCGTCGTAACCCGCCTTGTGGCGCTTTTCGTCGTCTTCGTTGCGGGGTTCAGAAGCCACGAAGAATATCTTGCGAGAGTCAGCACTCCATTTGTAGCTGCCTACGCTACTCTTGTGCTTGGAGAGCTGTACGGCTTCGCCTCCAGACGTTCTCATGATAAAGAGCTGCTGCTTGTCGTCCACAGATCGTCTGAACGATATGTACCGGCCATCAGGAGAGAACTGAAAAGCGCTCCCTCCGTCCTCCCCGATGTACTGGTAGGCCTCACCCCCATTGGAGGGGACCATGAAGTACTTGTTCGTGCGTTTGTTTTCTTTCCAGTCCAATTCAGACTGCTGATACAGGACCCACTGGCCGTCTGGGGACATCAAGGCACCGCTCACCCGGACCATGTTGAGACCATCGTCGGTGGTCATGGGGCGTGGCGCTTGGTCTTGCGCGACTGCAGCTACCGCTAGAGAAAGAAGGACAGCGGTAGCGCATGTGGTCTTTAGCATACAGATCTCCAACACGAGTAATTGTGGTCTTTTGTCCGGCCTCGGAGGTCACGGTGCCGGACCAGTGAGTGGCGGCGGCGCAGGAGCGCGTTGGCCATAGAGCGGACATCAGCGGCCCGGCGAACCCGGTCGGGCCGGAACAGCATAAGCTATCGGGCGGCACCGTCCGAAGCTAGGAATGGAGGAAGCCCAGCTAGATTGAGGAGTTGAGACACCTGCAGAAAGGCCACATGGGACAGCGTAGCACTACGTCAACGACAATAGACTTCTTTGGAGCGGCAGAGACGGTCACAGGTTCCAGGCACCTTGTCACGCATGGCGACAAGAAGGTGCTCTTGGACTGCGGCCTGTTCCAGGGGCTCAAGGCATTACGTCAACGGAACTGGGAGGCGCCGCCGTTCGATCCCTCAGCGATAGACGCGGTCGTTCTGAGTCACGCGCATATCGATCATTCGGGGTATTTGCCGCTGCTGTCACGCCTTGGCTTCGATGGACCTATCTACTGCACGGCGGCTACGCTGGATTTGCTAGGGATCCTACTCAGAGATGCGGCGTTCCTACAGGAAGAGCAGGCGGCTCATGCAAACAAGTTCGGTTATTCGCGTCACAAGCCTGCCTTGCCGCTCTACACCATGGAGGACGTCGAAGCAACGCTGCCGTTGCTCAGAGCCTGTCCGTACGAGACATCCTTCACGGTAGACGACGGCATCGAGGCAGCGTTCCGCTGCGCCGGGCACATACTCGGCTCGGCCTCCGTAGAGCTGAATCTCGACAGGGGAGCTGGCAAGAAGATCGTCTTCTCCGGCGACCTGGGGCGTTGGGGGCGTCCGATTCTCAAGGACCCCGCCCCGGTTCGCGAAGCCGATGTCTTGTTGATGGAGTCGACCTACGGGAACCGCACGCATCAAGGCGATCCGGACGAGGAGCTCGCTCGAGTAGTCACTGAAGCGGCGCACCGAGGAGGG
>JBDHHP010000318.1:0-4018 GCA_039589275.1 Gemmatimonadota bacterium | reverse complement strand
CGATCGCGAGGAGTACCAGGAAGACAAAGACAGGGAGACTCACATCGATTGCTAGGCCGGATTGCGAACGCATCTCTAGCGCCCTGGGCTCAACAAGGGGTCCGAGTGCGGTCTTCACCGCTTCGGTGTTTCGCTGAGCGTCAACGAACAGCTTCTCGCGCGGCACCCAGGTCCCGGCAGTTCCCTCTCCTGTCGCCTCGAATCCTTCCCGCACACTCGTTCCGATCTTTCGCAGCAGCTGGATGCCACCGCCATTGCGGAACACAACTGCATTGTCCGAATCGACAACGGTGGCAAAGAATGTGGCTGCCTCCACAGCGCCCTTGTATGGTCCACAGCCCGGCATGTACCATCGCATCAACACGCATTCTGAAGCCCCGAGCCACTTCACCGTTCCCTTCGTGAACTGAACAGTGATGACCTCAATAGTCGGAAACAGCACGGCGTCCACATCGAACTTGTCACTAAGGTGTTCCACCAAGTGGCGGCGGAAGATCTCAGCCTTAACGGAGTCCGGCGTGTTGGGCCTCGCGTTCACAGAGTCGGACGCCTGCCGAGAGACACTGGCGTAGACGCTTTCCAAGTCACTTGCTGGCACGACCACGAAGCCGGCGCCACGCAGCGTGGCCTCAACGATGGAATCGAACTCAGCCTTCACCGCATCGCTTTCCGCCAGATCCCAACCAACCACGGTTCTGGCGAGGGCAATCTTGGTCGCCCCTTGCGATAGGTGTCCGGATTCTGCTTCGACAATGCCCATGGGTGTGAGGATCGCGGATTTCCCAGCACACGCCACGCCGGCGACAGCTAAGAAGAGAATGGCCCCTGCGTAGAGTCGTTGCATACCGCCCTCCTGCATCTACAGCACACTGTTGCCTACATTGCGTAGCTTCAGGTGCTCACCTCCACGACCAGTTCGGGTCCAGTCGTTGGCGTCAGCACTCGTGAGTCTGCGCCTTCCTGTTCCGTCCTTGCTTATCACGTAGATGTTGTAGTCACCATCGCTGTTGGAGGTGAATGCAATGAACTGCCCCTCGGGCGACCAGGTGGGGCGACTTATCGAATAGCCACCCAGTTCTCTCGAGTAGTGAATCGGGTCGTTGGTGAGCCTCCATGGTGCTGAGCCTCCATCACTCATCAGATACAGTTCCCAACTGCCGTCCCGCGTAGACCAAAACGCAATGGCGTCACCAGCAGGCGACCATGCAGGGAGCCAGTCGCGCGCATCGTTGTCCGTAAGGAGACGCTTATCGTTTCCCCGCGCTGTAATCACGCAGATCTCTCGTGGCACACCCTCCCCAGGCGTGGAGTGATATGCGACCAGCTCGCCATCGCGGGACCACGACGGATATGAATCGCGCTCGTCGGGATTGTCGGTGAGGCTGCGTTGGTCGCGGCCATCGGCATCCATCACGTAGACCTCTTGCTTCCCGTCCCGTCCGGAGGTGAACGCAATCGACTCGCCATCGGGCGACCAGACGGGCGTACCGTCGTATGCTTCATCTCGGGTCAGTCGCCGCAGGTCCGACCCGTCAGCGTCCATCACATAGACGTCCCAGTTCTCCTCCCTGAAGGAAGTGAACGCTACCATCCGGCCGTCCGGGGACCATGCGGGCTCGAGGTCGTCCCCAGGGTTGTCCGTCAACCGAAGGGGAGCAGTACCGTCGGCATTAATGGTGTAGATCTCGAAGTTGCCATCGCGGTCAGAGGTAAACACAATGCGGCCGGACACCCCTGGTTCTTGCCCCGCCAACAAGGCGGGTTCCAGAAGCGGCACGACGACCAGCGTGGCCACGACAAAGGACGCCTTGGGGTATCTCATGGTATCCTTGAGCCTCCGTAGCTTCCGAATGAGCGGACCCACTCTACACCTGTGATGCTATGGGGGTGACACCCGCGTTGGCGTATCGCTGTCGCTCAGGGAATAACCGTTCCCGAGCTGGCCGAAGAAGTCATATCCCCAGCAGTAACCCTCGCCACTTGGGGTCACGCCACAGGTGTGGTATCCGTTATCGCCACCCGCGCCTATCGAGGAGAACTCAAGACCGCCGAGGACGATCGCTGGTGTGTCTCGGTGGTTCGGTGCGTTGCCGTCGCCCAGTTGACCGTCGAAATTGTGACCCCAGCAGTAGGCGTCACCCGCGGCGGTGGTGCCACATACGTGATAGGGTCCCGAACTGATGCCCACAAGAGCCAACGGGCCCTGTACCGCGCTGGGTGCGAGACCGGCATAGCCCTGATCGCCGTCCCCACGCTCTCCGAATCGATCCGCTCCCCAGCAATAGGTTACGCCGTCGGGTGCGGTCGTACCGCAGGTGTGTTCACGCCCCGCCGTGATCTTCGAAAACGTGAGCATCCCGTCGACAGCCACCGGGGTTGTGCTGCAGGGAAGACCGCTGATCGGGCACATCTCGATCGTCGTTGTGCCAAGTTGTTCATCGCCATTGTGACCCCAGCAGTATGCCACGCCCCCGCTGGCGACGCCGCACGTGTGGGCTCCTCCCGCAGCAACCGTCTCGAAGGTGAGTCCGCCATCAACCTCGATGGGAACCGGGCTGCAGGGGAAGTTGCCCGTATAGCTGCCGGGGCAGTTCACCGAAGTGCTGGCACCGATCTGGGCATTCAGGTTCGAACCCCAACAGTAGGCGGCTCCGGTATTTGCGACGCCACATGTATGGTCTCGCCCAGCACTGATCGAGACGAAGGTCAGATTGCCCGACACCTGTACGGGACTGTCGCTGTCGACTCCCTCATTCCCGTCGCCGAGTTGTCCCAGTTCGTTCGGACCCCAACAGTACGCGGATCCGCCACTCGCAACTGCGCAGGTGTGTTTGTCACCGGCGCTCACAGCAATGAAGCTGAGATCGCTGTCCACGGGGATCGGACGCTCACCGCTACCCCTTGACGATCCGTCCCCGAGCTGACCGTCGTTGTCGTCTCCCCAACAATAGAGCTTGCCCGTCACCTGGATTCCGCAGGTGTGGCTCCCCCCAGCCCCTATCACGGAGAGGGAGAGCAACGCATCGAACGATGCCGAGTGACGATCTCCGATCTCGGTCCCAGAAGCCGCCAGGGTGAAGCCCTGTCCACCGCGGTTCAGTGTGATGTCGTCGAATGTCGCTACGCCGTTGACCGTGATCACCGTTGTGGTTCCCGACAGCTCGGCATCGCCGGTCGGATCGTCGTGGATCCGCAGTGTGATGGACGCAGACGCGGAGGTGATGGTGTTGCCTGCACCATCTTGAAGGGCCACCTGGATGGGAGGGGTGATCGGCGTGTTGACCTCGACCACGCTGGGGAGTGCTGTGAACACCGGCATGTAAAGCACGTCGAACGGGTCGCTTGGTCCGCTCGTGAGATTGCCAGATGTCGCGACGAGTTGGAAGGCGGCACCGACTTGGTCGATAGAAAGATCGTAGAAGGAAGCCACGCCGCCGTCTGCTTCGTCGGTGGTGGTTCCATTGAGCGTAGCACCGCTCGGATTGACTCCAAGTGAGACCGTTACCAGATCAGTGGCGTTCGTGGCGATCGCCCCTCCGGCATCAAGCAGAGTCACCTGAATCTCCGGGATGATGATACCGCCGACGCCTGCGTCAGATGGTTGCTGAAGGAAAGACAGTGCGGTGGGTACCTGGATTACGTAAATCGTCGCGTTGCCACTCACGCCGTCAGTAGTTGCAGTGATCGTGGCGTCGCCGCTACCCATTGCGGTGGCCTGCCCCGACGAATTCACTGTCGCGGCGCTCTCGTCGTCTGACGACCAGGTAAAGGTCTTTCCCTGAATGGTGTTCCCGCTTGCGTCACGGGCAATTGCGGACAGCGCGGCGGTCTCCCCGACGAAGGCAAGCGTGTCGGCGCTCGGACTGACGACCACGGATGCCACGGCAGAGCTGGGTGGTGGGTTCGTAGACCCCGGACCCGTCGATTCCTCGCCCCCACACGCGGCGATGACGCAAAGCACGACAGTAGTCGTAAGGACCGCAGCAGTTGACCGACCGAGAATGGGCGACATGGTACA
>JBDHHP010000317.1:0-4028 GCA_039589275.1 Gemmatimonadota bacterium | reverse complement strand
TCTTTTCGGCTGCCGCGAAGCACACCAGATTCATGTCAGTGAACACTGAGCAGTCTCACACCGGAATCAAATGCGCGTACGGCTGAAACTAGATCGACTCCACGAACTCATGGCTCGCAGCAACCTCTCCCAGAACCACTGGGCGATGAAGCTGGGTCTGTCACGTGGTCACTGGTCCGACATTGTGAACGGCAAACACCCCTACCCGTCAGGGAGGACACGTGAACGGATCATTGAGGTGTTTGGTGTCTCCTTCGATGAGCTGTTCGAAGCAGAGACTGCCGGGTGGTCTGACCAACACTTCCAGGCGGCGATCTCCGACCGGTATATGATAGACAAGGAGCTGGGACACGGCGGCATGGGGACCGTATACCTGGCACGCGACGTCAAGCTCGGACGTCAGGTAGCTATCAAGGTCGTTTCGCCTGAGGCGGTGAGTGGCATCGGGATCAAGCAATTCCTGAAGGAGATTCGCAATACGGCGCGTCTCGAGCATCATCACATCCTCCCGTTGCATGACGCTGGGGAAGCTGCCGGCCATCCCTATTATGTGATGCCGTACGTTCGTGGCGGCTCGCTCAGAGATCTGTTAGATCGCACGGGAAGGCTGTCTGTTGCGGAGACGGTAGGCATCACTCGCGGCATAACAGCGGCGCTCCAGTACGCACACGAGAAGCATATCCTCCACTGCGACGTGAAGCCCGCAAACATCCTGGTGTCGGAGGACCACGCGTTTGTCGCCGACTTCGGGATATCCCGCGCTATTCACACCGAGGCGTTCGAGTGGGGTAGGCCGGCCGGTTTGGACTCGTCAGCAGGCACGCCGGCATATGTCAGTCCGGAGCAGGCGAGTGGCGAGCAACATCTTGACGCCCGGTCTGATGTGTACAGCCTGGCGTGCTTGGTGTTTGAGATGCTTTCGGGCGAGGCGCCGTTCAAAGGCGTGACCACTGTCGCGACCGTTGCTCAGCGGTTCACCGGGGAAACACCGGACTTGCGGGATTTCGTGCCTGGGATCCCAGTGAGAATCTCCACAGCCGTCAGACGTGGTATGTCGCTCGATCTCAAGCGCCGTCACCAGAGTGCACGCGACTTCCTGGCATCCCTCGAGCGCGGCATCGCACACGTCTCGTCAACGAGGGAGCGGACATCACTGGCTCTCTCCCATGTCTCCGATCGTCTACGGAGGCTGACAGGAGGAACCGGTTCAGCTGCCCGACCCGCTCGTCGCTCGCCTCTGTTTGTCAAGGGGAAAACGATGGTCGAATCATCGCGGCAGGACATAGCATACGCTTTCAGGGCGTTCAGGCGTACTCCATTGTTTACAGCTGTCGTAGTCGTAACCCTCGCGTTCGGAATCGCCGGGACGGCGCTGGTATTCAGCCTGATGAATCCCTATTTCATTCGACCGTTGCCGTTTGGAGACGCCGAGCGGTTGGTGCAGCTTGGCCAGATCGACCCAATCACGGGATGGGAACGGTTCAGGTTCTCTCTGCCACAGCTGCGAGATTACAGGGAACGTAGCCGGGCCTTCGACGACCTTGGGGCGTACTACTACGGCTCGCGCAATCTAACCGGAAACAATGATCCCGAGCGTGTCATGGTTGGCTACGTCACGGGCAACATGTTTTCCCTTCTGAGGGCGTCTCCAGAGATCGGGCGCACCCTGCTAGCCGAAGAGAGCAATGCCTCGGCACCGGAAGTCACTGTCTTGGATCACGGGCTGTGGCAGAGGCGGTACGGCGGTGATCCAGAGATCGTGGGCCGGTCGATCAGGATCGACGGAGTGTCACGTACTGTGGTTGGTGTGATGCCACGTGAATTCGTGTTCCCGTTTGGAGGGATTGACCTGTGGCTTCCAATTAAGACCGACATGGAGGACGCACCAAGGGACAGGATGAGCAGCATCATTGTCGGCAGGTTAGGGTCCGGGTGGACCGTCGACCTGGCTCGGGAGGAGCTGAGCGGCATCCAACGTGATCTGGGGCTGCTCCATCCGGAGGAAGATGGCCGATTCAATGGAATAGGTGTTCTTCCGATACGGCAAGCTCTCAATTTCGTGTGGTCAATCTTCCAGGTGATGTTTGCGATCCTCATGGCGGCAGTTGGATTCGCTCTACTGATCGCTTGCGCCAACGTAGCGAGCCTGATGCTGGCGCGGGGGACCGCTAGACGAGGAGAAATAGCGGTACGCACCGCGCTTGGAGCTGGGCGTGGGCGCCTTGTGAAACAACTCGTCACAGAGAGCATGATCCTGGCCGCAGTGGGTGGCGGACTTGGTCTGGTAGTCACTCACTTCGGTGCGAGACTCGTTGGGCCACTGATTCCGGAAGACTGGTACAGAGTGGGAGAAGCTTCGGTCGACGGCACGGTGCTGCTGTTTGCGCTTGGCGTGACACTTCTGACGGCGTTGCTGTTTGGCTTGGCCCCGGCCTTGAACGTGACTCGGACCGACCTGAATGTGGTTCTCAAAGAGGGGCGCACGTCGGGACGCGGTGTCAAGTCGATGCGGGCGCGGCGAGCGCTCGTGGTTCTCCAGGTAGCCATTGCGGCGGTACTTCTCAGCGGGATGGGACTCGCCGCGCGAAGTGTGCAGGCCGTGCAGGGTATCGACCTGGGCTTTGAACCGGACGCGGTTCTCACAGTGAGCGCAACGCCACCCCGGACGACCTATTCGGAGCCTGAGGAGGTCAGCATCTTCTACAACCAGACATTCGCCGAGATCGAAGCGGTACCTGGTGTTAGTGGGGTGTCCTCGATCGGGAGATTGCCACTGAATCACAGCTCGTCCCTGGCAGGGTACTCGGGTCCGGCTCAGGTACCCGCAGAGCTGGAGGATTGGTCCCTTGCGTTGGCCAATGAGGTCTCACCTGGCTACTTCGGGGTCATGGGTGTGCCAGTCACCACGGGCCGCGACTTCACAGATGGTGACACCGAAGACTCTCAGCCAGTCGTGATCGTGAGTGAGAAGCTGGCAGATGAGCCGTGGCTGAACGGGAGCCCTATTGGTCGGACGATACTCCTTGGCGGCGAACCTGACGAGCAGAGGCTCGCGACAATTGTCGGAGTGGTTGGTGACGTGCGGTTTGAGGGCATGACCGGTGAGGAACGTCCCCAGATCTACGTTCCCATCAATCAGAGTCCCATCCGCAGCAGATACGTCGTAATTGCCTCGGATGGCACATCGAGCGCTGTGGCGCCATCTGTTCGGCGCGCCTTCCTGAATGTTGACGGCAATCTCCCGGTCAGCCTCCGTACAATGAACGACGTCGTCAGCGAGAATGTCCTGCCCTGGACTATCAGCTCGGTACTCTTGTCAGTTCTGGGCGGGGGTGGATTGCTGATCGCACTCCTCGGCCTGTACGGAGTCATCGCGTACTCCGTTGCGCAAAGGCAGCGAGAAATCGGTGTGAGAATGGCACTCGGCGCCGGTGAGGGCCGGATCCGTGCCTTCTTCCTGCGCGAGGGGTTGGTGCTCACTGCAGTCGGTCTGGCGATCGGCTTGCTGGTAGCTGTCTTGGGAAGCCGCGCCTTGACCGCGGCTCTATTCGGAATCGGGCCCTTCGATCCAGTCACGTTTGCCAGCGTGGTCGTCGTCTTTGGGGTGGTTGCGGCCATCGCGAGTCTGGTTCCAGCAATGAGGGCCAGCAAGCTGGACGCCGTGGAGGTATTGCGGTACGAGTAAGCGGCTTTGTCAACTTAAGCGAAATCCACGGCGAAACGCGTGATCAGTAGGACAGGAAACCCCCGGTACTCGGGCGTTGGCACTGTCAACTTAATCGGGTTGAACGGCAATCGAGGCAGTCGGCCGTGCCAGATGCCTGAATCTTCAGCCCACCGAAGCCTCCAACCAGACGTGGAAAGAGCGGTCGCGCAACAACCGGTATTGTGCTGATCGCAGGTGATGCCGTCCCAGCCTGAAGAGGTTCTGGACGACTCCGTGAACCCACAGAAATCGCTGCGCCTGTCCAGCTGATTTGAACCGTCTCATCTGTCGTTCTCGTTGTCGGGTCGGCTGATGTGAGACT
>JBDHHP010000316.1:0-4045 GCA_039589275.1 Gemmatimonadota bacterium | reverse complement strand
GAACCGTTTGGCCGCGCGGGCATTTCGATGCTTCTGAACGAGGATGTCGATCACATCCCCGTCCTGATCGACGGCCCGCCAGAGATAGTGCCGCTTGCCCCGGATGTTCACGAACAGCTCGTCCAAATGCCAGATGTCTCCCCTTCGACCTTGCCGACGTCGAAGGTCCCGAGCGTAGTCGGGCCCGAACTTCTGGCACCACTGCCGGACGGTCTCGTGGGAGACGATGATTCCGCGTTCCGCGAGGAGGTCCTCGATGTCTCGAAAGCTTAGACAGAATCGGTGATACAGCCAAACCGCGTGACTGATGATCTGGGGAGGAAACCTGTGCCTACGGTAACGACTCACATTGCTGTTCATCTCCAAAGTCTGGCAGGTCGCAGCTTAACTTGACAATACCTCCAAGAGCGCTTGGAACCTGGGATGATCCCGCAACGAAGCGAGGTCGGGGTCCTTCTCGAACCATTCCCTATTTGTGAAGCCGCAGCGGATCGCTTCTTCTAGACAATCGATGGCCTGGCCGGTCAGTCCTTCCAACGCGTAGAGACACGCAACGTTGTAACGCACTCCGGGATCCTCGGCATCTATATCCAGTGCGCGTACCGCCCACTCGATGCCGCGCTCCTGGTCGCCCAGTCGGCAGCAAGAGACCGCGCACATGGTAGCGGCACGTGGATCATCCGGATTCAGCTCGAGATGCTGCTCTGCCACCTCGAGAGCGCGTCGGTACAACTCGTTCGCTTCGGACTCCAATCCCAAAGCCGAGTACGACTGCGCGGCAAAGAAGAGTGCTTGGTAGTCCTCTTGGACTTCTGCTGCCGCAGTGAACAAGCCCGCGGCCTTCTTGAACTGACCTTGCTGGAAGCAGGCGCGCCCGTAGAAGTACCGGGCATCGAACTGCTTGGGATCCAACACGATTGCCCGCTCAAACTCCTTGGCGGCTCTTTCAGGGTGTTTCAACTGAAACAGTGTCAGGCCACGTGCTGCGTGCGCCTCCGAGAGCTGGGAATCCAGCTCCAACGCCTTCGAGCTGGCGATGTCAGCCTGCACGAGATCACTCTCGTTGCCGGGGTAGTACATGTGCATCAGAGCGCAGCTCTCGGCAATCCCCGCGTACGCCAGCGCGTACGAGGGGTCGATATCGACTGCCCGCTCGAACATCGAGGTGGCGTATTGCAGGCTCTTCTTGCGTGTCTCGTGGAAGAACCGCCTGCCGCGCAGATAGTAGTCGTAGGCATTCACATCGCGAGTCGGCACCTTGGCGATAGCGCTACGCTCTCCGTCGGTGAGCACTACCTCGAGAGCCTCAGCCACGTTCTGGGCAATCTCGTCTTCGATCGTGAATATGTCCTCGAACTCTCGATCGTAGCGGCACGACCACAAGTGGTAGCCGTTGGACACATCGATGAGTTGGGCGGTGACTCTGACCGTATTGTCCGCCTTCCGCACGCTGCCCTCGAGGACATACGCCACACCCATCTGCTTTCCGATCTCACGTATGTCAACCTGTTTGTGCTTGAAGGCGAAGGCCGACGTACGGGATGCCACCCGCAGAGCACCGACTTTGGTCAAGAGATTGGTGATCTCTTCCGCGATTCCATCGCTGAAGTAGTCGGCCGCGGGATCCGCACTCATATTCGTGAACGGCAACACCGCGATGGACATCACGGGGGCTGTTGCGTGCGCGAGGTTGTCAGGATCGAGAGCCGCTGCGAAGTCGGTGATTGATTTGAATCGGTCGCCCGGGATCACGGAAAGGGCCCGTGTGACGACGGCCTCGAGCGCGCTCGGCACTTCCGTCCGGATCAAGCGCATGCTCGGCACAGTATCCATCATCTTGCGCATGAGGATTGCCCTCGCCGTCGGACCGGTGAAGGGCGGTTCGCCGATGAGCATCTCGTACAAGACACAGGCCAGGGAGTAGATGTCGGATCTGGCATCGGATGGTTCACCCGCTGCTTGCTCGGGACTCATGTAGGCCGGTGTGCCAATTGTCGTCCCACTCTTGGTGATCCGATCTGCACCTGCTTCCGTGGCAGCGCCGGCTATCCCGAAGTCAGCCAACACAGCGTGTCCGGCTTCGAGCAAGATGTTCTCTGGCTTCACGTCCCGGTGCACTACCCCGCGGCCGTGGGCGTAGCTCAGGGCATCCGCTGCCTGCACTGCGATCTGTAGTGCGTCTTGGATGGGCAGTTCGCGTTCTCGCCGCATGCGACCGCGCAGCGATTCCCCCTCGACGTATGGCATGACGTAGTACAGGAACCCGCCGACAGAACCGGAGTCGAACACGGGGACGATGTTAGGATGCCGCAGCTTGGCGGCGATCGCGATCTCCCGGAGGAAGCGTTCTGCCCCGATCGACGCTACGAGTTCCTGACGCAGCACCTTCAATGCGACTGCACGGTCATGCTTGAGGTCACGAGCGAGATATACGACTGCGGCCCCACCAGAACCGATCTCTCGATTGATGGAATAGCGCGATCCGAGCTCGGAGTTCAAGGCTGCGTAACCGTCGGACAAACGACTTACCTCTGAATAGTCGGATAACAATGTACCAAGTGTTTGGAAACGGAGGCGGTGCCCCACCGACTGAGTCACTGTCCGCCTGCGCGACTCCGGATCCCAATGCCGGTCAGCATGCGCCCGGGAGATGGCTTGTACACGACCGGTAAGTGACTGTGACTAAGACAGTTACGATAACCATATCAGGGTGGCACGGCTGGTGCGTTATATTTTCGACATACATATTTGCAGTCTACGTAGGGCTTTGGTGCATGGCTCCGGATTTCGGCACATCGTTGTGGTGAAGCCCCGATCCGGAGCCGCCACCGATGAAGTATCCGAAACGGAGTCAGTACCAGCACGCGAAATCTCCATACCGGATTCGGAATTGGCCTGAGTACGAGGCGGGCCTACGCAGACGGGGCGACCTCACCGTCTGGCTTTCCGACAACGCCATCAACTCTTGGCGTGCCCTACCCAGCGGCAAGCCTGGCGGCCAACGCATCTATGCGAACATTGCGATCGAGGCGGCCCTGACGATCCGCATGGTCTTTCACCTTCCGCTCCGACAGACCGAAGGATTCCTGCGATCGCTGGCAGACATGCTTGAGGTGGAGCTCCCCATTCCCGACCAAACCACGCTGTCCCGGCGGCTCAAGACGCTCGGTGAGATCCCGTTTCACGCGGTCGCGAGCCATCGGCCGATCCAGCTGCTCATCGACAGTACGGGTCTCAGGATTCACGTCGGCAATCTGCGGAAGCCACCGAAGAACAGGGTCTGGCGGAAGCTGCACCTTGCGGTTGATGCGAACACTGGCGAGATCGTTGCCTCGAACCTGACCGGCCGTCGAACGCATGATTGCACTCGGGTTCCCGCCTTGCTCGGGCAGATCGACAATCGAGTGACCTCCGTCTCTGCAGATGGTGCCTACGATACCGAAGGTGTTTACGAAGCCGCTCATGTGCAGGGTGAGGGACGAGCTGAGAGCGTGCTCATCCCGCCTGGACGCGACGCGCAGCTAAGTCCAAGACCATCGGCCGCTTTGAAGGAGAGGAATCGGAACATCCGCTCCATCCGCAGACTCGGTCGACGCGAGTGGCACAAGCGATCGGGCTACAGCAAGCGCAGCATAGTCGAGAACGCGATCTATCGATACAAGACGATCATCGGCCGTGGCATGAGGAGTCGGACCCTGGCGGGTCAACGGATGGAGGTGCAACTCGCGTGCAGGGTTCTCAACAGGATGACCAATCTCGGGATGCCCGACGGCTACCGATTGGGGTGACTCTCTTTTGGGGAACGGGGGGACCTGGGCTCAGTCCCGAGCCATGCAACAACGCCACGGTACGGCCCTGATGCCGTGAGTCGTCTTCCTCAACTGGAGGACCGGAATGTTCCTGAGAGCCCTTCCGGTAGCGAGCGTGTGGTTCACGGAGTTGCGGATGGCGCAGGCCGCGCAGAATTCCGTCTTGCCACAACCACCCGGTAGATCAGCATGGGCACATTCGATCACGTCACCGCACAGCTGGTCTCGTATCTCGG
>JBDHHP010000315.1:0-4049 GCA_039589275.1 Gemmatimonadota bacterium | reverse complement strand
GCGTCTCCAGTGGCTCGTCATCCCAGGCGCCGCTGCTCTTGCGGAGTTGGTACTCACCGAGAATCGCGGCGACGAACTCGTCGGCCGGCACTCGGTTTCGCACCGCGATCGAGAAGTCGCAGTAGCTGCAACGGCGGGCGCAGAATGGGACGTGGATGTATAGGTGTCGCATTGGGCCGCCTTGACTTCCCTCTCAGTTTCCTCCGGGTGCGGCTAGGCGAAACACCTTTCCTGGTTCCTGACTAACTAGGCCACGGATCTCGAGAGACGTCAGTACCGCCAGGGCTTCCGCCGCGGGGGTACCGGAACCCTGCGCGATCTCGTCTACCTGGTCGATTCCTGTCCCGACGATGCCGAGTACTCGCTGCTCGCGTTTGCTCAGGTCGCGCGGGATCGATGCGGCCGGTGCGTCGTCGAGCGAGATGCCGTACTCCTCGAGCACGTCGCGCACGCCCAGCGCCGGTTTGGCACCCTGCTGGATCAACCGATTGCAGCCCACCGACACCGGGCTGGTAATCGGCCCCGGGACGGCCAGCACTTCCCTCCCCTGAGCGAGCGCACAGTCCGCCGTGATCAGAGCACCCGACCGCTCGCGAGCTTCAACCACCAACGTCGCCCGTGCCAGGCCGCTTATCAGCCGGTTACGCCTGGGGAAACTCCCCGCATTGGGACGTTCGCCCGGAGGGAACTCGGTGAGAAGACATCCATGCTCGGCGACCCGATCATACAACGCCTTGTTGGCGGTGGGATATACGACACCCAGACCGTTGCCCAGTACCCCTACGGTACCACCGCCCTCGTCCAGCGTCGCCTCATGCGCCGCCCGGTCCAGACCACGCGCCATGCCACTGGCGACAACGAGACCGGCCCGGGCAGATCCAGCCGCGAACATGCGACAGGAGCTGGCACCATAGCGGGTATGCGTGCGACTGCCGACGATCGCGACAGCATCGGCCTGAAGCAACTCGAGCCGGCCCAACGCGAACAGCAGAGTTGGGGCGTCGGGGATCTCCCGCAGCGCAGCGGGGAATTCCGTCCCGTGTGGTGTCAGCACCGCCGCACCCATCTCCGCTGCACGCCGAATTGCCTTCTCGCCCGTCCTCGTATCGGCCTCGACAATGGCCGTGGCCGCGGCACGTGAGATAGAGGGCACTTGTTTCAGCTGCTCATACGACGCACTCAGTACCGCGTCAGCCGACCCGAACGCAGCCTCAAGCATGTTCAGACGCGCCCTGCCGATCCCAGGCACCAGAGCGAGCGTGACGTATGCGATCTCGGATTGATTCAAGGGAGCGGTACCGACTGGCTGGAATCCTCTCGCACACTGACAAGGAGACGCCAGAGCCGCTCTTTCAGCTGTTCGAGCCCACTGTTGGTAGCGGCCGAGATGATGAGATGACCGCTGGCACCAGGGGCGGTCAGCTCGGGGGTCGTCTCACCCGGCAGCAACAGATCGCTCTTGGTAAGCGCCACCAGGAAAGGCTTGGCCGCGAGTGCGGGATCGTAAGCGCCGGCCTCGCGACGCACCATGTCGAGACAGGCCTGGGGGTCTTCCGAGTCCAGCGGTATTAGACAGACTAGCACTCGCGTGCGCTCCACATGCTGCAGGAACTGGTCTCCCAAACCCTTGCCTTGGTGGGCGCCCTCGATGATGCCCGGGATGTCGGCCAGCACGAAAGAACGACCCTCCGAGAGCCCTACTACACCCAAGTGCGGTTTCAGCGTTGTGAACGGATAATCGGCGATCTTGGGGCGCGCCGCAGAGAGCACGGATAGCAGCGTGCTCTTGCCGGCGTTCGGCTCCCCCAACAGCCCGACGTCGGCGATCAGCTTGAGCACCAACTCGATCTGTCGTATTTCGCCCTCTTCGCCGGGTTCCCACTCGCGAGGAGACTGATGGGTGGGAGTGGCAAATCGGGCATTGCCCCTCCCTCCTCTTCCTCCTCTGGCGACGCAGAGAACCTGGCCCGGATCGACCAGCTCACCCAGAACCAGCCCGGTGTCGGCGTCTTTGACCACGGTACCCGGCGGGACGGGGAGAACCCGATCCGTACCGGATTTGCCCGTCTTGTTGCCGCCCATCCCGTGTTGGCCGCGGTTTGCCTTCCAATGCACACGATAGCTGTAATCCAACAGAGTCGTGAGCTGTTGATCGACCTTCACGTACACGCTGCCACCGTCCCCACCGTCCCCTCCGTCCGGCCCTCCGCGAGGAACGAACTTCTCCCGGCGGAATGACGTGCATCCCGAGCCGCCCGTGCCGGCGGTGACGTTGATGGTGGCGCGATCGATGAAGCTCATGCTGCCACCCGGCACTTCCGCCCCACCCAGACGGAACGGCGGAAAGGCGGAAGGGCGGAACACCACCACACCCCGCCGAGCTCGGGCGGAACGACGGAACGGCGGAACGGCGGAACGAGAGAATCACTCATGTTCCGCAATCCTGCGCCTGGCTGCTCGCAGCGCATAACCACTCCCACGCGCCCAACATCATTTGAACTCCAGCCCGCCCATCGGTCTGAGCGACCCGACGGGAATCCCGCGTGTGTTGTGCACCGGCGGTTCGGCGAAGCGCGGAAATGCATCGGACGGTTTGGGATCGAGGCCGAGTTGGTCGAGTACGTGGACCAGGGCCACCATGGCGCTGAGGGCATCGCCGTCCTCCACTTTGAGGGCGATGCCGAGTCGCTTGGCTGGCAGCGCCGCCAGGTAAACGCCCTCGGCTCCGACTTTGGCCACAATCTGCCCCGAGTATTGGGCCATTAGTTCACTCTCGAGCCGCCCGTGACCTGCCACGAGCCACGGGTTCTGCACCATAGCTGACACAACAGTGCGCGGGGCTACATCTTCACTCACCGCTAGTCGCACCATGGCAAGCGCCATGTTGAACAGTGGCAGCGCAAAGGTGACGGCCGTGCAGCCGTCCTCTCCTTCCACGATGTTGGACTCCGCCAGCCCAGTCCAACGGGAGATCTCGCGTTTGATGCGTTGCTGCACCGGGTGGCCCGATCGATTGTACCCCTCGGTTTTCCAAGAATGGTGCCGTGCCAGGGCGAGCATGCCGGTGTGTTTGCCGGAGCAGTTGCTGGCGAGCGGACTTGGCGTAGCGAGTAGCTCTCGTGCGAGCGGCGGGTAGGAATAGGTCGCGCCCAGCGGCTCGTGCGGTCCGCATGCCAGGTCGTCCGGGGTACAGTCGATTCGGTCCAGCAGGCCCTGCACGATCTCGATTTGGGTCAGCTCAGAGTTGTGGGAGGCACATGCCAGCGCCAGCTCCTGGGGGGTGATGCTGAAGCGCTCGAGGGCGCCGTCCTGGATTAGGGGCAGGGCTTGAAACGGCTTCGCAGTGGACCGAGCCACCGTAAGGAACTGCGGATCTCCCGAGCAGGCGTGTAAACCACCTTCGGGCGTAACCACCGCAGCTGATACGCGGTGGACCGATTCCACGGTGCCGGAGCGAGTCGATTCGATGGTGAATTGGGTCATGGCGGGATGAAGATAGGCGGTCAGCGTTCAGCGTCCAGCGGCCGGCGGCCAGAGCGGGTATGACCGTGCTCCCGGCTATCGAACTCCTTGGCGTACGTGGGTGTACCTATTGACGTGTGGAATCCGGCTGGCGATACGTCCAGCGTGTCCAATCGTGGCAGTTAATCTGAGAGGAAGCTAGTGAAGCGCATCAGGAGAGCGGGAGCTGCCGTGCTGGTAGCGGCGGCGATACTACTGTCGGCTTGTGGGGGGCTCAACCCCGAAGAGATCGCGGGCCGGTACACGCTGACCCGGGTCAACGGTGTCACGATCCCGGACTTCGTAGACATCGGGGACGTTGCACTGGAGGTATTGGGCGGTTGGTGGCAGATCAACTCCGACTTCACCTGGTCTTCTCATTTCGAGACCGGCACCACGATAGCGGACAACTCCGGTACCTACAGATTCGAGGACATCCTCATCATCTTCTCAGACGACAGTCCACTGACCACGACCGGATCAGTAGTGGAGAACAGCCTTACGATTCAGGACGTGGGTATCGTCTGGTTTTTTGAGAAGTAGCGGTC
>JBDHHP010000314.1:0-5241 GCA_039589275.1 Gemmatimonadota bacterium | reverse complement strand
CCCGCTATCGCGCAGGCCGGCCCTTCCGAATCGACGCCAGTCTCTTCGATTGGACCGAGTTGGGTCTCGGCTTCAGCTACAACTACTGGTACTAGGCCCCTCTTCCAGTTGGTGGGTCCACAGCGACAGGCGTGGTTGCGCTATCTCCTCGGGCTCAGCCTCTCACCTGAGCTTGTCCTCGTGCGTGAAGGGCCCGCTGTCTGCCTCCCTCTGCTCCCCCATACCTTCCTTTCAGATCGTCCGCCCCGGTCGGACGCGTATGAGGGAGAGGCGATTCTCGCCCATGGCGCTGGCCGGGCTCTGCCCCCCGATTCTTGATCCACCTGGAATGAGAGGAAGCAAGCGATGGAGAACTCATTTCGGGAGGACGGAAGATGAAGCGGAAGCGGTACACGGAGCCTCAGATTGTCTTCGCCCTGCAGCAGGCCGAGGGCGGCACACCGGTGGCGGAGATCTGCCGCAAGATGGGGGTGGCGGAGCAGACCTTCTACCGATGGAAGCGCCGCTATGCGGGCCTGGCTGTCTCGGAGGTCCGGCGCCTGCGTCAGCTGGAGGAGGAGAACCGACGGCTGAAGGAGGTGGTGGCTGACCTGACGTTGGACAAGGCCATGCTGCAGGATGTCTTGCGAAAAAAAGCCTGACGCCTGTTCGCCTGAGAGAAACGGTGCAGTACCTGCGGGCGAGCTACGAGGTGAGCGAGCGTCGGGCCTGTGGCGTGCTGGAGTTTTCTCGCGGGAGCCACCGCTACCGGAGCACGGCGGATGGGCGATTCGAGTTGAGAGGGAGATTGCGGGAGCTGGCCGGTGCCCGTCCTAGCTACGGGTATCGTCGCCTGTGGTTGCTGCTGCGACGCGAGGGACGGGTGGTGAATCACAAGCTGGTGTATCGGCTCTACCGGGAGGAAGAGCTCGGCTTGCGCCGGAGACGCCCCAGACGGCGGGTGATGGCCGCCCGGCGGGTGCACCGGCCCCAGCCCCAGTGCACCAATGAGCACTGGAGCATGGACTTCATGTCGGACCAACTCTACTCGGGACGATCGCTACGAATTCTGGCGCTGGTAGACAACTACAGCCGTGAGTGTCTCACGTTACGGGTGGGAGTGAGCTTGAAGGGAGATGACGTGGTGGCGGCCTTGCACGAGGTGATCCGACAGCGGGGCGCACCCCGCAGCATCCGGGTGGACAACGGCACGGAGTTTACCTCAGTGGTGATGGATCAATGGGCCTACTGGAACGGCGTGACGCTGGACTTCACGCGACCCGGCAAGCCGCAGGACAATGCGCTCATTGAAGCCTTCAACAGCCGCTTCCGACAGGAATGTCTCAACGAGCACTGGTTTCTCTCGGTGGCGGATGCGCAGGAGAAGGTGGAGGCATGGCGGGAGCACTACAACACGGAGCGCCCCCACAGCGCACTCGGCAACGTCGCGCCCGAGGCGTTCGTACGGCAGGCCTCTGCCCGAGGCTTTCGCCTTGACTTACCTAGGCAGGAACTGGTCGCCGCAGGCTGAAAAGTCTCATTCCCGGTGGTACAGAAACGGGGAGCACTCCAACCGTGGGGGGCTAACATTGTGAGTGGTAACGTCGAGGGGGGCAGGTCTTGGCGTCTCATTCGGTCGGTTCAGGAAGCCCATGGCCCTCGCACACGCCGCCACCGGGTGGCATCGCGCAATCTATCCGCGGTATCGCGTCGTCTCGCTTCGGACGGTCTCAGGTCGTTCTCAGCACACGCGCGGCGGATGGCATGCTGCAAGAGGTGATGGTCTCTGGTAGAATCGCTAGACGGGGTGCGCTGGGATCAGCGTGGACCGTTCACCGTTCCAGCGTCGCCATTTCAACACAGAGCGACTGCAGTTCGATCGGAGATGGCAATGGCAGAGGAACGGATGATCCCCCAATTCTCCATCCAGGATAGCGGCATCGATGATGGCGATTCGTCGGGAGTAGCAGAAGCCCTACAGGACCTTGTGACGTCTCAGCGCCTTGCCGTGCTGGCTACTCAGTCCGAGGGCCAGCCCTACGCCAGCCTGGTTGCTTTCACCCCGACACCTGATCTGCAGTATCTGCTGTTCGCGACGGGGCGAGCGACTCGTAAGTACGAGAATCTCAGTGCCCAGAGCAAGGTAGCTATGCTTGTGGAGAATACGTCCAACCAGGAGTCGGACTTCCACGCCGCAACTGCCGCTACCGCTGTCGGCTCTGCTGAGGAACTAAACGGGCCGGAAAGTGGACACGCTGCCCGGGAGCTCCTCGCAAGACACCCTCATCTCTCGGACTTCGTCAAGGCTCCCTCGACGGCGCTGTTCCGGGTTCGGGTTGAGCAGTACACGATGGTGCGCCGATTCCAGACAGTCGTCATCCTGCAGCGACGGCAATGAGGCCCATCGTGTTGCTGGATGACAACGTCCAGGACATATGCCAGCATGTTGCTGGGAGGGCAGTGTCACGATCCCGCTTGGGGTCAGCTCGGATCCTCGCGCCCGATAGTATCCACGTACTGACAGACGTGCACGACGGCCACGTGGAAGAGACTGGTCTGCGCGGGCGAGCCCTGCTGGAGGGCAACACCAAGGTTGGACCCGGGGCAACTTCGCGCCTATATGGGTGCGACAGACAGCACAGTCCTGACAAGGCGACCAGGCAAAAATGTCACACTCTCGACAAGACCGCATACTGCTGACCGGCGCCACTGGATATGTCGGGAGGCGTCTCCTGCCGGCCCTAACGGCTGCAGGCTACTCGGTGCGCTGTCTGGCGCGAGAAGCAGCACGCTTCGAAGCTGACCCCCATCCGGAGGTCGATCTGCTCGAAGGTGACTTGCTGGATGAGGCGCTGGTCGCCAGGGCCTTGGAGGGCATCGATGTAGCGTACTTCCTCGTCCATTCAATGGGAGCGGGAGGCGATTTCGAGGAGAAGGACCTCAGCATAGCCGGGGTCTTCTCAAGCCATGCGGCTCAGGCCGAGGTGAAGCGCATCATCTACCTCGGAGGACTCGGGAGCGGACCGCAGCTCTCGCCGCATCTGGCGAGCCGTCAGAAGGTTGGTGAGATCCTGCGTGAGTCGAGCGTACCTACACTCGAGTTTCGTGCGTCCATTATCATCGGAGCTGGGAGTATTTCCTTTGAGATGATCAGAGCACTTGTTGACCGACTTCCCATCATGGTCGCTCCTCGCTGGGTGCGGACGCTGGCTCAGCCGATCGCGATCGATGATGTAATCGCCTATCTACTGGCCGGTCTGAAGATTGAGCTTGATGGGAGTGCCGTTGTCGAGATCGGGGGCCCCGATCGCCTCTCCTACCTTGACTTGCTGAGGGAGTACGCGCGGCTACGCGGACTCCGACGGATCATCCTCCCCGTGCCGGTGCTCACACCGTGGCTATCGAGCCTCTGGCTCGGCCTCGTGACCCCGCTCCAAGCGCCGATCGGAAGATGGCTCATCGAGGGAGTGAGGAATGAGAGCGTCGTGGATGATCCGGCAGCACTCACTCTCTTTCCGATCCGGCCGCGGGGTCTGAGACAGGCGATACACCAGGCACTCCAGAACGAGGGCAAGGAGACGCGTTGACCTGCTTGACGGTTTCGCGGGGCCGGATACGCAGATAGAGCATCACAGGATCTTCGGTCTCAAAGACGCTGTTCGGGGAGAGTGTGCAATGAGCCCAGGCAAAGGTATGGCGGGCCTGATCCTATGGGTAGGTGTTTGTCTAGGGGCCGGGCTGATCGGCTCTCTCTCAACGGCCTCCGCGGTATCCACGTGGTATGCCGAGCTGAGAAAGCCCGGTTGGACGCCCCCTGACTGGGTCTTCGGGCCGGTCTGGACGACGCTCTATGTCCTGATGGGCATAGCCGGCTGGCTGGTATGGCGCAAGGCAGGCTTCTCTGGTGCGCCATGGGCCATACTGCTCTTCGCACTTCAGCTGGCCTTCAACGCGGCTTGGTCGGGGATCTTCTTCGGATCTTCTTCGGCATGCGTCGCTTTGACCTCGCCTTCATCGAGATCGTTATGCTGTGGGTGCTCATCCTCGCGACAGCGATCGCCTTCTGGCGGCATGACCCCCGATCCGCCGTAGTCCTGCTCCCCTACCTGGCCTGGGTGATCTATGCGAGCGCGCTGAACTACGCGATCTGGCGGCTCAACGCTGGGGTGACTTGACACATGGCCACCACCACCGAACCAGAGCGAGTCCAGTTGCTGAACAGCCAGCCCGTTCGTCCCGGGCGCTATGTCCTGTACTGGATGCAGGCCTCGCAGCGGGCAGAAGAGAACCCGGCGCTCGAGTTCGCGGTTCAGCAGGCAAACGAACTGGGGCTGCCGATGGTTACATTCTTCGGCATCACCGACCGGTTTCCGGAGGCAAACGTACGGCACTATGGCTTCATGCTCGAGGGGCTGCGGGAGACTCAGGAGGCCCTGCGAAGACGCGGTATCCAGCTTGTCGTCTGGAACGAATCCCCGGGCCGGGCCGTCCCCAAGCTAGCAGCGAACACGGCACTAGTGGTAACCGACCGCGGTTACACCCGGATCCAGAAGCGTTGGCGGTCACAGGTCGCCCGCGCCGTCCGGTGCCGTGTCGTCCAGATCGAAGGCGATGTGATTGTCCCCGTCGACGTGGCCTCTCAGAAGGAGGAGTACGCCGCGAGAACCATCCGGCCGAAGCTCATTGCCATCAGGGACCAGTTCCTTCGGCGGTTCAGGAGGACGCCTCTGCGTCGCGACTCGCTGTCCATCGACCTGGGCGGAATGGACCTGACCGACGTGGATGCGGCGCTCGGACAACTGCAGATCAACAGGACAGCAGAGAGGGTGCCGCATTTCGTTGGCGGCACCGGGCAGGCGAAGAGGCTGCTGAGAAGTTTCATCGCCCACAAGCTGGAGCACTACGCCGAGCTGCACAACGACCCGACACAGGACCATGTGTCCGATATGAGCCCCTATCTTCACTTCGGTCAAATCTCGCCCCTGTATGTCGCCTTGCAGGTTCAGAGAGCAGGCGGGCCAGGCGCAGAAGCCTATCTCGAACAGTTGCTTGTTCGCAGGGAGCTGAGCATCAACTTCGTACACTACAATCCTGAATACGATTCCTACGGGTGCCTACCGGCGTGGGCGCGAGCGACTCTGGAGGCACACCGTGCGGACAAGCGCCCGGAACTCTACTCAGAAGCGCAACTGGAGCGAGCACAGACATCTGACCCCTACTGGAACGCCGCACAACTGGAGATGGTCGCCATTGGGAAGATGC
>JBDHHP010000313.1:0-4064 GCA_039589275.1 Gemmatimonadota bacterium | reverse complement strand
GGCTCGTGACCAACTCGATCTCGGTTTCGACCTGGCTGCCGCGACCCAGCCGCTCGAGCGTCGCGAGGGCGGGCGACTCCATGCGTGGTCGCTGCTGCTCCACCAGGATCAGCGCCGAGGACTCGTACGTCTTGGGCATCAAGAGGGTGAACGCCACCACCGAGCCGAACACCACGAGAAACATGAGGAGAATGCTGCCCCGGCGGCGTCGCAAGATCGCGGCGATGCCCCTCAGGTCGGCATCGGGTGCCCGGTCGGCGTAACCGCTGTTCCGCTGTAGCGAGCCCTGCGGCCCGACCCGAACAGACAGGTTCGGTCTGCTCCCGTCGGGCAATCGGGGGTAGTCGTGATCACTTGCCATGTCAGAGGACCGCAAACAACTCGCGCTGCATGGTGGGTGGACCACGCGGCGAGTTGTCGGACGGCACACCGCGGTGTGTCAGCGAAGCGGTGCGGTTGGTTGCAATAAGGGCGCGTGAAGAATGGGGAGACGGCCGGGTGTTAGCAAGAGGCGTGAGAAAATGTGACTCGATGCTACAGACACATGATGCGTGCCTGCCATACGCTACGCCCGTCCAGCTAAGCGACCGGCGGACGGCGTGCGCCATCTCGAAAGCTGTTTTCGTCTATGTCACCGCTCATGACAGTCCGGGACCCAGGCATTCCACTACTGTGGAGACGCGCTACAACGGATCCAGCAACTCAAGCTATTTAGCAAGGAATAAGCCGGGGGGGGTTGCGATTATGTGGCTGGATACAGGGCGGCGGGGCCACGAAGGCCACCGGCGTATTACCACGAATGCAGCACTAACTGACGACCGTTACCCGAGCGTTATCTGGGATCCCGTTCGGCTGGTCCGCAAGTCCAGGCCAAGGCAAGGCATTGAACTAGAACACGCGCCCGCCAGGACTCGAACCTGGGACCCTCGGCTTAGAAGGCCGATGCTCTATCCAGCTGAGCTACGGGCGCCGGTGCGTCAATAATCTAATGAGTGACATCGCTGACGCAGCGGGCTCCAAGAACCCTCCAGCATCAAATCCGCTCTTGACTCACGGAGCCAAAAGCCGAACAGTTGTGGCGATCCAATCAGGAGCTGAGAGATGAAACGTCCGACGGTCGACGCCGGCCCTGCGATGGTCATCGCGAAGAAGTATGTTGTGCCACCCGCGGTGATGGCGCTCCGGATGCAGCGCTACAGCGTCGTTCTGATGATCCTGTCGTTCCTGCTGGTCATCCTGAACTACAGCGGCGTGAACCTCACGGTGGTGCTTTGGTTTGCGGCGGGCTTGGCTGCTGTGTTCGCGCTCTTGTGTGCGATTGCGGTCGTAATCCTGCATGCAATTGCGTGGAATTTCGACCGCCTGAGGGAGGAGCTGCGTGGAGGACGCTACTCAACCGACATGAAACGGTAGCGAGCAACCGTCCATCGATTCTCTAGGTTCACTCAACCAGGGTACCGCAATGTCTGCTACCAACACTGCAGCCGGCTGGAGGCTGGCCGTTCTACCCATAGCGCTCGTGGCCATCATCGCTGCGCGCCCGCAAGCGAGCCGGCAGCTTGCGTTCG
Source organism: Gemmatimonadota bacterium (assembly GCA_039589275.1). GTDB lineage: Bacteria > Gemmatimonadota > Gemmatimonadetes > Gemmatimonadales > GWC2-71-9. The sequence goes on along the minus strand of JBDHHP010000313.1, from coordinate 2,496 downwards.
TGGACAGTGAACAGATCGTGCCGCAGATGCCGGGCTATCCTGCGGCCGATTCGACGTTCCAGGCCGAGACGGCGGCGTGGCGCGCCGAGTTGGAGCCGCTACAGGTGGCACTCGACTCGGCGGTGCGGGCCTACGACCAGCAATCGCTCACTCTGGACGAGAGCGCGCGGGGCCAGAAGATGGACGAACTGCAGCAGTTGAGTCTGCAGGTACAGCGTCGATCGGATGAGCTGTCGCAACGTGCCCAAGAGAGATACCGCGAGCTGTTGGCCCCGCTGCAGGAGCGAGCGCGCACCGTGATAGACGGTCTGCGGGCGGAACGGAATCTGGCGCTGGTCTTCGAACTCACAGCGCCCGGCATCGTATCCGTGGATCCCGCGATAGATCTCACGGCTGTGGTGATCGAACGGTTGAGGGGACAGTAGCCAGCAAGTGTCCCAAAACCGCCCTTGTCGAATGACAACGACCGGCCCACCTTGGTCAGGACTCAGGTTCCCAAGACCGTGTCCGATCTAGACCTCGAGCTGGCTCGTCGCATTCCCGACGACTTTGTCAGGCTGCCCGGCAGCCCGATGGACCGTGTCGTCGATCTCGTGAACCGGCACTGGGAACAACACACGCCTCAGGCGAAAGCGGAACTTGCCCAAGCGCTGCTTCCGGTGCTGCTCGATTTGTTGAACAGCAGTGACGACATCGCCAACCTGCACCGAGGGCTGTGCCAGAACATCGTGGCGACCTGGATCAAACGGCAACAGGACAAGCGGAGCCGGGCCAGCTGAACGAGCGTCCGTTTACCCCACATCAGGAGGCGAAGGTTCGTACCAGCGGCCGTCATTCCCCTAGCGATCAAGTCGCGCCAGCGTAGTTTCCTACTGCAAAACGGCATGAGTTCTGCACCCAAGGGTCGAGTCTCCCTACCACTTGAAGGTGCGGGATCATGTATGGCACCCGTGGACTCTGGTCCAAAGAAATGAGACTGTTTCCAACTAAACAGAAATCGGCCCGACACCGCTTAACCAGACGACGATTGGCCGATTCGGGCATCGTGTTTGAAGATCCCGACGGGCGAGAATGGAACGTATGCGCGTATCGCCGTAGCTCCGTCGGCGCATGGTGGTCGCAAGAGGACTGGGACCGTTCTCGCAAGCTCGTAGTTGTGTTCGAGCTCCAAGGAGTAGAACGCGTCGCACTCGTTGATGTCGACCGCGATTGGAAGTCGCCGGACAATCTCGGGCTCATCTTCGCCAGTGCGGTGGAGCGGAGATCTGGTGGTGACCGGCGCAGCGACGGTAAATCGGTTGCGCTGGATCGTCGTGGTGAGCCCGACCGCCGCACACCACAAGGCCGTCACCACACCGGCTGAAGCCGCTCCCCGATTCAGAGCACGCGCAGACCGGAATCCCAGCCGGCTGCCAGCTTGCAGGCGCAAGTCCCGCGCAGTAGCTTCCCGCGCTTCACTCTCCCTCACGTGGTGGCCACATGCCGGTAACCTCCGAGACCCCTGTCACGTTCTCGCGTGACGAACTCCGCTCCATCCGGCGCGAGCTGCGGCTGCCCCACCACTCCCCGGTTTGCCCTCGCTGCGAAGCCACGCTTCAGATTCACGGTGGCATCTCAGGTAGTGGCTATCAGATGGTGCATGTACGCTGCGCCACGTGTTCCCGTGTCGCTTTCATCGGCGAGCTGCCGAACGAGCGCTGGGTGAAACGAGGCAGGTAGGCCTCAGCGCGAGTTCACGAGCCGTTGTTGTTCGGGCTTTGTTCGGTTACATTACCATCATGCGGCAGCGTTACCCCCTTGATCCTCCTGCAAAAGTCACCCGGCGCGAGGTAGATGGCTGGCTGTCTCACATTGAGCGGGAGATCAAGTCGGTTCTGACGACCCCAATGGGCGAACTCCGGGCTAGACTGGTGTTGCTGCAACGGCGGGTGTCGCGCTGGAGAGACAGGTTGGGGATCAGGCCCTAGCTCACTCGGCAGGGCTCTTGTGGCTCGAGCGCGTTCTGGCCAACTTGGGCGGCGGATCAGCGTGTGTTGCCCGGGCGTTTCTTCAGGCTTCGTCATGGCGCCCGAGCCGCCGCCACACTCGCCAGCCGCTGCACGTCTGATGGAGTGATGCAAGCCACGATGCCGAGTGATTATTGCCACCACTGCGGGGGTGAGATCGCCAAGGGTGCCCCGGCCCGTTTGTTCCCCACGGAGCTTCCTCCGGCCAATCAACGCCCGGGTGAACCTTGCCGCTGCGGTGAAATCGGCCAGGACCTCGGACCGACGCCGCGCATCAGCGGTCCCTTCGACGCCGAACAGCAGCGTCGGCGGCATTCGGATCCGCCTCCTGCGGACGGCTAAACGACCGGCTGGCATGCCGGCGGACCGGACGATGAGCTAGGATGAGCATATGACGATGCCAGGCACCCCGCTTCCGTTTTCCCCAAAGGAAGTGCGGCTGATCCGGGAGATGCTGAGTACCTCGGGTGAGATCCCTGTGTGTCTGTTA
>JBDHHP010000312.1:0-4066 GCA_039589275.1 Gemmatimonadota bacterium | reverse complement strand
ACCTCCGCGAATCTCGTCTCGGTGAGAACCTGGATGATGTAGTCCTGAGCCATGCGCCCCAACGCCTTGGCCTCTTGCAGTCCGCTCTCATCTGCCAACGCGACAACGAGGACGCGATTGGAGTCGAGTGCTCCACCACTCCCCCGAGGTAGCAGAAGCGCCACCCCTATCACCGCGATGACGACTGCAGCCGCCGCCACAGCCGCACCCGCCATCATCCAGCGACGTTTCACCACCCGGTCAACTGGCAACGTCCCCGTGGGTGTCATCCCTCCACTAGGTGTCGCCAACGCCTCGAGCTGTGGCAACAACTCCTCGGCACTCTGCCACCTATCAGCCGCCTTCTTCTCCAAACACCTCATTACCAACTGCTCAAGTGCAGGAGGCACTGACTCACGATACTTGCTCACCGGCTCCGGTGTGTCGGTCATATGTGCCGAGAGGATCATCTGCGGAGTGGTACCGAGGAACGGAGTTCTGCCCGTCAGCAACTCGTAGGCAACGACACCTACGGCATAGATGTCGGCTCGGTGGTCTATGTGAGAGTCCGCAGCCGCCTGTTCCGGCGACATGTATGCTGGTGTGCCGAGTGCAACCCCTTCGGTGGTGAGCTTGTGAGCGCCTGTAGCTTCACTCACAGCCTTCGCGACACCGAAGTCGGTCACCAATGCATGGTGCTTGGTGAGCAGCACGTTGTCGGGCTTGATATCGCGGTGGACTACGCCGTGTTCATGGGCATCGGATAAGGCGTCAACCATGTCGCGCAGGATGCGGACCGCCTCCGCAATGGGTAGCTCACCTTCATGAGCTAACTTGTCTCGCAGTGATTGCCCCTCCTCGTAGGGCATGACGTAGTACAGGAAGCCATCAGCATCACCGGAGTCGTACAGAGGCAGAATGTGAGGGTGGTGCAGATTCGCTGCGATCTCTATCTCACGGTGAAACCGCTCCGGGCCCAGCGCCGCAGCCAGCTCTGGCCGTAGGACCTTCACTGCCACCTTGCGGTGGTGCTTGACGTCCTCGGCCAAGTAGACGGTTGCCATGCCTCCGCTACCGAGTTCACGCTCGATGGTGTAGCGGTCGGCGAGGGCGGCCTTGAGGCGGTCGAGGGCGTCAGTCATCCCCCTACCCCTTCGGCCTGATCAACTCTTGCAACGGCGGGTAGTCGTGCAGGGACTCGAAGTCGATGTCGCGGTGCCACCACGGCCCGTGACCCCATTGCACTCCCAGGTCCATCGCCTGTTGCAGCAAGGTCATCGCCTCCTCACGGTCCCCCAGCAGCGCCGCGATCCTGGCGCGCTCCAGCGTGTGATTCCTCTCCCAGAGGGGATGCCGAAAAGACCGAAGCTCCTCACTGATTCTCAGTGCCTCTGCGCGATCACCGCGTCTGGCAGCCAGCCTGCCAAGCACAGCGAGATACTCGGTGTTCTCCGGATACTCCTGGGCCAGCTCTTCATGCAGTCGCAGGGCATCGTCCCACCGCTCTGCTTGATACAGCCAGAATGCCATCTCCGCCCGCAGCTCCTCGGTGTCATGGGGTCGCAACTGGTACCATGCGATCAACTCATCGAATGCCTCGCGGGCTGCATCACGATGACGGTGTGCCCGAAGGTAGACCGCAACGGAACGGAGGTACCCGCCCAGTGCCTCCCGTGAGGGCAGCGAGCGCATTGCCTCCAGATTCGCTGCAACGTCGTTCAGGCGGCCGAGCGCCGCCAAGGCGCGGGTCTCAACCCGTAACATGTACGGGTTCTCAGGAAACCGCTGCCGCCCCTCCCGAGCGACCTCTAACTCCCCCTCGAAGTCGCCGAGCATGTGGTACGCACCGCTGAGCCACCCCCATAAGAAGTCGCCCCGCTGCTTCATCAGTCCACGGTCGGGATCGAGTTCCCTCAAGAGTTCTATGCACTCACCGGGGCGATTTAGACGCCGTGCGGACATCGCGAGTTCGCGCTTCGCATCGTCCGATCCCGGCGCTGCTTGCACCATGCAGCGAGCGGCATCATACGCCGCAGATAAGTCCCCTCGCAGTCCCCACGCCATCACGAAATCGAGGCGGCAGTTCTCGTAGCGACTCAACTGCCCGCGAGATTCGACGAGCGGCGCAATCAGGGACTCCGCCTTCGCGTAGCTCGCAAGGTTCGGCCGACCACCCCAGTAGCTATGTAGGAAGTAGCTCTGTGCGGCCCACAGCCTCGCACGGGCGAACGTGGCGTCAGCGGCCACTGCGCGCTCGAAATGGCGTGCAGCCTCAGGCTGTTCTTCCCGAGCGTATGCTTCGAGCCCTTCGTTGTACGCCTCGTAGGCCTCATACGTCGCTGGTTGAACTGTGGGTTCCAAGGATGCGAGCTGTCGGTCGAGTAGCGGGGCGAGCGCCACCACGACCTCCTGCCCGAGGCGACCAACCAGGTCGCTAAGCGTTCCGATGGTGCCGACGACGGGCCCCGGCGTTGCCATCACGCTGCCGTCACTGGCGTCGGTGATCCGGGTCTGGACGTGAACGGAATCGCCTTGGGCGTAGACACTACCGGACACGACGGTACCCGCTTGGGCGTCATCCGCCAGGGCCAGAATGTCCCCCAGTCCCGTTGCCATTCCCTCCGCAGCAACGTTCTCTGACACAGCCAGCGCGGTAAGAGGATGCACCACCTCCGCGAATCCCGCTGAATAGAGACTCTGGATGATGTAGTCCTGCGCCATGTGGCCCAGCGCCTGAGTTTCCTCCAACCCGCTCTGGTCGGCAAACGCGACGACGAGGACTCGATTGGGGTCGAACGCTCCCCCACGCCCGCGAGGTAGCAGAAGCGCGGCCGCTATCACCGCAATGATGACTGCAGCCGCCGCGACGCCGATCCTCACCTTCCTACTCCATGTCGCTACGGTCCTGACGGGCCGCGTGTCCGTCGGCGTCATGCCGCCATTCGGAGTGACGAGGCTTACCCGTGCGGCGGCAATCGCTTCGCCCAATGCCTCTGCTCTCTGGTACCGATCCGCCGGAGCCTTGGCCAGCGACTTGGTCACGGTGTTCACCACAGCCTCTGATACGGAACGTCTTAGCCCCGTCACCGGTGGCGCGTCTGATGCTATGTGCTGATGCACAATGCTCTCAGCGGTAGGACCAGTGAACGGAGCCTGGCCCGCCAACATTTCGTACAGCACACAGCCCAGCGCGTATATGTCGCTTCTGCCGTCCAATTCCCGCTCGCCACTCGCCTGTTCCGGACTCAGGTAGGCAGGAGTGCCAATGGCGATCCCCGTTTCAGTGAGCCTCGTCTCTCCCGCTTCTGCGATGGCCCTAGCCACTCCGAAGTCAGCGACCACAGCGTGTTTAGCTTCGAGGAGGATGTTCTCGGGCTTGATGTCACGGTGAATGACGTTGTGATCATGGGCGAAGCCGAGCGCGTCAGCCACCTCGCTCGCGATCTTGAGAGCATCATCTATCGGAAGCTGCTTCTCGCGGCTGAGACGGTCGCGTAACGACTCCCCCTCCACGTACGGCATCACGTAGTAGAGGAACCCGTCAGCTTCTCCGGAATCATGCAATGGCAGTATGTGAGGATGATTGAGATTGGCAGCGATCTTGATTTCACGGAGGAACCGTTCCGAGCCAAGAGCAGCTGCCAGTTCAGGACGGAGCACTTTTACCGCCACTTTTCGCTCGTGACGAACGTCGTGAGCGAGATAGACCGTGGCCATCCCACCGCTACCGAGTTCCCGTTCAATCTGGTAGCGGTCAGCCAACGCAGACTTCAGACGGCCTAGGAGATCTTCGGTCACATTGCATGACCTCCTGATCCTGCCCCAAAACTACGCCCCGACCCCAGACCGGGCCAGGCGAGGGGGGTGGGTGGGGCGGCGGGGGGGTGTTGCTAGCAGGAACTTGATCCGGATCTAGCTCAGGACTGAGACCTGTACCAGGAGCTGATAGTAACACAGACTATGACCGGACGCGCGCCAGGTGCAGCGCCAGTGTCTGCTAGCAGCTAAGGCAGTACTAGCAATATCACATATGGATTACAGATGAGGGGTGAAGTTAGGATCCGCCTCCTTTCCTATCCCCTGATTC
>JBDHHP010000311.1:0-4066 GCA_039589275.1 Gemmatimonadota bacterium | reverse complement strand
TGAGCCGCATCTCACGCCCACTGGACGCGTTGATGGGCGAATCATTCTGATCGTGCTTCTGCTGTGGCCACCACGAGACCTGACCGCAGCACGCGATTGCCCCGTCTCCGACTAAGTCCGTCCACATCCAGGGAGTCCGTGGATCGGCAGTAGTCTCGTAGTATTCCTTGTATACCGTGTTCCAAACGGTGTGCGCCTTGAACGGTCGCTCCGCAGTACTCCAGTGGATCCGGTTGTACTGAGTCTGATCACCGATGTCGAAATAGGGAATCTGGTAGACGAAGCCGTCGGGAACGAGGCCGGCATCCGAGACAGCACCAGTCCAATCGCCTAGGAAAACGCGCACCGCCGCGCGTCCCGCTCGCGCTGCCATTTCGATATCGGAATTCCCTGCAGCCGCCGCAATAGTCATGGCGTTGGCGAAGGCTGCTTCGGCTCGCTCACGAGCAACACTAATGGGCTCCGCAGAGCCTCCGTCGATCACGACTTCACACATATTCTCGCCAAGCAGGCGATAGGCGTATCCTTGCCATAGGTACGCTTGTGCTACCAGCTCGGAGCTAGAGAACTCCGCATCGCTCATAACGGAGTCAAACCGGGTAATCGTGCGATCAGCTTGCCATCGGGCTTGGACGGCGGTGTTCCAGTGCGTGCCCGTTTCATCATAGGGCAGTTTTCCTGGCTGGATCCGAACTGCGATCCCGAAGTTGCCCGATGATCCACCGGGGTGAACCTCCCGCGCAACGGACCCGCCAGTGTAGGCCACGTAGTTGAGTGCCTCTGCGTACGCCCTGCCCACTCCATTCACGATCGCTTCGAATGCCGCGGGATCGTTCAGAAACTCATCCTGCACAGGACCAGGATTGGTCACCTCAAAACTGCAGGCTGCAAGCCAGGCGGCTCCGCCGAGGAGCCACGCGAGCCGACGGCTACAGCGCTTTACGCGCGCTTTCTCGATAGTCATGTCGACCTTCCTCCACGAATGCTCAGTTGGGCGATTCTCGATCATGTGTGCCTCTCTAGAACACGATGCGAAAGGAGGCTGTGTACGTGGCCGGGGGCGGAACAGTCTCGAGTATTGCACGGACTCGCCCGTCGAACCCGACGTCCGGCATCTGTTCGGGATCAAATGTCAGGAAGTCCTTGTTCTTCCACCTGAATGCGTCGCGGGCGGACAGAGTGAGGGTGGCCCTGAGCCGTTCCGGGAAAACCGACCTGGGCATTGGAATCGTGGCCGACAGTTCCCTCAACTTGAAGAAGTCAGCTGGATAGGTCAGGTAACCGGGATTGCCTCCGATGTTGTCGGTGATACAAATGGCCCTCTTGTATGCAGTCAGCTCATTGCCGCGGCCCGCATCGATGAGATCGTAATCCTGGTAACAGGCGGGCCAAATCACTCCGCGTCGTAGCGCGTTGTAGGCAGCGCCGTCGTAGATATAGTGACCACCTTGATATTCGCCACGGCCCGTGATGCGAATCCCACCGCCAAACGAGAAGCTCGTTTGGAAACCGAGAGTCGTGGTTGGGTAGTTCGGACCGTAGATGCACTGTTCTTCAGTGACGGGGTCAGCTATCTCGTCAGGATTGAGCACACACTCGGCACGAATCACCGGAACCGGCTCTCCCTCTACGATCCAGCCACGGTCCCCCAGCGAGAATTCGGGCACGCCTCCCAAGTCCAGCACCTTACTGTTATTGGTGTAGACGCTAAAACCTAGATCCCACGTGAAGTCCTGTCCCCGGAAAATCGACCCGGTTGTATTGAGTTCGAACCCCTTGTTCTCGAGTTCACCGACGTTCTCGAGCTGGCTCTGCTGGAATCCAGTCGACGGAATCTGGCGCACGCTGAAGAGCGCGTCCGTCGTCCGTTGTTTGTAATATGTGAATTCCGTCACGATCCTATCGTCGAAGAAGGCTGCATCGGCACCAACCTCGATCTCCGTGGTGCGCTCTGGACCAAGATCGGGATTCCCGACGTTGTTTGGCAGGAATGCCGGGCTTGTCCCCCAGCCTGCCGGATCCCACGTCCGCACCTTATCGAAGGCTCCGGGTGCGCGGCCAGCCTGACCCCAGGCGGCGCGCAGCTTTACCGTTCCCCATTGCGAATTCCAGAAGCTCTCGTCTGAGAGCACGTAGGATACGCTGAACTTCGGGTACGCCTGAAGTCCGAGATTCTCTCCGAAGACACTATTCCCATCGACACGCAAACCCGCAGTGACGAAATATCTGTCCTTTAGAGCAAACAGATTCTGAACGAACAACCCAGCGCTTACGGTCCTGATGCGATCCTCCCATCCCAGCCGAATCGCCCCGCTGCTCACCGTCGGTTCACCGGGCCCCGGGAAGTCCTCGCCATAGGTCGAAAGAGTGACCTCGTCCCGAGTGATGCTCTGGCCGCCGAACGAGAAGGTGGATCGCAGGTCGCCAGTCATCTGAAATTCAATGGTACCTACGTAATCGGCCGAAAGCGTCGTGTTGTTGAAGTTGTTCACACCGAGTACACCCTGTGGGGCACGGACAAACTCGAAAGGCCGGTAGTTCCTCATTTCGGAGTTCGCCCGGTCATACCCTAGAGTCAGTCGATTGGTGAACCAGGGCAGCGGAGAATATGTGGCTGTTCCTCCCCCTATGAAACGATCGATGTATGTGAAGATCTCGTATTCCAGCAGCTGATTGATGAGCTCCGGGTCATTCGACCCAAAGTAGTTCCGTTCGGCTCTGAACACGTTGAGCGTGATGCCGTGCGAGTTGTTGCCCGCAGACGTGTTCTGAATGTCCTTGTTAGTGTAGGCGACGTTCCAGCTAAGGTCGAGATTCTCAACCGGGGAGAAATCCAGGTTGGCTCGCATGTTGACTGTCTCTTCCCAGTCCAACGGCAACACTCCCTGATTGTCCTCGTATGAGCCAGAGACGTAGTACTGAGCGTCCCGCGTCCCTCCGCTCACGGAGCCGGAGTACTTCTGCGTCCAGGCATTCCTGAGCCACGGGTCGAGGTGTATGTACGGCGCCGTATCAGCACCGAACGGCAGGACACGATTGAACCCCTGGTCTACTTGAAGCGTCCATCGTGCGGGGCCCTCTACACCTTTCTTGGTGAAGATCTGGATCACTCCTGCAGCGGCTTCGGCTCCATAGAGAGTTGTGGCAGCGGCACCCTTGATGATCTCCACGCGATCGATGTCGGCCGGATTGATGTCGTTGAGCGGACTCGAGACGTCGTTTCCACTTCTACTGACGTTTCCAGCTGCCGGCACGTTCATTGGATAGGCTTCATTACGGATCTGCACACCATCGATGTAGATCAACGGCTGGTTACTCATGGAGACACTCACATTGCCCCGCAGTCTGATTTGCGCCCCACCACCAGCCATCCCACTGCTCTTCAACACCGTGAGCCCAGCGCCCCCCGCGCCTGATTGGAGCAAATTGTCGACACTGGCTGGGGGCGCTCCAATCTCCGCTACGTTGATCTGCGAGATCGTATTGCCGACTTCACGGCGCCGCTTGGCACCGGCAGTACCAGTCACCACAATCTCGTCCAGCTGTAGAGCCTGTCTCTCAATCTCAATCAGTACCTCGGTAACCTGGCCACCTCGAACCACTGCCTCAACCGATGCAACGCCATAACCGATGAACCGGGTCTGGCAGTAGTATGTGCCCGCCGGAACGTTTGGGAGCCGGAATGTGCCGTCGTTCCCGGTGGCCGTACCCCATCGCGTGTCCCTAAGCGACACCTGAACCGACCCAAGTGGTTGTTGGGTTCTGGCATCCACGACCATACCGCTGATGGTGCCGAGGTTCTGAGCCACGGTTGGGGCGGCGAGTAGGAGTGTGAGAAAGAAGACCGGTAACAGTGCTCCCGGCACCAGGCGAGCTTGCGGAGGATGTCTAGCCTGAGTCGTACCGGGATTAGAGGAAACAAAGAGATTCAGTCTCATGCTACCCCCCTTTACGGATGCATGTGCATGTCTGGAAGTAGAGTCGTGCTGCCGACGAGGGGACATCTGGCGTTTGCTGGTAATCGCTTGGCTGGTAAGCACCCCGGCTTCCATCACGGTCTTTCCAC
>JBDHHP010000310.1:0-4066 GCA_039589275.1 Gemmatimonadota bacterium | reverse complement strand
GAATCGAACCCACGTTCACTCACACGCCGTTCAGGGAGTGCAGGTTCTACGACCCCGCGGGCCGGGCCTACACATACAGCTCGGACCAGCCAATCTGGTATCTCGTTCGTCGGGGAACGGATCCGGACTCCCTCGATCAGAGCCTCAAGACACAGGCGTTGGCTGCCGGCGTCGATCTCGAGCTAGGCACCGAACGATCGCACCTGGCGCGCGGTGGGATCGTCGCACATGGTCCGCGGCGCCGGGACGCAATTGCAGTTGGATACGTCTTCGAAACGGATCACAAAGACGGAGCGTTCGCGGCCATATCCGATGACCTGGCGCCGAAGGGATACTCGTATCTGCTGATCTGCGGTGGTCGCGGGACAATCGCGAGTTGCATGTCCGCTGACTTTCACAATGAGGCCGTGTACCTGAAACGCACAGTGGCCTTCTTCGAGGACAGAGTCAGGCTGGACATGAGAAACGCCACCAAGTTCGGCGGCTTCGGGAACGTGTTCCCGACAACTGTTGCGCGAAAAGCGAGAATGGTGTACGTGGGCGAAGCTGCAGGCTTCCAGGATGCGTTCTTCGGTTTTGGGATGCGGTACGCCGTACTGTCAGGCCACCTCGCCGGACGCGCCTTGTTGAACGGCGGCCCCGAGGCATACGACGGTCTCTGGCAGGACCGTCTGGGTGGCTTGTTGAAGGTCGCAGCGGTGAACCGCTACTTCTACGAAAAACTTGGGAACAACGGCTACATGAGGCTCATGCGCTCGATAGCTGGATCTCGAGACGTGCGCGACTGGTTAAGAAGGTACTACACCAACGGCTCGATCAAGTCATTGCTCTATCCGATCGCTCGGCGCCGGTTCGCATCAAAGCGGGATCTGGTGGTGGACTGTATCGACGGCTGCGACTGCACATGGTGTCGCTGCAACCGGCATGGACGCTCAATGGAGGAGAGTTCGGTCTAGGGGAGTGCGGAGGTCGGAGTCCGAAGCAAGAAAGGGGGAGACCACATGACAGTCCAAGATCCCGTTTGTGGCATGCGGTTCGCGAAGCACCAGAGCGTGGCGGAAACCGACTACGGAGACGAGACCTACTACTTCTGCACAGAGCACTGTAAGGAAGTCTTTCGGAGAGATCCGGGACGGTTTGTTGTGGCCGATGGTGAGGGGTGGGAAGGAACCGACACACGACTGTAGCCTGAGCCGGGGTTAATGCGTGTCCGACCAGAGATCGACGTTTGTTCCGCAAGAGCATATCAACGTGCTGGCCAGCAATCACCGGCAATTCCGCGCGTTCCTCGAGCGGCGTGTGGGAGATGCCGCGGACGCCGAAGATATTTTGCAGGCGGCCTTCCTAAAGACGGTCGAGAGAGGCGACACGATCCGTGACGGTGAGAGCATCGTGGCGTGGTTCTACCGGCTGCTCCGGAACGCGGTTATCGACCACTACCGTCACCATGGTGCTGAGCGAAGAGCCCTGACCCGCGCCAGAAGTCTCATGCTCGACGTCGACGAAACTGAGCCGGACGTAGAACGAGCCATCTGTCAGTGTATCCACCGCCTTCTACCGACTATTCGAGAGGACTATGCCGTCATGCTACGGCGCGTGGACCTCGAGGACGCGAGCATCTCAGAGGTCGCTTCAGAAGCCCAGATCACCGAGAACAACGCGCGCGTCAGACTGCATCGCGCCCGGGCGGCGTTGCGTAAGAAGCTCGAGCTCAGCTGCGGCACGTGTACTGAGCATGGGTGCCTCGATTGTTCTTGCCGTCAGTCGAACGACCGGCTGTCCTGACGCAGGTAGGCAGTGATCGGATGTGTAATGGACTCGTGCGTCATCCGTCTCCTTTGGTTGAAAACGCCGGCGTAGAAAAGCCACGGAGACACTGGTTGGGGGCGATAAACGATGCCGTTCTATGCAGCCATATTGAAGTACCCGAGGAGCGTGATCGGTGTGATCCTCCTGGTCACCTTGTTCTTCGGCTGGCACATGCGCAAGGTGGAGTTCAACAACTCCATTGAGGAATTACTGCCCGAGGACCATCCATCGGTCCTGCAGGACGAGGAAATCAAGCAAGTCTTCAATAGCCGTGAGATGATCCTGATCGGCGTGGTCGCCGAGGATGGCATCTTCAATCCCAGAACATTGCGAAAGGTGAAGGATCTGACGGAACTGGCCTGGCAGGTCAGTGTCGCCGACGCTCGCGACGAGCGCGAGCTCGAAGCTTGGGTGGACGGGTTAGACGGACGTTACCAGCGAGATATCTCGCATATCGCGTCCGACGGGCTCACCGTCGCAGATCGCGGAGCGGTCAACAACCTCATGATCGAAGTCAAGACCGAGGCCGATGTCGACCCGGGGTTCGTTTCGTTTCTCGAGGAGCTACAGCTCAAGCTCTCGCCGCTCAGTGATGTGATCAGCCTCGCCGAAGTAGACAACATCACAAGCTCCGACTTCGGACTCCGCATAGAGCCACCGATGGAGACCGTGCCGGAAACGCGGGACGCGTTAGCCAGGCTAGCGGCGACCACGTTCGATAACGAGATGTTCGTCAGCTTGCTGGTCTCGCCTGATAGCACTGGTGCGCTCATACTGGCCGAGCTGTCCTTTTACTACGATGAGCACCTGGAGATCGCCGGCCGGGTATTCGCGGAGCTGGAAGCGCTGGCGGAGCGGTATCGGGGTCCCGAGAGTGTTTACCTGGGCGGCGTGCCGATGGTGAACGTGTACACCACGACCTACATGAGCGGCGACATGGCCAAGCTCACACCACTTGTGATCCTGCTGGTGATCGTCGTCATGTATATGTCGTTCCGGATGCTCAGGGGGGCGCTGATTCCGCTCTCCGTGGTATTAGTGGCTCTGGTGTGGACCGTGGGAGTCATGGGTCTCGTGGGCCGACCGATCACGTTGGTTGTGTCCTTTATGCCCGTCATGCTCATAGCCATCGGCGTAGCCGACGGGATCCATCTCATTACCGAGTACAAGCTGCTATGGGCCAAGTTCAGGGACCCGGACCGCGCTATTCTGGGGACGATGGAAGCGCTGTCCCGGCCGGTGATCCTGACGTCACTGACAACTATGGCCGGATTCGCGGCGCTGGCCAGTTCCAGCCTGCGATCGATCAAGGACTTCGGGATCTTCACATCGGTCGGCGTGTTTGCCGCGATGGTCTTCTCTCTCACCTTCATACCGGCTGCCTTGAAGCTGATGAAGCCGCCGAGCGTGGGCAACGACACGGCCGCGGATTACAGGAACCGGCTCGCCCTAAGCCTCCAGTGGTTGGGCAGGTTGGCCATCGATCGCCGGCGGTGGGTATACGCAGGCACGCTGGCGCTGGCGGTATTGAGTGGCCTGGCCCTCGCTCGCATCGAGGCCGGGAGTAGTATGCTGGGTCTCTTCAAGGAAGACAGCGAGACCATCCAGGCTAGTAGGATGTTAACTGAGAAGTTTGGTGGCATCGAGGTGATGAACATTGTCGTCGACACCAGGACTGCCGATGGCCTCAAGGATCCTGAGGTCCTGGGAAAGATCGCGGCGTTGCAGGATACACTGGAATCGTTGGACGTCGTGGGCTATACCAGTTCTCTTGCTGATTATGTGAAGCGGACCAATCTAGTGATGAACGGCAACGATCCAAGCTTCAACCGTATTCCACGCACGACGGAGGTTGTCAGCGAAACCACTTGGGTTGAACGGAACGGTGATGAAGTTATCGTGGAGCGTGATGTGGAAGTGAGCGGGAGAGATCTCATCAGTCAGTACGTACTGCTGTATAAGAACGCCGGGGGCGACGATCTCGAGAAACTCGCCGATTTCGACTACAGTAAGGCCAACATCGTCGTCATGATCCGCGAGGATTACACACCGATCCTCAAGGACGTAATGCGTACGGCGCAGACGTTTACATCCGCGCACTTCGGCACTGAAATTGACGTGACATACGCAGGCTGCTCGACTCTCTGCGTGGTCGCGGACGATCTCATCATCTCCGGCCAACTCAAGAGCCTCGGCGCGGCATTCCTCGCCGTGCTCATCCTGCTATCGCTGATCTTTCGTTCGGTGAGGTACGGCC
>JBDHHP010000309.1:0-4087 GCA_039589275.1 Gemmatimonadota bacterium | reverse complement strand
ACAGGCCAACGAACCACCGTTGTGACCGTGCCCGCTGAGAGTGGACGCACATCGGAGAACAGTAGTTCCGCGTTGGGCGGGTCGGTGACCAATCTAAACACCGTAACGGCACCATCCTGTCGTGGCACGAAATCCACTCGAGTAGGGTCGAGTCGGGAGCCACCATCCGTCACGAACAGACCCAACCAGTCACTCCGACCCTCTAACTCGGCCGGTGCCTCATCATAATAGTCTTCGTCGATGTCGCTACGCGACAGCACAATCGGACCTGCTAGGAGCGAGCCTAACAGCTTTGCGAGAAACACGATCGACAAAGCGCTCATCCGTACTCCCGGTGCGGTGCTACTCGATCAACTCCGACTCCAGCACTTCCTCCCTTATCTGGCCGCCCACCACGCTCACATAGTACACCTTAGCGCCCTCCCGCGTATGCACCACGCGTTTCACCTCGTTGTCTTCGAAGTAGACGCCGGCGTCGTTGTCACAGGCATAGCCGGGCTTCATTTGACCTGTCCGGATCAGTTCCTGATAGATCGGCCTGCGTTGCCCTTCGGCATCGTAGTGTGGTGAGTGGCTGCCCTTCAGGAATCCCAGGCACTCGATCTTGGTAAGCTGTTTGGGCCGAGAGTCGGTTGTGCCTTCTTCGAACCAGCATAGCGAACCCGCGCTGGCTCCACCCAGGACGATGCCTCTGTCCCAGGCCTGTCTTAGCACCTCGTCGATTCCCTGCACTTTCCATATCGCCTGCTGATTGAGAGTATTGCCGCCCGAGACGACGATGCCGTCCATCGACAGCAAGGCCTCTTCCCAAGTCTGATCCATGCGGTAACTGCTGATGAAGCTCTCCTGCACGAACGGTATGACGTTGAGCGGAGCACAGTTCTGGAACCAGCGAATGGTACCGCTTTCACTGTCAGCCGAAGCCGTTGGCAGGTAGCAGAACCTAGGCCTCTCTTTTCCAGTGAGGGAAGCCATATAGCGGATGAACGTTTCGCCAAACCCTCCGCCCGCGATCAGGATCTTTCTAGTCTGAGCGCTCGACGCCGTATTGCGAGTCAGGCCGGTCACGGGCAAGTGCCCAGTCCCCACACCAATTGAACCCAATGCAGATGAGACAATGAACTCTCTTCGTTTCATGGTTCGTTCTCCATCCGTTAGCACAACCTGCTTAATCGTCTATTGACCCGGGTCGATGAGGAGATGAATCGCCCCCGATCTCACCGGGTAGCGAACCGTAGACTCAGCTTTCATCCTCCCGGTCTAGACTCCTTGCATTCGCGTAGCTGCATAGCATGAGGACTATGAGCCCAACGCACACTGCTGACGCAGGGATGATCCTCGCTGCTGGAATCAGTCCGGCGGCACCCGCCCAGACAAACGAAGCCAGCAGGCCACAGATCACCGGGAAGACCGTGATCAGCAGGATGCCTTTGCGCTCTACCGGCTTTCGGTCCGCCCAGATCAGCAGGACCGTCCAGCCGAACATCAGGGCGGCGGCGAGTCCCATCGGTAGCCTGAACTCCGATTCGCCCATCCTGCTGGGGATCAATATCAAGACCCCTGTCACGGCATCGGCTACTGCCCCCGCCCAATAGCTAGTTCTAAGCCACGTGACCTGACTCATGCTACGCGTCTCCTACTCTCAAACCTCGGCCACCAGCGCTCGACCCGACGCGAGTAGACCTCGTACTCGTCACCGAACATGCGTCGCAGGGTGGGTTCCTCGTACCATACCACGAACAGGTGCGTGACGAGAAGGAACATCCCGGAGAAGACGAACAGCGCTGTGGATTCGTAGAACAAGGCGGCACCCGCGAGCGCAATACCGGCGCCGAGGTACATCGGATTGCGCACCAGTCCGTACGGGCCTCGCACGACCAAGCGTCGTGGTGGATCGAATGGCGCTGGAGTCCCCCGGCCCACGAAAACGAATGTCAAGACACACGCAAGCGCCAGCGCCGCTCCCACGACTCCCAGGATCATGCCTGCGCCCTGCGCCAGGCCGATGTTCGGTGGGCGACTGATGCCGAACCACGATAGGATCTGCGCCGGCAAGTACACGAGTACGAAACCGACAAACAGAGTGGCATACGCGGCAGCCCGAACGAATACAAACACAGCGAGCGCTAAGCCTCCGCGCGCTGCTTGAGCGCGCGGTTCATGTCCTCGAAGCCCGCGTCGATTTCCAGCTCGGTTCGGATCTCTCTCATGTCTCTCTCGGGCGGAGGGTATGACTGTGATTCCCGCCGTGTTCATCCACGGCCCCGAAGACGAGGCCTTCCTTTGGGCTGGGACATCGGACTTCATGGCCGTCGAAGAGATGGTGAGCCTGTGGGCGGACCTGAGCGGTTGCGCGTCTGGGCTGACCGGCCTGCTCACGCTGGCCGAGCCAGATTAGCGGCGGCTCACGGAATGCCTATCCTCGGCGGCCTTTCGAGCGCGTATCTCCGGTGCGGACCACTCTCCCTTTCGATGTCCCGCCGCCGATCATGCGTCGACCGGCGCTGCTCTAACCGGCGGTCGGGCCGAGTTCGGCGTTCCGAGTCTATCGGAAAGCGCACTCTGCGTCTATCGCCGATGATCTCGCCCACCCAACGCCGATCACGATCAACTCGGCGCTGTTCCTTGCGACGTCCACGCGTGTCAGAGGCTGTGGTTTTCAGGAAACCGAGGAATCCAACTCTCCTCGTCGAGGACAGTGGACGAAGTGAGCGACGAATCAACTCGAAAGCGACTACGCGCCGTGGCATTTTGCGCTTCCATAGTCCCTGTTAGGGATTGCACCGGTGCTCAGGAGGGCGACCGGCCCGCCATAAGATCCCTCGCGCGCAAGCCGCCCGCTAGAGTGGCCCTAAGTCTCGCCGAGTCCGATCGACTCGGCGCTCAACCAACCCGAACCCACTCTCCGTAGCGCCATCGAAATCGCCGATCAAACGCCACCAGTTGGTGAGCGGTTGCCCGCCGTACTGCAGCGGGCGCCCTATTGGGACGCCGTATCCCCGCCGAGCTTCTCGCCACCGGGCCAGTCCGGGAAGGCCTTCAACAGCTCGGCCACCATGTCCCAATAGGGCAGGCCCGAGTCGTCCAACCCTCTGCGCACGATCACAAGGTCGTAGGACGGAATCACGATGGCGTATTGCCCGCGGGCTCCAGCGGTGGTATAGGCGTCCTGCGGTAGGTCGGTCCGCGCGTCCGGAACCAACCACCACTGTCCACCATAGAACTTGCCGAATTCCTCTGTCGAGTGGGCCGGTGTGCGACTGAAATCCACCCACTCCTTTGGCACGATCTGCTCACCGTTCCATTTGCCATCATTCAGATAGAGCAGCCCCAACCGAGCCAGGTCCCGGGCGTTCGTGTAGACTTGGCTGCTCATCACGTAATTGCCGAAGCGATCCGTCCCGGGGATCGTGTTTCTCATCCCGATCTTGTCGAACAGCGCGCGACGCGGGAACTCCAAGTAGGTGCGGTCGCTACCCAGCACCATCTTGAGCGCCAGCACCCCAAGCAACGTGTCGTAGTTCTCGTAGTCCCACACGGTGCCGGGCTCCCTCACGAGCCCACGGTCGCGCGCCTGGTAGGCCGAGTTCCAACCTCCGAAATACGCCAGTCTAGAGCCAACGGCGGGGCCGTACTCGTTGTCTATCGGGTAAAGCCCACTCGACATGTTCAACACGTTGCGCAGTGTGATCGCCCGGCGAGGATCGGGCACCGACTCGTATTGTGCCGGCGGCCAGTCCTCAACCAGCACGGCCGGATGGTCCCTCGCGATGCGCGAGTTCAACTCGGCCAGCTCGTTGGGCGGCCACTCGAAAGGGAGGGGCTCGTCCAGTCTCAGGAGTCCCTGGCCTGCCGCGATCCCCATGAGCGTTGCCGCGATGCTCTTGGCGGTGGACCAAGTGCGCGTCTTGGTGGTCATGTCCACACCTGGTGCGTATCGCTCGTAAATGATGTCGCCCTTGTGAACGACGATTAGGCTCAGCGTGAGCTGACCCGGATCACCGTACTTCGCCCTGTCAAAGGTCCACTCGCCTGCAGCCTGCAGCGCGGCCTCAACCACGTAGTCGGGTAGCTCCTTTTCTCCGAC
>JBDHHP010000308.1:0-4098 GCA_039589275.1 Gemmatimonadota bacterium | reverse complement strand
TAGGGAGAGAGAAAGAAGCTCCCCAGGGCCACGAGATGGACCGGTGTTTCGTCATCCCGCCCCTCTGCGAACACGTCACCCATCCGGAACGAGCCGCCTTGTATGAGAACCAGGTTCGGTTCCTGCGCACGAACGCAGGATCCCGTGGACAGAAAGAGGAGGCACAGGACAAGTCGAGTAGTGAGCGTCTTCATTGTCGGACTCCGTAGTGGGTTTGAGCGCAGTCCGCCATCCCCAGACGTCGATGGCTCCCGCCGTTGCTGCGCGCGGGTTACCCCGTGGGTGCCCTCAGCGGACTCTCCATGTATGTGTTGCACTTCAGGAGACGACTACGATTCTGCAGAGAGGCCCCACGTTGCCGCAGTGGAGGCGGCCCAGTGACGGGCGGGGTGTCCGGCCGGCGCGTTGGGAGGGCAGCCGGAGCCGCCTAAGAGGGCCAGACTGCGGGCCGCATAGGTTGAGGTGCCTCTTCAACACTCTAGAGGCGAAGGAAACAGTTCTTTGATATTCACTGTCTTCACTACTTCAAGAACCTGTGCGACCTGTGCCGAGGGCCGGCACCCCCTTCGACGTTCACGAATCACGGGTACGACCCGCCACAGAAATGCAGCAGATTTCCGCAAACACAAGGCCCGGCACTGGGCCGGGCGATGAATACTAGGAGGTGAAGCAGCCGGCGGACTATTCGGATGTTCAGGGATACGACTCATGTCCATGAAGCGTCTTCCAGTGACCGTTTCTCCGAACCCAGACCTCTGTGTGCGCAAACGTCATTTCATCGAGAAGCACGATTCCCGCGGTGTCTATCGCCGTCCCAGTCGTGAAGTCGGTGACAGCAACCACATCGCTTCCGAGGACATCGACGCGCATCTCGTGCACTGTAATAGTCAAGTCCTGCAGACCACGCCAAGCATCCTGGACACTCTCCGCGAACTCATCGTGCCGCATATACGCGCCATTGACGGTGACCACTCCGTCCGCATCGAAGTAGCCCAGCAGTGCTGCCGCATCTAGCCGTTCACCGGCAGCGTACAATCCCAACTGGGTCTGCCGAATGGTGTCTGCAATGGCAGCCTTTTGCTCCTCCGTTAGTTCGGTTGTGGTGGGTTGGCAGGCGACCAGAAAGGCCAGAGACAGTACTGCAAGTGCGAGACGGCGCATAATCCCCTCCTTTGGGTTCGGAGGGCGACCCAGAGGGCGACGCGGCGAAGGTGTTTTCGAGGTCATGAGATGGTAAGAAGAAGGCCGGGCCAAGCCCGGCCTCTTGCAGTGCGTCGAAAGAACTAACGGCCAATCGCTGACAGCCCGGCAGCTGCCCTGCCGGTAGCTGACAGCTGACAGCTGACAGCCGACAGCTGAATGGGCCAGGGAGGAGTTGAACCTCCGGCCTCACGCTTATCAGGCGTGCGCTCTAACCACCTGAGCTACTGGCCCCACATAGGACATCAAATGTAGCACCGGTTGCGACAGGACCAAAGCGGCAGACTTTGGCTGCTACCGTCAGACGCTACCCACTGCTGTGCTTACTGCGCCTGCCAGTCTACTCCCTCAACCCCACTCCCTCGGTCGACGCACATGCCTCGGCTCATCTCCGACGTCGAACTCCTTTTCATACTCCTCGTACTCGTCCTCGAGATCCTCTTCATCCTCGTCGTCGTGATCGAGTTCGTCGTCTTCCTCGAAATCGTACCCAGCTTCCCATGGATCCTCCTCTTCCTCACGCTGGGCAACGATCAACGGAACCGACGCTTCCCAGGACAACATGGCTACCTCCAGGACTCCTATTCTAGAGTGGGACTTCGCTACCCCCTCGCCGCCTTGGCCTCGCGGGCAGCCTTCTTTCGGGCGCTTACGTTCAACACGCGTTTGCGCAGCCGAATCGCGTCCGGCGTGATCTCGATCAGCTCGTCGTCCTCGATGAACTCGAGCGCTAGTTCAAGCGTCAGCCTTCTCGGTGGCTCCAGCATGACGTTCTCATCCGATGCGGCAGCCCGGATGTTGGTGAGCTTCTTGCCCCTGCCAACATTGACGTCCATATCACCCGACCGCACGTGCTCACCCACGATCATGCCTTCGTACACCGGTGTCCCCGGCTCCAGAAATAGCGTACTTCGCTCCTGCAATCCGTACAAAGCGTAAGCTATAGCTTGAGACTCCCTGTCCGCCACCAGCACCCCGGTTCTCCGCCCGGCGAGTGGACCGGCCCAGGCTCCATACTCCAAGAATCGATGGTGCATGATGCCGTCACCCCTGGTGTCCGTGAGGAACTCGGACCTCAGCCCAAACAAGCCCCGCGCCGGAATCCTGAATGACATCCGCACTCGACCCTGCCCCGGGTTCTTCATCTCGTTCATGTCACCGCGGCGAGACCCCATCTTCTCCATCACAACGCCCACCATGTCCTCCGGCACGTCAACCACGAGTTCCTCGTACGGCTCTGCCAGCCGGCCATCGCCTCGTTCGCGAGTGATGACACGCGGCCGGCTGACCTGAAACTCGTATCCTTCACGCCGCATCGTC
This sequence comes from Gemmatimonadota bacterium, assembly GCA_039589275.1. Classification (GTDB taxonomy): domain Bacteria; phylum Gemmatimonadota; class Gemmatimonadetes; order Gemmatimonadales; family GWC2-71-9. The sequence continues at coordinate 1,578 of JBDHHP010000308.1, read as the reverse complement.
TCCATCAAGATCGTGAGGTGCAGCTCCCCGCGGCCCGAGACCCTGAAGATGTAAGGCTGATCGGTGTCCTCGACGCCGAGTGCCACGTTCCGCTCCAGCTCCCGATGCAGTCGTTCGCGTAATTGCCGACTCGTGACATACTTGCCGCTCTTACCGGCGAACGGAGAGTCGTTGACGATGAAGTCGACCGATATGGTCGGCTGCTCGACTGCGATACCGCTGAGGCGTTGCGGCTGGTCTGGATCAGCCAAGGTCGTGCCGATCTCAATGCCCTCCATACCCGCCAGGGCCACGATTTCGCCTGCCTCGGCATGCTGCAGCTCCGCGCGCTCCAATCCCTCGAATCCGTACAGCTTCGTCACGTGGCCGCGCACGATCTCATGTTCCGGTGTTATGCCGGGTTCTCCTAACGGAAGCAGCGCCACCGCATCACCGGCATCTACGTTACCCTGCTCGATCCTACCGATCGCGATGCGACCCATGTAGCTCGAGTGATCGATAGTCGAGACCAGCATCTGGAAGGGGGCGTCGGCATTGCCTGGCGGCGAAGGGATGGCGTCTACTATCGTGTCGAATAGAGGGCCCAAGTCTTTCGGCGGAACGTCGGAAGGTCGGAAGGTCGGAATGGCTCCTGAGTTGGGGGACCTTCCGTCGTTCCGCCGTTCCGCCGTTCCGACATCCCTCGTCGCCCAACCTTCCTTTGCGGAGCCATAGAGAAACGGCGCATCCAGTTGCTCAGATGTGGCCTCCAACTCGAGGAACAGCTCGAGGACCTCGTCGTGTACTTCGAGAGGACGAGCGTCGGCGCGATCCACCTTGTTGATGACAACGATCGGCTCGAGGCCCAACTCCATTGCCTTACGCGTGACGAATCGAGTCTGCGGCATTGGCCCCTCGGCTGCATCGACCAGCAACAAAACGCCTTGCACCATGCGCAGGATGCGCTCGACCTCACCGCCAAAGTCGGCGTGACCGGGCGTATCAACTACGTTGATCTTCACATCGCCCCACCTCACTGCGGTGTTCTTGGATAGGATCGTAATGCCTCGCTCCCGCTCCAACGGGTTCGAGTCCATGACCCGCTTCACCACCTCTTGGTTTGCGCGAAACACTCCCGTTTGGCGCAGCATCTGATCAACCAACGTCGTCTTGCCGTGATCGACGTGCGCGATGATGGCGATGTTTCGGATGGACAACCCAGATCCTTGCCTCAAGTGAGTACCGTTTCAAAGCGGCGCATAATAGACGAATCGAGTTTCGGAGACAAGGGAGCAGTGCGCAGGGAGCAGTACTCTCCTCACAGAAAGGAAGCCCATCTCACAGCGGGACGAACTGCCTCCTGCTCCCTCAACAACATCCCTGCCCGCACACATCCTCCCGATTCTCTATCTGCAACGTCACATGATTGATCCCCATCTCCGCCAACCTGCTCTGCACCGTCTCCAAGACACGCTGGTTGTGCTGCGGATCCTGAACGACCGCATGTCCGCTCATCGCCACGATGCCTGACGTGACCGTCCAGACGTGAAGATCATGCACCTCCCAGACCTCAGCCACGTCCGCTATTGCACGAGCCAC
>JBDHHP010000307.1:0-4106 GCA_039589275.1 Gemmatimonadota bacterium | reverse complement strand
TACCCGGGGCACTCAGCCGCCCCTACACCGAAGACGTCCTCGCAGTAGAGACGTACAAGGCCTTCAAGTCTATCGATGAGCTGCGACGGGCCTACGCTCAGCTGATTCCATCTCGTGATGCAACGGTGATTGTGCACTGCCGCACAGGCCACCAAGCAAGTCAAACGTTCTTTGTCCTTAAACAGCTTCTTGGATACGGGAACGTCTTGTGGTACGACGCCGGATGGACCGAATGGGCGGCACGGGCGGTGTTGCCAGCGCGAATGGGGGCCACGCCTTGATTGGCGGGCGTGAGTTTGGCATTGAAGTATGGATGTCTTGCCCAAGCAGCGGAATGAAGGCATAGGTTTCAGGTGTGTGCGTCCAGCTTCAGGACGGTGGCACTGAAGCGCCGTTGGGCCGCCCGTGGTCTGCGGATGCGCAACCGCAGAAAGGTACAGGACGGCCCTCGTCTGCACCGCGGTGGCATCGAGGCGCTGGGAACCTGCCCACCGCCTCGTGTTCTGCCTTGCCCGGCAAGTCAGCAAACGCGTTCAGCTGCCTGGCGTGTACTCCGTCATGGATCGATATGTGGCAGGCGCGTCGATTAAAGGCGGGGGGATTACGACCCCAGCTGGCCGTTGGAACCGCGATTCTGGCCAATGGCACGGGGCGGGGGGACAGCGAACTCCGCACTATTTACGCACTTTTTCGGATGCCGCGCGCAACCTATTGATATTAAATGACTTAACGATGGAGGCGGGGGGAATCGAACCCAAACAACGCCCCGCGAAACAGGCCGTTACGCCGCATTAAGCCCGCATCGCCATCCTAGCATGGACATGAGTGGACATGAAGGGACATGAGTGGACACCAGTGGACATAGAATGACAGCCAACTCCGCACCAAAGTACGCACTATCCATGCCTGTGATATCTTGTTGACTTCACCTGATTGCCATGCTCCTTGCCTGGACGGCCGGCTATACGGGTCGGCAGTCGTGCACCGGTGTGCCGTACTTATGCTTGGCTCGCAGCCATCGCACCAACCGCAGCGGTCTTGAACCGCATCTCCTGAATGGCGCAGAACAGTACGGGGACAACTAGCATGGTGATGACCTCGATGACCATGCCGCCGAAGGATGGGATGGCCATGGGGACCATGATGTCCGAGCCTCGTCCGCTCGACGTTAGGACGGGAAGGAGAGCCAAGATGGTCGTGGCTGTCGTCATCAAGCACGGCCTGATCCTGCGTTTGCCTGCCTCCAGGGTCGCCTCCCGAATCTCGTCGATGGTACGCGGTGAGCGCTTAGCGAAGGAGTCCTTGAGATAGGTAGCCACAACGACGCCATCGTCCGTTGCGATGCCAAAGAGCGCCAGGAACCCAACCCATATGGCCACGCTCAGGTTGATGGGGTGGGCCTGGAACAGCTCTCGCAAGCTGGTGTCGAAGATGCTCCAGTCGAGGAACCATGGCTGGGCGTAGCACCAGATCATGATGAATCCGCCTGACCACGCCACGAGGATACCCGTGAACACCAGTCCCGTCGTCAGCACGGACTTGAACTGCAAGTAAAGGATCATGAAGATGATGAACAGGGCAAGCGGCAGGACGACCATCAGCTTCTTCTCGGAGCGGACCTGGTTCTCGTAGGTTCCCGCGAACGTAAAGCTCACGCCCGCTGGTAGCTTGAACTCGCCGCTAGCCATCTTCTCTTGGAGGTACGCATTGGCCTGCTCGACTACTTCGACTTCGGCATAGCCTGGCTTCATGTCGAACAGGACGTACCCAATCAGGAACGTGTCCTCGCTCTTGATGACTTGCGGTCCACGGATGTAGTCGATCTCTGCGAGTTGGATGAGCGGAATCTGTGCGCCGTTGGGCGCGGGCACAAGGATTCGCTCGAGTGATTCGATACTGTCGCGCAGCTCGCGAAGGTACCGTACGCGCACTGGGAAACGCTCGCGACCTTCTACTGTAGTGGTGATGCGGCGACCACCAATCGCTACCTCGATGACATCCTGTACGGTCTGCAGCTTGATCCCGTAGCGAGCGATGGCCTTGCGATCGATGTCGATCTCGAGGTAGGGCTTACCGATGATCCGGTCGGCAATCACGGCGGCCGGCTCAACGGACGGTACCTCCTTGAGGAGTTGTTCAATTTGAAGACCGACGGTTTCGATGGACTTGAGGTTGGGCCCCTTGACCTTTACGCCCATCGGGGCGCGCATCCCGCTCTGGAGCATGACGATTCGTGCCGCAATCGGCTGGAGTTTTGGCGCCGATGTTGTTCCGGGGATCTTGCCGGCCTGGACGATCAGTTCCCAGATGTCGTCCGGACTGTTGACGCCCGGCCATGCGTCACGACCTGGATTGAGACTCGGGTCAAGTGCTGGCCGCCAGAGCCTGAATGGCATTCCGCCCGTATCCGGAATGAGCCGGTTCTCCGAGTCTCGTATGTAGCGACCCCGCACGTGGTATGGCTGGCCGTCCGGCGCCAACACGGGCGTAGCCGCTTCATCACGGAACAGGTCGGTTTCTTGCTCGTCGAACCGGAAGGCAAGGCGCCGCCCTGAACGATCGACCATGTACTGTGGATGATAATTGATCACCGTTTCGATCATGGAAAGCGGTGCGGGGTCAAGGGGGCTTTCGACTCGTCCGAGCTTCCCGACAGCCGACTCGATCTCGGGAACCTGTTGGAACGAGATATCCTGCTTCTGGAGAACGTCGATCACTTCTCCAATCGACGCATGAGGCATGGTCACCGGCATGTAGAGGTACGAGCCCTCGTCCAACGGTGGCATGAACTCCTTGCCAAGCCCCGGAAACTTGTCGGAGAGGTAGACGCCGGGTTCGGACTCCTTCGCTTGTGTCGGCAGCCATTTGAAGATCTCATCGAACCCGCGCCACGTCATGGCCCCGGCCACCACGATCATCGCAGGGAGCACGAGGAATGTCACCTTATGGGCCAAACACCACCTCAAGACGGACGGGTAAGCGAGCTGGAAGAGCTGAAACAACAGCAACAGCCCACCCATCGTTCCACCAACGAGGATAGCGTTGCGCAACAAGCCCTTCTCCGGTCCAATCGGCAACCACTGCTGCGACAGAACGACCAGGACAGAGAGAACGACGACTGCATTCGCGACCCATGGAACGGCATTCCGCACAACCCTAGGCACTATCAGCGCCACCGTGCCGTAGATACCGATGAGAGCGAGAAGCAAACCGGCCCACCACCACCCCTTGACAACGATGGCAGTCACACCAGCAAGCACAAGCAGAACGTACAAGTAACGGACCCGTCGCCGAGTGCCGCCGCCACTTCGAGTGAACAGCAGGTGGGCCGCAGGCGGGATGATCGTCAGAGCAACGATTACTGAAGCGATCAGAGCATACGTCTTGGTGAACGCGAGTGGTCTGAATAGCTTGCCCTCGGCCGCCTCCATCGTAAAGACGGGCAGGAAGCTGACGACCGTCGTCGAGACGGCGGTCAAAATGGCGCTGCCGACCTCGCTCGTGGCGCGGTAGATCACGTCGCGTCGGTTCTCGTCCGGGCTGGCCTCGCCTAGGTGCTTCAGGATGTTCTCACATACAATAATGCCCATGTCGACGATGGTGCCAATCGCGATAGCGATCCCGGACAGGGCCACGATATTGGCGTCCACGCCCGTGGTGCGCATGGCGATGAAGCACATGAGCACTGCGAGTGGGAGCAAACCCGAGATGAGGATCGAGCTGCGCAAATGCCGCACCATGACGACGACAACGATGATCGTTATGAGGATCTGCTGGAGAATCGCATCGCTGAGCGTACCGAGGGTTTCGTAGATCAGGCCCGTACGGTCGTAGAATGGAACGATCTTGACCTGGCTGACCGTCCCATCTTCCAGCGTCTTTGTGGGCAGCCCCGGGGAGATCTCGCGGATCTTCTCTTTCACATTCTTGATTGCGGCGAGCGGATTCTCGCCATAACGGACGACCACCACACCGCCCACGACCTCGGCGCCGGCCTTGTCCAAGACGCCGCGTCGAAGCCCGGGCCCTAGCACGACCTTCGCGACGTTTCGGACATAGATGGGGACGTTGTCGTTGACCCTGATGACAGCGTCCTCGATGTCCTC
>JBDHHP010000306.1:0-4532 GCA_039589275.1 Gemmatimonadota bacterium | reverse complement strand
CAGGCAGCTCGATTTCGAGGCGGGCATGGCCGGTTGGGCCTCCCCAATCAGCGCCAGCAAAGATGGAGCCCTGCGGATCCCGCACGAGTAGGATTTCGTCGAAGTCGCTGCTCTTGAGATCGATCCGTAGCTTCTGGCTGCTGGGCAGGCTCAGCGACCAGTTGTCCATGAGGCCACCGAACTCGAACAAGCAGTCGTCAGCAGCCAATGTCCCGGTCACGGTCTCACCCAGCGTCAGGAGGCTGCGCGCGAGAATGATGTACGAACCCGCATCGAGCGGCTGGATGATTCGTGAGTTGAGATTGCCGCCCGCATCATCGTTTGCCGCGATAACGTTGCCGAAATTGTCGCGCAGCTCGAGGAATGCGTCAAACGCGTTACTCGTGAGGTCGATGCGTACGTCGGTTCGGCTCGACAGGCTTAGACTAAATCGGTCGCCATAGGCGCCGTCGGGTTGAACACAGTCGCTAGGGTTCAGGCTACCGTTGCTCGTCTCCCCGATGGAGATCGCCACCGCGGCTGTGCACGGGTTCTCGGGCTCCTCGACCTCCTCGACCTCGGTGGGACCCTCCTCACCACACGCGACTGTGGCCAGGCAGAGCATCGAGTACCCGAGGAAGCGGCTCCGTGCGGGGAATTGCGTGAGATAGCCTGGTATGGCGCTGGCGGCACGAGCGAGCATGGGTCCTCCTGGCAGAGTAGGAGTTTCGTTCCCACACTTTCAAGTATGTCGGTGTGTGGCAACGCACCAAGCCTATTTCAGGCGGGTCAAGCAGGCGTCAAGGCAACCGTCTCAGGCGCTTCGGTGGTCTGGCGGCTCGTCGTCGGTCGGGCGTCCTACTGTGGCGTCTACTGCGGCGTCCAGTTACGGAGTCTACAACGGCGTCTAGCTACGGCGTCTACCACGGCGGCGGGGCCACGAAGGCCACCGGCGTTTACTGTCGGGCAATTTCTAACTCGGCGGCGTCACCTGAGCGGCGCTCGCATGACCGGTTTCCTGCTACGCCAGCACTAGAACATGAATCCGGTGCCCGCGTACAGCGACGTGCCTTCGGTACTGAATGCAATAGAGACACTGCTGGTGAATTGCCGGTTGAAGGGCGACGCCCAGATGCCACCGCCGTAGGAGAAGTGCCACCCACCAGGACTGAGGCCCGACATGTAAACCCGCCCAACATCGCTAATGGCAAAGACACCGATGTCCCACGGAATCAAGAAACCGATACGGCCCAGGAACATCCTCCACTCGGCAGATGCGTAGAGTGAGGCATCCCCAGCGAACCGGTCTGTGCGAAAGCCTCGCAATGTCTCGGGTCCTCCGATATACGCTGCTTCGTAGTAAGGGAAGGTTCCCCAGACCTTCGCTCCGCCAACCCTGAGGGCGGCCGTTTGATTGCCGCTTCCGGTGAGGGACAAGTAGGTGGCCGCATGTCCGAACACTCTTCCGAAGGCGCCCTGGTCGATGTCCAGTACTTCGGGATAGTAGAAACCTCCCGCTTCGACGACAACGCCACTAGAAGCTGCCGACGGCCTATTACGAGTATCCACTCGCAGTGCGGCTCCGGCTCCGGCCTGTTTCATGGTATCGTAGCCGTAGGGACGTGTTTCTGATACGAACGTGGGTGATTCGGGCAGTGTGTCTGTGTCCACCCGCTCGAAACGAGCGCGCAAGTCGAACTCGATGTTAGAGGCAAGCTCCAGGGTGACAGACGGCTCGATCCTGAGCAGACCGGAATAGACCCTGTAATAGCGCATCGACCGGTTCTTCTCGGTGGCGTTGCCAAGGCCGAAGTAGTTGAGACGCTCGATCCCCGAGTAACCAAGCTCGAGTGAGCCGTGCAACCGGGGCACTATGTGCAGGACGTCGTATTCGATGTCGGCCACGAACTCCTGCACCATCGGACCGTATCCCGCCCCCACCCGTAGCTGGGTACTGTATGGGTGCTTGAGGAAGGCATACGTTTTACGACTTGCCCCAACGTAGACGAGCAGCCCCAGATCCGAGTGATAAGGCACTCGCAGACTTGGCAACCAGCGAGTCCCCCAATCCGGACTGAGTGCGGCAGTCTCACCCCACGATCGAGGTCGTTTCGCGTCTCGCCGCACCAGTTTGACACCCGGACCATGCTCGATCCATGTGTCATCATCCGCATCGTAGAATGATGTAGGTCGTCCACCCATCGTGGTTGAATCCACCAGTCCGTCCATTCCGCCGCCGCCAACGGCACGGACATGGATGGCCTGTCGAGCCGCTCCACGGACCACGACGCGGTCGTCACCACCGTGGAGGTACAACCTAATCTCGCGCGTCTCTCTCCGATCGAATGTGCGATTGAAGTGGGGCCGCACCTCCGTTGCCGAACCGCTGTCTGATCGGTTCCATATGGTTACCGCTACACGGTCATCGTCAATGCGATTGATTGCGGCCGATTCAGCTGCATCAGTTCCGTGAATGTCTGCGAACTCGGAGATGATGCGGTACAGCTGGTCAGCCGCCTCATGCAGCCGATCTCGCCGAGTTCTCAAACGCTCCACCATGTTGTCCCCTACAAGCGCAAAGTGCTCCGGGGGTAAGCGCCCCGCTGCAGCAGTGATGACCTGATCGGAAAGCCGCTGCTGCACATCGGCAACGATCGAGTTCCACGTGACTCTATCGATACCCACGAGGAACGACCGATCCATATCCCAAGCACTGCGCGAAAGGCCCCAGACGCTCGGGACATCTGTCCCGAAGCGTACCAACCTCGGCTCGTAGACACGGACAATGGCCTTCGCAGCTCCATCCAGTTGTATGAAAGCTTGGTCGCGGTCTCGGGGAATCGGCTGCCACACATACCCGTCACCACGCTCGAATCTGGCCCACAGCCAGTTGTTCACGCTCCGGTCCCGATCTCCGACTAGCAGATCGACCAAGCGTGCCCGCAGGTATGCGTGTGTGTCGAGCTGATTCCTCGGATCGTCCTCCAACTCATCAAACAGGCCCGGCGTGCCCACTATCATGCGACTGCCAGCGAACCCCGGTGTGTCGTTCGGTCCTTCGTCCGGACGTTCCTCAAATAACATCAAGAGATTGGCACAATGCTCACGGAACTCGCCAAGTTGTGGGTCGTCGGGAAGGAAGTAGAGGCGCGGTTCCGTGTGCAGCACGTCGACCGCGTCGAGCAACGGCGAGACCATGAGCGCGCCCGAAGGATGAAACGAGCTGATCTGATCTTGCAGAACGGATTCGTAGACCGTGCCACGTAGCTCCTCTTCCAAGCCTCGTCCCGCGTACTTGTTGACGGAACGGAAGACGAACCGTCTCCCGTCATCAGACCGGAGATGCAGCGTCTGGGTCGTCATGCCGCCGCCGATCCTGAAGGGCGTGAGGCCACCCTCCAGCTGAGACAGATCCGCAATCTCGACCCTGATGGGGACAGTCCACAGCCTGCGATAGCCTTGACCGGCGAAGTACCTGAGAAACCCGCCCATGCCGTATTCGAGCCCCGGTACCAACACCGTGTCGGGGATACTCTGTTCCACGGGCTGACACAGATCCCCTGCGGACGCTGGACAGAGAGGAGCTTCGAGCCGCCAACCCACTGAATCATGGGTACCCATCCTCTTGACAGGGTATGCGGACTCCTGCGCCGAGATACCGGCAAAGGCACCAGACAACGAGACAACTACGATCCACTCAGTGATGCGCATGACATACCCCTGGGAAGATCCGGGGCCCAAGCAGCAAAGCCTCACACCTGTTACTAGGGTTGCGGCGGAGTGATGCAGAACCCGAGCTGCTGTAGCGTTCCGAGTAGGTCGGCATATACCCACTCCTCCACAACGAGTCCACCGACAACGCGAGAGATAGACACTCCGGTGATCTCCACCCTGTTTCCCGTGGCAGGAATGTCCCCTCGCGGACCCGTGTTCGTGCCACTGAACGTGAACCGCGCCACGAATCTGTCATCCATAACGAGCACTTCGTCGAAGGTGATCTCCATATCTGTTGGATATGCCACCTCTAGAAACGCGAGGTACTCCTTGAGCGCAGCGCGGTTGTCCACCAGCATGGGTTGCTGCGGGTCATGCCGAACATAGCCCGGAGCCACCAGTTCGTCGATCCTGTCCCAGTCTTTGGCTTCGTACATCTCAACGGCCTGCTGTGCCAAGGCCTCCAACTCTACCCGAGCGGCAGTTGAGGCGTCGTGTGGCCAGCACGGCGTCGTATGATAGCACCTCCGATTCCATGGTAACGGGATATCGTCGGCGGTTAGGGGTCACGTGCCTTCGACGCGGCCACAGTAGCAGACTTCGGTGGATCGTTCTCGTGCCACTGTAAGCCTCCTTGTTGTGTCAGAACGCGACGGATAGCCCGATGCCCAGCTGTCCGTCGTGGAGCGTCTTCAACCCGTTAGACATCGGTGCCGGACCTGGGGCTATGACCGAGTCGGCCGAGAACACCCAGCGTCCCGCCACGGGCACAAGCATTAGGTCGCTGGGAGCCAACGGCTCCGGCTCTGATTTCCAGTTCTGGAACTCAGTGATCGGAT
>JBDHHP010000305.1:0-4125 GCA_039589275.1 Gemmatimonadota bacterium | reverse complement strand
TACGCGAAATCCCCATACCGGATTCGCAATTGGTCTGAGTACGAGGCGGGCCTACGCAGGCGAGGCGACCTCACCGTCTGGCTCTCCGACGACGCCATCAACTCCTGGCGGGCCCTACCCAGTGGCAAGCCCGGTGGCCAACGCACCTACGCGAACATCGCGATTGAGGCGGCTCTGACGATCCGCATGGTCTTTCATCTCCCCCTCCGGCAGACCGAAGGATTCTTGCGATCGCTGGCAGAGAAGCTCGAATTGAACATCCCGATTCCGGATCACACGACTCTGTCGCGGCGGGTCAAGACGCTCGGTGCGATCCCGTTTTGTGCGGTCGCGAGCCATCAGCCTATCCACCTGTTCATCGACAGCACCGGCCTCAGGATTCATGTCGGCAATCTGCGGAAGCCACCGAAGAACAGGGCCTGGCGCAAGCTGCACCTTGCGGTTGACGCGAACACTGGCGAGATCGTTGCCTCGGATCTGACCAGTCGTCGAACGCATGATTGCGCTCGGGTTCCCGCCTTGCTCGGGCAGATCGACAATCGAGTGGCCTCCGTCTCTGCAGACGGTGGCTACGATACCGAGGGCACCTACGAGGCGGCCCAAGCGCAGGGTGAGGGACGAGCCGTGAGCGTGCTTATCCCACCAAGACGGGACGCTCAACTGAGTCCAAGACCGTCGGACGCATTGACGGAGAGGAATCGGAACATCCGCTCCATCCGCAGACTCGGTCGACGTGAGTGGCACAAGCGGTCGGGCTACAGTAGGCGCAGCATGGTCGAGAACGCGATCTATCGATACAAGACGATCATCGGCCGAGGCATGAGGAGTCGCACCGTGCCAGGCCAACAGGTAGAGGTGCAACTCGCATGCAGGGTTCTCAACACCATGACCCGTCTCGGAATGCCCGACAGCTACCGAGCGGGGTGATCCTCTCTCGGGGAACGGGGGATCTGCGCTCAGTTCCGAGCCATGCAACAAAGCCTCATTTCCCTCCTAGAATGTCACAATCTGCCGCACTCAACAGACACCCCTGTCGATGTGCGCGCCGCCAGCGTATCTGATTGGCGCGCATCGCCGCGTAGAGGACAGGAGCGGGAGAGCAGCACGCCGTCCATGACGAAGAGATCGGGTTGATTCATCGCAGCGCGAACCAGTAGTTCACCTTGACCATGAAGACGTTCTCGGCGGGCGCCCTGACCAGCGCGCTCAGGTCTCGACCGAAATCAAAGTTCCCCACAGAGACTTCGTCCTCCTGGAGGCGCTGCCAGACCAGGAAGATGGTGGACCCAGGGCGATACTCCCACCGGAAAACGACGTTTCCGACGAGGGATCGTACGTTGAAGTCTCGATCCTCGAGGGCGTAGTCGACGGTACCGTCGGCATCGAAGTCGAAATACCGACGGCCATCCGTATCGACACACGTCCGGGCGTTGCGGCAGACATCGTTTTGGCCCACCAGTACGTGGGGTCCTTCTTCGAACACGTCGAAGTCGAACGTTTCCGGCGCGACGAGCTGCCGGTAGCTCGCGTAATCCCCCGACGATAGCAGCGGCTGAGCAAAGAGCTGCAGGGTCATGGTCGGACTGAACACCACGTCCAGCCGGGCTTCGAGAGACAGCTCCCGGCGTTCGATGTCCCCAAACAGGTATCGCGATCCAAACGTCGGCTGGTACGGCAGCGCATCGGTAGTGGTGACGTACTGTGCCGCGGTACGGCTGCGGTGGTAGCTTGGTACTACCTCCAACTCCACGAGTGGAGATGGCCGGAACTCCATCTCCATCCCCAGCCCGACCCACCACCCCGCATCCTGCTGCCGCCATTGATAGGCTATCCTGGGGCCGAGATTGAACGACGTGCGGCGATCTGTATGGAACCCCAGCTCCACGGTTTGGGAGCGCGGGGAAAGCATGAGCGGCCCGCCGCGGGTGGCCGTGCGATCCATCATTTGTGTGCGGAGGTTTACGTATGTTTCGATCTCCCAGTAGTTGAGCAGCTCGACCTCGCCTTGCAGGCTGAACTGGCCGGAAACATGGCCCCGCTGCCACGAGTCGAGCGACCACGGATCGTCGAGCACGTCGTGACTGAAGTTCTGGTGTGTCGAAAACGTCGTACTGTAGCTGCGCAGCAGGGGGCCCGGACGGATCTCCCGGTATTGCAGGCGGGCGCCGCCGTCCAACGCCTCCTGCCGGCGGCTGAAGCCGAGGTCGTTGATCTCGAATTCCGGGGTGGTCTCTGCCAACCATACGGATCCAGTCCAGTGTTCACCGCGACGGCGCGCCAACGTGACCCGCCAATCCACACCGGAGAGCGACGTGGCCGACGAATCCACCTCGAGGCGTCGGGCGTCGGGCCGTTGAAAGAAATGGTTGCTCGATCGCTGCACCCGGATCATCGCAGTAGAATCTCCGCGCACGTGACTCGTGGAGACGTAGCCGAATACCGCCCACGTGCGGTCGTCCCACTGATGCTCGAAATCGATCGCCGCACTGAGGGCCGCGCTGGGCAGGACATCGAACGAGCCGTCTTCGGGTAGATCGCGGCCCAGCACGGTGGCGATCCCCCCGATCGTCGAAGCCCCTCCGTTGAAGTCTTGCTGGAGTCGAAAGACGCCGAATCCGGTTAGAGGCTCCACCTGGAACGATTCGGTGGCTCGTGTGCCGGCGTACGAAGCAAGCCCCGTTTCCTCCCGCGTCACGGCGGCCAACGCACCAGCCGACAACCCACTGGTCGTCCGCCCCGTCACCTTCGCGGCGCCAAGAATCGTGGCGGCGTCGGGCATGTCCGCGGACTCTGCTTCGGGCGGCGGCCGGCCATGCGGACGGCCGCCGATGCGCCGGCTGTAGTAGAGGTCCTGTCCCGCAGAGAGCGAGAAGTTGAAGATCTGTGCGTCCTCGACGAAGAAGGGCCGGCGCTCCTCGAAGCGGGTCTCGAAGGCCGTGAGATTGATGACTGCGGGGTCGGCTTCCACCTGGCCGAAGTCAGGATTGAACGTGGCATCGAGGGTGAACTGTGCGCCGAGCCCGTAGCGGAAGTCGATGCCGGCTCGAGAAACGAGGTCGGAGCCATCGAAAAAGGGGTCGCCCGGCGCAGACGGTGCCGTGTACGAGCTCCCGAGCACATACGGACGAAACTCGACGAGTCGCGAGGCCCGCGCAATCTGTACTCCTTCGAGGACCGCGAACTGACTGACAACGCCGTGCTGCAACTGCGAAACCAGCGCAAAGTGCGTATGCTCGTTGGAGCGGACTCGCCGCCGGAAGAAGTTTACCCCCCACCGCTGCGCGTCACCTGACGCCTGATAGCGCATCTGGGACAGAGGGATGCGCAACTCCGCCGTCCAGCCGAGTGAGTCACGCTGGACCGCAGACATCCACACTGCGTCCCACGCAAGGTCCGCCTCGTTGTCGTCGAAGAAATAGAGGTCCCCCTGAACGTTGGCGGCGCTGACCCAAAACAGGTAGGCGGTTCGGCGGTCGAGGTTGGGATCGAACGCCACCTCGAAGTTATCAAACTGCCCAAGTCCGTCCCTGCGCATGAGCTGGTCGGCGATGGAGGCGGGCTCGCTGTCATACATACGTGCAGCTATATACACGGCGGACGCGTCAAACAGCATACGGACTTCCGTCTGCTCCTCGGCCGGTGCCCCCTCGACAGGCTCCTGTTGTACGAATCCCGTCGCAACTGGGGCCACCATCCATGCTTCCTCCACCAACCGTCCATCGATGTCGATCGGGCCCGACCGTTCGACCGCACGTACCGAGGGGATGGCCGTCCTCGCGGCGTCTCGTTGAGGGGCCTGGGCGACAGCCTGGCTTGAGAGGAAGAACACACTGGGGGCCACGGCCAGGGTCCACAGCGTTTCCGCAGACCTCATCGGCGGACGTTGTAGGCAAACGCCTTGGTGAGCGGCATGGTTAGCTCCCGAATAGGAATCTGAATCCACTCGTTGCAGTGGACCGTCCAAGGAGCCTGACGTGTGGTCCACACGCTACTTCCGGTCTGATCTGGAGGACGATCTTCTCGACGGTGGCCTAGCTTCACGGAACCGACAACGGCTCTGAGGGCGACCGGCCAAACTAGGGAGTGGAGCTGCCACCGTCAATTTTGCACCCTTTTTCACAAGGT
>JBDHHP010000304.1:0-4494 GCA_039589275.1 Gemmatimonadota bacterium | reverse complement strand
CATGAGTGACGCTTCCTTCCACGGCATCGGACACCTCCAGAGAGGGCCCTAGTTTGTGGAAAGTGTCACCCATGTCCCTAGACAAAGTGTTACCTATGTCCCAGGTACGTACCCGGCCGATCGCTGACAGCTGGCAGCTGGCCGCCGAATGGGCCAGGGAGGAGTTGAACCTCCGGCCTCACGCTTATCAGGCGCTTCTGAGCGTCTGCGGAATCCGTCAAGAAACCTGTAAACCACTGATAGATCGTGCGATCTGCCGGACTTCATTCCCGTCGATGTCGTGATCTGCCGGGATTTACCGACAGCAAAACCGACAGCAAAGCGCCTCACGCCTCCGACGCCCGAAAGGTGCCCCAAGCGGCCTATTCGCCGTTCCTGTCGATCAAGCCCCGTCAGATGCTTTCAGACGTGAAGCTGTAAGGAATGAGGCCGCCAATCATGGTTGCGCTGCGCCGACAGCTAGGAACCGGACACCTGGCGGGACCCCCAAACCCGCTTGGTAACGGTGCTCCCTTAGTTACTGCCGAATCCTAACCCTAGACCTAACCAGTGGCGGCTTGAGACGCCGAATCGAATGCGGAGATCTCGACTGACCACGAGCCACGCACCAAGGTCGATCCCAAACGGCCGGACCACGCCTGGGTAGACATTCAGTTTCACCAGACGATTCCTGGTCCAGCTCAGGTGGAGACTAGTCAGCAGAGACCCGTTGCGATCCAGGAAGCCCGTAAGCGATGGCCGAAAATTCACCGTTTCTTCGCCCGTCGCCGGATCTCGTTGCAGCAGCTTGGCGTCGAGACCCACAGCAATACTCAGATCGAGATTGCCAGGCCTATGGGCCGTCATCCCCAGACCGCCGCCAAACCCCGTCCAGGCGAACACTGAGGAGCCGCGGACCGGCGACGGGAGCTTGAAGTGCAGGTAGTTGCCGACATTCTCGATGCGCACGCCCGGAAACGCGATCGACGCCTGTCCAGTCCACACATTGGCACGGAGTGTGTTCGCGAAGAACCGCGAGACCCCGTCGACAGAGAAGACCAGGATGCTGGCGACATCGAAGACATAGAGGTCGGCCACGGTGGATGCGTTCCCGACTTCGCCTCGCCCGGTCTCGTACACCTCGTTAAGGTAGGCCGCTCCCATCGTGGTGATCGCAGAAAGCAATCCTCCATGTGGAACGCCACGTGCGTCGAACCACTCCTTCAATCTCCGCCAGTGAATGCCTCCCTCAATCAAGTGCCCAACGTAGTTAACGGCCCACTTTGCGTCGGTCCCGTTGAACGTCAGCGGCAGGATCTCCCTACTCACGAACCGCCAGGTTCCGCCGCCTCGTTCGATGGCTCGCAGCGGGTGCACGAGGGCATCGTTAACCGACTTGAAACCGTATGGCCGGCCCGTGAGTTTCCCCTGGTCCGGTCCGTCGGCTTGGGAGGCAGCGAATCCTTTGTTCAACAGGATATCGAGCGGCCCCATCTGGGCGTCTGACCCGTAAGGCAGATCGTGAAAGAAGTAGGGACCGCGCACGCCATCCGTCCGAGATTGTGTGGCAACAGAGTCCCCAGCTTGTGCCATTGACGCACTGGAGATTACAGCGTGGATGATCAACCCAAGCGCACGTTGAGTCACAGGCAACAATCGGGATCGCAATGAGGATACCTCCCTTCGACCCACGTACCAGCTTCAGCCACACTCGGCCCTTCAGAGCGCCATTCCTGCGGTTCTCCGCCTCTCAGACGTTCTCCACACGTCGCTCTAATGAATAAGCCAGCGTCACATGGTCACGCTGCCTTGATGGTGAAAAACAGACACCTGAAGGGGGGGAGACCCCCTTTTGCCCTCAGGTGAGATCGCTGTATGACTGCCTTCTTGTGCGTGAGACGGTTTCGAGAATCGTCGCTCACGATGTTCCCTAGGCTTCCGACTGCTTCAGAGATGTCAGCACGGCCTTGAGGAGTCCCAGCAGCACGTTGAAGCGTGGGACCACACGCGCGTACTCATCGTACTCGTGACCGAATGCCGCCTTACAGAACCGCTCTTCGGAAACAGCCTGAACATAGAAGAGCACTGCCGCAGCAGCGGCCAAGATCAGTGTCACGATATGCGGATTGATGAGCGCCAGACCCACCACGAGAAGGGTGTACCCAACGTACTGCGGATGCCTCACAATGCGGTACGGACCGCTGTGCACGATGCGTGTCGTTTCGTAAAACGGTCGACCCTTTCCCGGCATACCGTGGCGGCGGAGGTGGAAGAACGGTACGACGATGATTGGCGCTGCTGTGGCAATCGCAATGACCCCGAGCAGCGTGAGCCACAACGGTCCGTCGACATTCAACACGCTTGCAGTGACAAAGACGCCGACTGCAAACCCGCCAGCCGAGACATCGGCAGCACAAGGTCGTTTCACTGACGAGCCGTTGCTCACCCCGTGCACGATGTACGTATCGCCTGAAGGTCGTGCACTGTGGCTATCCCTTCGGCCTCATCAACTCTTGGAACGGCGGGTAGTCGTGCAGGGACTCGTAGGGAATCCAGAGCCAAACCCACGGTAACGGGAGTGAATACCCCTCTGCCGACGCCTGTCTCCATAGCGCCACCGTCGAGCACCTCACACGGTAATGATGACTTTCCCTTGGGCGTGCCCTTCTTCCAGATACCTGAGGGCGTCGGGGACCTCGCTCAGCGGGTACGTTCTGTCAATGACCGGCGTGACCTTCCCGGCTTCGAGGAGTTCTTTCAAGAAGTGCAGGTCCTCCAGGTTTGGCGTCGTGACAAACGAGCGTAGTCTCTGGCTCACGAACGGCGACAACACGACCATTTTGAGCAATCGCGGCATAGGTCCAAGCCATAGGTGGTCCGGTTGTCCGAAGCATGCCAGATAAACCCCCTTGGGGTTCAATACGCGCCGGCACTCTGACAGCGAACGGTTCCCCACGTTGTCAAGCATCAGGTCATAGAGCTGACCGCCGCGTGTAAAATCCTCGCGTGTGTAATCAAGAACCTGGTCGGCGCCGATCGATCGGACCATGTCCACATTCCTCGAGCTGCACACGCCTGTCACCTCAGCGCCAAACGACTTGGCAATCTGCACGGCGAACGTGCCCACGCCCCCTGACGCACCGTTAATCAATACCTTCTGCCCTGGCTGTACCTTTCCCCTGTCTCGCAGACCCTGCAGGGCCGTCAACGCGGCCAAAGGTACGGCCGCCGCTTGCTCAAACGTCAGCTTGGCCGGTTTCAGCACCGCCGAGTCTTCTGGGACACATACGTACTCGGCAAAGCTACCTGTTTCGACTTCGCCGAATCCCTCATCTCCTGGGCGAAACCGCGTCACGTTCTTGCCAACCGCTTCAATCTGCCCTGCCAGATCGGCACCCAGACTGCTGACTTTTGGTTTGAGTAGTCCGAATTGCACGTGCGCGATGTACGGCAGTCCTGTCAGCAAGTGCCAGGGTACTGTCAACTTAAGCTGATTCTTGCCCGCTTGGACGTCTCGCCCAGGTATCAAACGCCCGAATACCGGGGGTTTCCTGTCCTACGGATCACGCGTTTCGCCGTGGATTTCGCTTAAGTTGACAAAGCCCAGCTCCGGTCCTGGTACGACCGATCATTTGTGGACGTATGAGTCCGTGAGTGGGGCGGTCACCTCCAGCGTGAGGTCTTCCCCCGCAGCGGCGGAGAACGGTTTGCTCTCAACGCCCTGCAGGTAGCTCCTCATCGCCGAGCCGGCGGCCGGCGGGGAGAAGGCGTAGACCTTGACGACCACCTTCGTGCCTCCATTGACGAGCCTTGCGGGCAGCACGAAAGTGCGATTCGACATACGGTGTACCTTGCCGAGCCGGAAACGTCTGCCTGACTCCGCGATCAGATGTACCTCTATGTCCGCCGAGTTGCTGTTGCGGACCAAGAGCCTGGCATCGGTGCTCTTCGGTGCCTTAAATGCATCCCCGCTTTCGGCCGGTGTCTCGCCGGCCGCCGGCATCACGGGATACCGGGTCTTTCTTGCCAGCATGGTTCGCTCTCCTCCCGGTTACGGGTCATCCAACTAGCTATGGTATATACGTATATACGACAACAGTGAGGGGTTGGTTCCAGGGGAGCGTAGGGGGTTGCAGGACTCTCACAGAATCTCCACTTCTCTCCGCGCGTACGGCGAGGGTAATCGTGAGAGCTAGGCTGGTTCGCCGGCCCTTTCCTCGTGGCGGTACCGAACGCGATATTCTATTTGGCGCTGTCACGGTTCAGCGCCCAGCACGGGCATGATGGGGGCGACGGCGCGCATGGCATCCTCCTTGTGTCTGACGTGCGTGACTCTATCGTGCCGCAGTCAAGCAGCGGACATGCGATGGCGCTGGCTGGTCAAGTGGTTCTGTCGTCGGGCGGGCCCACTACTACGGCGGCGGGGCCACGAAGGCCACCGGCTAGGAGGTAACTATGAAGACGGGTTCACGGGGCCGCGAGAGCGGCAGCGGTGCAACGGTCCGTGGGCACATT
>JBDHHP010000303.1:0-7135 GCA_039589275.1 Gemmatimonadota bacterium | reverse complement strand
TCGATGTAGTCCTCGGGCGCATCCCTTGCGTCAGGATCCGCCAATGCGAAACCGTACCGCGCGAGCTGACTCACCAAGTCTGATGATTTGAACGTCACCGCCGTCCACACGTAGGCGAACACCACGATCAGGGCACAGTGAAGAACCCAATACGCAGCGGATCCCCAGGCTAGGGAGCCCGTGCCGGTCAACACGTACAAAAGGGTTGCCGCGAGCCAGATCGGGAGGATCCCAACCGTGTTCGCTCTGAGTGTGACGCGTGGGGTCCAAGCTTGCGGAGCGGTTGTAGGTGCCGTGCCGACGTAAGTGAGCGGAAGATAGCGTTTTGCGCTGATCACGGCGAATGACAGCGCAAGCAGCCCGGCGGCAAATCCGAACAGCACTACCCACTGCCACAACAACCGGTGCCCTATCAAGAGCAGGTCGAGTTCTCTTAAGGATGGCTGCCATAGACTGGCGGCCATATCTACCAGCACCAAGACCGCCACTCCATTCGCGATCCCCTTCCAACTGATCTGATCCGCTATCCAGGCCAGAAGGAGCGCTCCAGCTGCCATGCTCACGACCGCCAGAATTCTGAATCCCAAACCAGGGTCCGACACGACGGGCAGACCCGACGGAGACTGCATTGTCTCCAGGAACACGGCCATACCCCAAGCCTGCAAAGCGGCGACAAGTGCAACGACTCCGTAGATCAGGCGATCGAAAGCCGGATCCGCGCCGGCGCGCTTGTCACGTATTCGTCGGAGCCGCAGCACGGCACCGCTCATTAGCAACACGAGAATCGAGGCGACGATGTACGGTGTGATGCCTAGAGAGAAAACGGCAGCCGTCGACAGAGCGCCGCCTGTGACCTCATTGTAGGTTTGCGCGAGCGACGGCGAGTAGTGTGAGAGGGATTCCTGGAGCGCTTGACGGTTCACTCCCGGTAGAGACACGTGCAATCCAGCTCTATAGACAGTTACTGCTGCAAGCGTAAAGAGAAGCCTCTGCTTGGCGGAGTATGCTCCGGTTCGTTCCTTCATGACGTTTGGCTCAATAGCTACCCTCTGATCTCAATCGGGACGTGATCGAGATCGGCCGTCGCAACATGGGTCTGGGAACACCCGGCCTTTTCGTTGCGGGCCCTTAGCGACCCCAACCCCTGTCGAAGGCGTTGCCCAACTCGATCACTGCAACGATCGAGAGCGCTACCACTAACCCCAGGGCAACAGCCGCAGACCTGCCTGCGTCAACTCGAAGCGTTTGCACCGCTTGGACCTTGTCAAGTGAAGTAGCCCACACTTGGTACGCGTCACAGATTTGAATGCACTCCTCAACGCCACCGATGCTGTCAGCCGTTGCCCAAGGATGCAGCAGCTGTACCTGATTACTGTCACCGTTCTCCCACGCTTTGACACGGATCTTGTCCTGACCGGCGACGGCTTCCTGCGGTGCCACATATGTTGTCTGGAAGCTCGTACAGGCGGGCAGGTACCACATGATCAGCAGCAGAGAGATGGGCTTCCTTAGGCTTCGCACGGTTCCTCCTGGCGTTGGCTAGGAGATAAGCAGCCTTCAGTGCGTCAAGCTATCGTCAACTGAAAGGGCCGGTCAACACCGGACCTTCTTCTCACACCCGCCCGGTGTTACTCGCGCCGCAACGCGACCATCGGATCCAACTTCGACGCGCGTAGCGCCGGAACCATCGTCGCTACGAACGCGACCCCTACCAGCAACAGCGTGACACCGACAAAAGTGACCGGATCCGTTACGCTGATTCCATAAAGCAAGCTCCCCAGCGGTAACGCCGCCGCAAAGGCGAGCGCCAGGCCGATCGCTATGCCGACCCCGACCATAGTCAATCCGCGCCCGACCACCAGCCGCATTACGTCCGCAGGACGCGCGCCCAGCGCGACGCGGATGCCGACCTCGCGAGTGCGTTGGGCGGCCGCATAGGAGACGACGCCGTAAAGGCCGATCGTCGCGAGTAGAATGCCCAGGCCGCCGAAGACGCCAAGCAGTATCCCGCCCATGCGCGGAGCGAAGAGCATGATGCCCAGATGCTCGGTCATCGTCTTCGACTCCATGATCGGCATCCCGTCATCGACCATCAGGATCTCACGGCGCAGTGTAGACAGCATCGGCTGCGGGTAGCCGTTGGTCCGCACCGCCAGCGCCATGAAGCCGCGGTTTCTCTGGAGGTAGTGCATGTACAGGTATGGCCGCGGCTGCTCGCCCAACGTCCGCACTTTGGTGTCCAGCGCGATCCCAATGATCTCGCGCAGCTCACCCTCGGGGCTGAGACGGAACCGCTTCCCTACGGCGTTCTCGCCCGGCCAGAACCGGCGAGCGGCAGCGTCGCTAACTATGGCGACCAGTGGCGCCGATTCGTCGTCCTGCTCCTGGAAGTCACGACCCTGCAACAACGGTATTCCCATCACATCGAAATAGCCTGAGCTGACGGTCACGGCATCGATGTTGGGAGCCTCGTCTTCCGGCGTCGCAACGCCCTCCACAAAGATCTCGTTCGTGTTGACCGATACGCCCAGGGGCATGCGGCTGGCCAACGCGGCGGCCTCTACTCCCGGAAGCGTTCGCGCCCGTTCGACCACGCTCGACAGGAGGGCCGTACCCCGGCTTTCCTCGTAGCCGGCGACCGTTGGTGACAGCATGATGATGGCGACGCGTTCACGCTCGAAGCCCAGATCAATGTCCTGCGCCGAGATCAGACTTCGGACAAACAGGCCCGCACCGATCAGCAGAACGAGCGAGGTTGCAACCTGCGCAACGACCAGGGAGTCGCGCAAGCCGAACCGCCGCCGCCTACCACCTATTGCATCTAGTTCGTCTTTGAGGGCAGGGACGAGCTGGGGTTTCGTCGCCTGCAATGCCGGCGCGAGACCAAAGAAGACGCCAGCGAGCACCGAGACGAAGAAAGTGAAGGCCAGCACGCTCCCATCGATCCCGAGATCGAGCGTCAGTTGGAACATGATCGGTGGTTGGAAACTGACCAGGAGATTTGAGATCGCGATCAGCAATCCGAACACGCCACCCAAGAGCGCCAGCACGAGACTCTCCGTCAGCAGCAGCCGGATCAAACGGCCGCGCCCCGCGCCTATGGCGAGCCGGATCGCGATCTCCCTGCGGCGCGCCAGCGCCCGAGCGAGCAGCAGGTTCGCTAGATTGGTGCACACGATCAGTAGCAGCAGGCCGACCACGACCATAAGCAACGCCGCCACGGGGAAGAGCGCCCGATCCACCATCGGATGTAACCGCACGTCGTTGGTGGGGATGATCGTGAACGACCGATCCTCGCTAGTCTCCGGGTAGGTAGCCGCCAACTGCCGGCCCAGAACATCCATCCTGGACTGCGCTTGCTCCGGCGTGACACCCGGTCGCAGCCGGCCCTTGACCATCAGCCAGCGCGAACCGCGATCCTCCAGGTCTTCTCCGAAGCTGGGCTGTGTCGTCACCGGGGTCCACATCTGAGAGGCAAACCCCACCATCAGCCCTTTGAACTCCGGTGACGCGACACCGACGACCTCGAAGCGCTGGCCCTTCAACCGTAACGTCTTGCCTATGATGTTCGGGTCGGCCGCGAAGCGCCGCCTCCAAATGCGATCGCTCAGCACGACGACCAGCGCCGCGCCCGGCGCATCGTCCTCCCCGGCGATGAAGGTGCGGCCCCTAGCTGCCGGGATGCCCAGCACCTCGAAGTAGTTGCCGGAGACCGCCTCGCCCAACACAACCTCCGTTCGATCCCCGACGTCCATGCTGAGGAAGTCCAAGGTGTAGCCGGCGACGCCGGTGAACAGGTCGTCGCGTTCCTGGATGTCGAGGAAGTCAGGATAGGCGTTGGGCACCGGCTCCTCGTCGCCTTCCCGCGAGTAGATCTCCACCAGTTCGCCCGGCGACTCGACGGGAAGCGGACGCAACAAGATGGCGTTCACGATGCTGAAAATCGCGCTGTTGGCTCCGATCCCCAGCGCCATTGTCAAGATGGCTACGATCGTGAAGCCAGGGCGCTGCAGCAGCCGGCGGACGGTATATCGCAGGTCGGCAAGCAGAGTATCCATGTTGTTCGGGGCAAGTGGGCTCGGCCCGGTCTCGATAAGGGTCAGGAACTCCCCGCTAACACCGCTCCGTACGGGGCGAGTCGGTCAGGTGTTTCGGCGGGCGAGGACGCCGACGGCGACAACGATGACGAGGACGTGTTTACCCGGAGCGGCAGTGACCGGGGTGGGTCTCGAACCCAGGACCTACGGATTAAAAGCTCATCAATAGACTGGAACTGACTGACACTACAGTACACAGCTGACGGAAAACAGGGCGTCTGTGACGCCAATCGAAACCACTTGTGTGTCACTGAGTGACATGGGTGTACGAGGGTGCGGGGCACATAAGGGGCACAGTGGCGTTGCCGGGAAACGTTGCCTTGAGCTCTTGAGTGCGTAAGGAACACTGATTCTCGGTCACTGTGTTGTAAGAGCTTGTGCAGCGGACACCTGAACGCCCCTCTACGCAACAGGGAGCTGTTGCCGGAAGAAGGCCGCGCGCGTTGAGATCCCAATGAACCACTCACAACACTAGACGCTAGTGCCTCGCGACAAAGGCACACTTAAGGCACACCGCATCCGAGCTCATCCCATGGCAAGTCCTTAGCGGCGCCACGTGGATTCCCCATCCACTGTGCAGCTGGCCTCTCTCAGGTTCGAGCCGATCTCAGTCGCTCGTGACGTAGCCACTCGCGACTTCGATCGTGCTCGCCGTCGCTAGCGCTCCGGCATTCGCAACAGGGGGTCGCGGGTTCATCTCAATCGCTCGCTGCAGCTCGCGATCTCGCTGGGGTCGCGTTCGCTGACGCTCACGCTCTGCCACCAAATCCCGCCGTCCCGATTAGCAAACACAAACGCGGGCTCTTGCCCGCGTTTGTGTGTTTTGTGATCGGTGCGTATGAGTCTGGCCACTGTCCCGAGTCACTCGAGTTTGGAGGGCTGATACCCATGAGATTATCTTTTTCAGGAAGTCATCTGGGGACTCGAGATGCGTGACTACACTGCTGTTATCGAACGCGATTCTGACACCGGCCTTTTCGTGGGGTACGTCCCTGGATGGCAGGGTGCCCATTCCCAGGGAGCAACCGTAGATGAGCTGTTGACAAACTTGGCCGAGGTCGTTCAAATGCTCCTCGAGGATGGTGAACCAACGCTTGACGCCGAGTTCGTTGGCACCCATACGGTCAGGGTAGCCTGACGCTTGGGATCTACTCCGGTTCTGAAGCCGCGTGAGGTCGAGGCGATACTCAAGCGCCTGGGCTTCGAGCTGATCCGTCAACGCGGCTCACACCGTCAGTACCGGCACCAAGATGGCCGTGGCACGACAGTCCCCTTTCATCCCGGCAAGGACATTGCGCCGACACTACTTCGAAAGATCGCGAAGGACATTGGGCTCTCCGTAGAACAGATGCTTCGATGGGGGCCGTAGCCGGCCCGCCAGAGAAGTGGGTAGCCGTACTTGCGTCTCTCGTTCCTCAAGGCACAGTCTAGCCCCCCCTGACCCCGAACCCTACCTTAGCCTAGTCGCCAGTCGGGAGCCGTCCCCATGGCCGAAGTGTTGGAACGTCTGAAGGCTGCGCTGGCTGACCGCTACCGGATCGAACGAGAGCTCGGTTCGGGCGGGATGGCAACCGTCTACCTCGCTCTGGATCTCAAGCACGAGCGGCAGGTAGCCGTCAAGGTCCTTCGCCCTGAGTTGGCGGCCTCACTCGGCGCCGAGCGCTTCCTCCGCGAAATCAAGATTACGGCCAACCTCAATCACCCACACATACTGCCGTTGTTGGACTCAGGCGAAGCTGAGTCGTTCCTCTACTACGTCATGCCCTATGTGGAAGGTGAATCTCTCCGAGATCGCCTGAACCGAGAGAAACAGCTTCCGATAGCAGATGCTTTGAAGATCGCGAGTGAGGTGGCGGACGCGCTCGGCTCGGCGCATCGACTCGACGTGATCCACAGGGACATCAAGCCGGAGAACGTGCTGCTAGAAGAGGGTCATGCAGTCGTCGCCGACTTTGGTATTGCGAGAGCGGTTTCAGAAGCGGGTGGCGACAGGCTAACGGAGACTGGAATCTCCGGGGACTGTTCGGTCTCGTACCGCCGAGGGAGGCAGCGGCACACGGGAGCGCCGTAGCACGGCAGGCCCTGGCAAAAGACAGCACGCTCGCGGAGGTTCAATATGCCGTTGCCCTCGTCCGGCACCGGTTGGAATGGGACTGGGAGGGTGGGGAGGCAGCGTATCGGAAGGCGATCGAGATCAACCCCAACTACGCGGAACGAGAATCCACTACTCGGCCTTCCTAGCCCAAGTGGAGCGACCAGATGAGGCCCGGTTCCAGATCGAGAGAGCGTTGGAGTTGGATCCGTTGAACACATTGGTCAGAGTGGGCAACGGATTCCTACTGTTCAATGAGCGACGGTATGCGGAGAGCATCGAGGAGTACGAGGCAGTGCTGCGGATAGAGCCTGACAACCCCCTGGGCCACGGGAACCTCGGCGCCCTGTACCACCTGACCGGCAACTACGACGCGGCGCTTGAAATGGTCCGACGGTCGTTCCCCGGTGACCAGGAACTCGACGATGCCCTCGACCGGGGTTATGCAGAGGGAGGTTATCGGGCTGCATTGGTGAGATACGCTGAGACATTGGCCGCGCGGCCGGGGGCAGCAGAACGGCTATCTTGGGACATCGCCTGCAGATACGCTTGGGCGGGAGACAGAGAACGGACCTTGAATTGGCTGGAGGTCGCCTACCAGGCTCGTGTCCCCCTCCTGGTCTTTATCAACTCGCCTGAACTTGACCTAGTGCGCGACGACCCGCGGTACCAGGATCTGCGGCGGCGGATGGGGTTGGCGCAGTAGTATGTCGAGCTACGCATGACTCACGCGCTTGATCGCCTCAAGACAGCCCTCGCCGACCGTTACACCATCGAGCGGGAACTTGGTAGCGGTGGGATGGCCACTGTCTACCTCGCGGAGGATCTCAAGCATCACCGCCAGGTAGCCATCAAGGTCATGCGCCCCGAGCTCACTGCCTCGATCGGTGCCGAGCGGTTCCTGCGTGAAATCCAGATCAGTGCCCAACTCAATCATCCCAACATC
>JBDHHP010000302.1:0-4158 GCA_039589275.1 Gemmatimonadota bacterium | reverse complement strand
TGGCGGCTGGCTGCTGGCAGCCGCCAACAGCTGATAGCTGAAAGCTGATAGCTGATAGCCGAAATGACAAACCTCGACTCCGCGTTGGGCCCCGGCCCCGAATTCGACAAGATCAGATCTATCTGGTCGGCGTTGGGCGAGAACGCATCCGCCGGCGGTGACGATTGCGCCATCGTCCGCGTCGGGTTGGAGCAGCTCGCGTTGTCGACTGATCTGCACATCGAGGGAGTTCACTTCAGGCTCGGTTGGCTCGAGCCGTGGGAGGTCGGGTGGCGTGCCACGGCGGCGGCGCTGTCGGATTTGGCCGCAGTTGCAGCGCAGCCTGAAGGACTACTGCTGAGCTTGGGAGTGTCTGCGGAATGGCCCGACGAGTTCGTGACCGAGTTGATGAGCGGCGTGGGCCAAGCTGCCGAGTCGGTTGGAGCTGTCGTGTGGGGCGGTGACTTGGTGCGCGCCGATAGCATCACGATCGACGTCGCCGTTGTGGGTCGCGTCGAGAAGCCTGTGTACCGCGCCGGCGCGTCTGCGGGAGATGCGTTGTGGGTCACCGGCACACTGGGCGGTCCCCAGGCGGCCATCGAGTCATGGACTGCCGGAACGCAACCGGAGGAAACGGCGCGCCACCGCTTCGCTCATCCACTACCACGCGTGCGCGAGGCTCGCTGGCTGGCGGATCGCGGTGCTAAGGCCATGATCGACCTGAGCGATGGCTTGGTGGCCGATGTTGGGCACTTGGCTGCCGCGGGGGGTGTGCGTTGTGTGATCGACAGCGACCTGGTGCCGCAGCACGCAGCCGCGAGCGGCCACATGCCACTGCTCGGCGGCGAAGAATTCGAGCTACTCGTCGCACTGCCAAGTGACGCTGACGCAGCCGCTGACTTCAGCGCGAAGTTCTCGCTACCGCTCACATGCATCGGACACGTAGAAAGCGGTTCAGGTGTATCCGTGACGCAAAACGGCGCGCCGGTTGACCTGCCGCAAGGATTCAGGCACTTCTAGAGCATGCTGCGATCCATCGCATACGTCATTACGCTGGTCGTGCTCACCATCTGGTGCGCCGGCATGGCGGTCGTCGCCGGCCTGTTCCGCGTCAAGTATCACCCCGGTGGTGTGTACGATCAGGCCGGGCGTATTTGGGCCAACGGGATACTCAAGGTATCGGGCGTCGAGGTCAACACGCTCGGATTCGAGAGCGTCCCCGATGGTCCTGTCGTGTTCGTGGCGAACCACCAGTCGCTCTTCGATATCTTGGCGCTGATATCCATTCTGGTTGGCAGGGTGCGCTTTGTCGCCAAGAAGGAGCTGGCCAAGGTGCCGTTGTTCGGGCAGGCGCTCAGGGCCGCGGGACACATCTACATCGACCGGCAGAAACGCCAGGCCGCGTTCGAGGCCTACGAGACGGCGGCCAAGGAAATACGGGCGGGGATGAGTGCGGTGATATTCGCCGAGGGTACCCGCAGTAGAACCGGTGAGATGCTGCCGTTCAAGAAGGGACCGTTCGTGCTGGCGCTGGCCTCTCAGGTCCCCGTCGTCCCGGTATACTGCGCGCACACATTTGGGATCTTGCCCAAGGGCAGCATCAGGATTCACCCGCGTCCGATAACTCTGTATTTTGGTGAGCAGATCCCGACCGAGGGAATGGATTACGACGACCGCGGCAAGTTGCTGGTTCTCACACGAGAGGTCATCGAGCGTTTCGAGGCCGCGGCCAAACTGGAGTCAAACCAGGACGAGACCACATGAGCACCATCATTGATGTAACCGGACGTGAGATACTCGATTCGCGGGGCAATCCAACGGTTGAGGTAGACGTGTTCCTGGCGAGTGGCGCGATGGGTAGGGCTGCCGTGCCGAGTGGTGCGTCTACGGGAGAACACGAAGCTGTGGAGCTGCGCGATGGCAACGAAGCGCGTTATATGGGCAAGGGCGTGTCGGATGCCGTTGGCAACGTGAACGATGTGATCGGGCCGCGGCTCGAGGGCATGGAGGCCACCGACCAGGTGTTGATCGACGGTGTCATGTTGGATCTCGACGGCACGGAGAACAAGAGCGAGCTGGGCGCCAACGCCATTCTGGCGGTATCGCTCGCAGTCGCGCGTGCGGCTGCGGTGGACGTCGGGTTGCCGCTGTATCGCTACTTGGGTGGGCCCATGGCCAGCGTGTTGCCGGTACCGATGATGAACATCGTGAACGGCGGCGCGCACTCGTCGAACAACGTCGATGCGCAGGAGTTCATGATTGTCCCTGTCGGTTCGGAGGAGTTCAGTGAGGCGTTGCGCATGGGAGTGGAGGTATTCCACTCCTTGAAGAAGGTGTTGTCGGAGCAGGGACTCTCGACGGCGGTGGGCGACGAGGGCGGCTTCGCTCCGATGCTGCCGTCCAACGAGGCGGCGCTCGAGGCGATCATGTCAGCAATCGACCGGGCGGGTTACAAGGCAGGTGACGAGATTGCGATCGCGTTGGACGTAGCCGCCAGCGAGTTCTTCGAGGACGGCGAGTACGTGTTCAAGAAAGGTGACGGCTCGCGCCATTCAGCAGAAGGCATGATCGAGTTGTACACGGGCTGGTTGGACAAGTATCCCATCGTGTCGATCGAGGACGGTTTGGGGGAGGACGACTGGGACGGCTGGGCTCTGCTCACCGAGGCTTTGGGTGACAGAGTGCAGCTGGTAGGCGACGACCTGTTCGTCACCAACGTAGAGCGCCTGGCGCGCGGCATCACAGGGGATGTGGCCAACGCCGTGTTGATCAAGGTCAATCAGATAGGCACGTTGACGGAGACGCTGCAGTGCATCGACCTCGCGCGCAGCAACATGTATGGCACCGTGATCTCGCACCGATCGGGTGAAACCGAAGACACGTTCATCTCCGATTTGGCGGTGGCGACCGGAGCAGGGCAGATCAAGACCGGTAGCGCATCGCGCACCGACCGCATTGCCAAGTACAACCAGCTGCTCCGCATTGCTGAGGAACTAGGCGATCAAGCCGTCTATCCCGGTCGCGACGTGTACGGCCTGTGAGCAAGAGGCGTTCGCGCAAGTTCACCCGCGGTCGCGCGATCGGCGTAGCGGTATTCGTGGGTGGCATCTTGTTCGGCGCCATGATGGGTGAGTACTCCACCATCGACTGGTACAAGCTCGAGCAACAGATCCGCGCCGAGCAACAATCAGTTGCGAGGCTCGAGGTAGAGGTCGATAGCCTCTCGGCGTACGCCGACTCCATCGAGACCAACCGGCTCACGCAGGAGCGTGTGGCGCGGGAGCGGTTCGGGATGTTGGAAGAGGACGAGATCCTATATATGTGGGAGCCGAAGAGATGACGGCCGATCGGTGTTGAGTTAGGTTATGAGTTGATGGTGGGAAGAGGTGGGAAGAGGCGGGAAGAGGCGGGAAGAGAGTTCCCTGTCCGACCCTTACCGTCGGCGGGGTGTTGGGAAGGGTAGGGCAAATGGCGGAGTAGCTCAGCTGGTTAGAGCAGCGGAATCATAATCCGCGTGTCGGGGGTTCGAGTCCCTCCTCCGCTATCTACTAAGCCGTTGCCATGCAGCGGCTTAACTTTTAGGTGGGACTCAACATCTTGCCCGGTACGTGGGGACTGTGGACCACACTGTGGATCGGGTGACTCCCGATTCCAGTTCATTACGCGCTCCTTAGCATCACGTCCGCCATAACCTTGGCAACCTCGCCCCGGTCGCGCTGCTTGGCGTAGCGCCTTGTCATGTTCGGACTCGCGTGGCGCATGGCTGATTGCACCCTGGCCTCACTAACGCCAGCGTCGGTCGCCCACTGCCCCATGCAATGTCGCAGGTCCTTTAGTCGCAATGATGTGTCGGCCTCGGCAGCCGCGAGTCCCCGTTTCCAATACTCGCGAAGCCACCCGTAGCGAACTGGTGACGGAATGCTACGCTCGACCCAGGACCAGAGTCTTTCATCAACATACAGTGTGCCGTGTCGGATGTACGTCTTTGTTCCTGGAGCCTCGATGGCGTGGATGTTTGGTCGCAAGTGCTCCTTGGTTAGCTCAAGGTACTCGCCCGTATCAAGCCCAAGTGCCGCGATCGTTACATAACAGGCTTTGACGTGCTCAGGGACCTCTTCGACAATCTTCCAAAGCAACTCCGGCGTGATGTCTGGTATTCGCTCGACATCCGGCCGTTTC
>JBDHHP010000301.1:0-5311 GCA_039589275.1 Gemmatimonadota bacterium | reverse complement strand
GATGCATCGTGTGCTTGAGTGGTGTCCTCAGATGGAGACTCTCCGGTCTTGCTTGAGGTGCGCGTCTGGGACCTGGAGGAGCGCTTGGCCGACGGGCGAGTACGCTTCGCTGTTCGTTTGGCAGCCTTGGCGGTATGTCCCACCCGCGAGTCCGCCTGGTCCTTCGATTCCGCCGTGCCTTTCTGCTCCACCTCCTCTGCCACAGTAGCCGTCGCCATCGCGGTCTCTTCGTTGGCGGTATCCGCCTTCTTCGCCTGCGTAGACCGCCGAGTGGTTGTGCGGCGCTTGGTCGGCCTCTTCTTAGCTACCGGTTGCCCCTCGGCGTCGCTGACTAGCTCGGTCGGGGCTTCGACATCTGTCGCCTCTGCTTCGGCCTTCTTGGCTTTTGTCGAACGCGCGGTGGACGTGCGACGTTTGGTGGTACGCTTCTTCTTCGCGGGCTTGTCTTCTGCGGCGTCCGGAGCTTCCCCTGACAGTTCGGGCTTCGTGGGAGCAACCCGACCAGATTCGGCTGCTGCAGCTGCTGACTCACTGAGCTTCAGCATATACCCCTCGTCTTCGCCCTTTATCAGCTCAATCAATCCCGCGTCATGAGCTTGCCGCAGCATGCGGGGGAATCGTCGGCGATCGAACAACGGATCAGCATCGCTGCCTAGCAGCTCAGCCATTTTGTTGCGGGCTCGCTCCGCGTCCGTCGATCTCTCGGCGACGGCCTCAAGCGACAGCAACGACTTCCGCAGCAACTCAAAGCTCTCACTCAGCGTGAGATGCGCCGATTGCGCCCGCTCGGCCGGCTTCCTTACTGCACGCCTGCGCGGCTTCTCCGCCGCGTCCTTGGCCGCTGCGACCGAAAGCTCCTGCTCGGGGGTAGGTACGTTTGCGTTCGATCCCAGCTCTACCGCGTACTGTCCGTTTTCCATCCTTGTTAGGGCAAGCAATCCGCGCTGACCGGCAGCCACGACGAACTTGCTGAAACGATTGTAACCGGCATCGCGTTCGTCGAAATTCGGGTCCAACCCCTGCATTACCTGCTTCAATCGGTCGGACCGCATGACGTCGCCGTCAGCTCCCATCCTGCGCACGGCCTCTACCACCAACTCCCAGGGATCCCGCCCTGTGAGCTCGCTGTAGCTGAAGTATTCGTCGCAGTTCTGTATCAACAGGTCGCTGGAAGACTCGCGAATGCCCACCCCAATCACATACTTGGCGTACTCCTTGAGCTTCAAGACCAGGGCCGAGAAGTCCGAATCCCCGGATAGCAAGATGAAGACACCGATCTCGGGACGGGTGAAGACCAGCTCGAGTGCGTCGATGGCCAGGCGGATATCGGTGGCGTTCTTCTTGTTGGCCCCAAACGCCGGAGCGAAGATCAGATCGATCGACGATTCAGACAGCGGCACAATGTACTGCGGGTAACGCCGCCAGTCGGCGTACGCCCGCTGAACCGACACCTTGCCCTTGATGATATCTGAGTTAAGAAGTCTGCGCAGCTGATTCTGGAGGTCCGAACGGATCCCCATGGTCACGTTGTCGAAGTCGATCAGTAGCGCTGCGTGCGGTGCGTCAGTTGGTTTTTCTGACCGGGCGCCTATTCCTGTGCGCCCGCCTGATTGTTCTATCACGTCGTACTCAATTCCAGCCCCACCACCTGTGCCAGCTCTCTTCGCTTCACCTTCCCGCTTCCGGTCAGCGGAAAAGTGTCGAAGAAGCGGACCAGATCCGGAGCCTTGTAGTCAGCCACTTGGTCACGGAGGAACTCGCGCAGTTCGTCTCCCGTGACTATGGCACCTTCCACCGGAATGACACATGCGCAAACGATCTCCCCTAGGATCTCGTTGGGAACACCTACTGCGCAGGCATCTTCTACCGCTGGGTGCGTGCGGAGGATATCCTCCAGCTCGCGCGGAAAAACATTGTAGCCGCCGCGGATGATCATCGCATCGCTGCGGCCCACGATCGTCACATACCCCTTTTCATCCACGATCGCCTGGTCTCCTGTCAGCAGGAAACCCTCGTCAGTGAACGATCGTCTTGTCTCAGTCGGCATGCGGTAGTATCCCGCCATGACGTTGGGACCCTTGATGGCCAGCTCGCCGACGGCCTCCGGTCCGTGCAGTTCCCCCGTCTTCACATCTACCACCTTCACTTCAACACCGTCCAAGGGAAGTCCGACAGTGCGATACCGTGCCTCGGGTGGATCCCCGTCACGCGTCATCGTTACCGTCGATGCTGCTTCGGTGAGTCCGTATGCGATCTGGACGTCGCACCACTGGCGGAGCCTTTGTACCAGGTCCTCGGACACCGGACTTCCGGCCACGATACTAGTCCGCTTAGTGGTGAGCTTTCGGCCCCTGAACGATGTATCGCGCATTAGCAGCTCGAACATCGTCGGGACACCGGGACAAAGTGTTATGCGCTCTGATTCAATCAAGTCGAGAGCCGCAGTCGAATCAAACCAATCCAACAATACAACGGATCCGCCCTCCAACAGGGTGGCAATACACATGTGAACGCCGAACGCAGTGAATAGAGGCACCGCCATGAGCGTTCGGTCAGAATCGCCCATACCGAGCAGTTCCGCGGTTGCCGTGGGAGTGTGTGTCAGATTGGTATGGGTCAACACCACGCCTTTCGGCTTGCCCATCGTTCCAGACGTGTAGATGATGGCGAGAGGAGTCGAATCCGGGTCTAGTCTGATCGGTTCGAGTTTGTCGGCCGCCCCCCGGGCCACCACGTTGGCGTAGCGGAAGACGCGATCATCGTACCAGAAGTCCTCATGGCCCACGAGTATCAAATACTGCAAGTCAGGAAGCTCGCCCACAAAATCGTCAAAGACATCCAGGTAGTCAGTATCACCTAGAGTCGCAGCCGCCACCACCAGGCTCACCTCTGCATGGCGAAGCTGGTATTTCAACTCGCGATAGCCTAAGGCTGGATTGAGCGGCACCAGTATGGCACCCAGCTTTGCAGCGGCCAACAGCGTGGTGATCCACTCAGGTTGGTTCGGCAAGTCGACTGCGATCCGGTCTCCCGCCTCGATACCCAGGTCGGAGAAGGCCGCGGCCAATGCCGCAGCCTCGGTATCCACCTGCTGGTAAGTGAACCTGCGACTGCCAGATACCAAGCACTCATGGCTCGGTTGTTGCGTGGCACGCTTGGTGAATAGGTCGGCCAGGGGGTACGTCAAGAAGCTCCTCTCTCCAACGCATCCAGAATCGCTAAAGCTATCATCTGCCCGGCGGGGGTACAACTGGGAAAAACCGGCGGCTGGGGAAGCGGATCTTCCCACCCCGGCCTAGTGCCCTGTCAGCTCCTGAAGCGTCCCGGCGCCGTAGAACATCCGGATATACTTGGCCTGCACGGGAGTCAGTTTCCGAACCGCCCAACTGAGGTAGACGAAGTGTGGCTCCGCTGGCCGTTTCAGCGGGAACATGCCGTACTGTTCAGGCAGGCGATTGCCCTTGCGGGTGTTGCACGTGGAGCAAGCTGTAACGACATTCGTCCAGTCGTTTGTGCCACCCCGCGAGAGCGGGACCAAGTGGTCTCTGGTGAGGCACTCGCGGAACTTGAACTGGTGCTGGCCGCGGCCGCAGTATTGGCACTTGTAGCCATCTCTGGCAAACAAGAACGTGTTTGTAACCTGACGGCGGAAGCGGCGTGGCACGTGGACGAATCTGACTAACCTGATTACCGCTGGTCGCGGCAAGGCCAGGCGCGCGCTGCGGATCATTCGTTTCCCGTCAGACTCGACTATCTCCGCCTTGCCGTCCAAGATAAGGCGAAGCGCCCTCCGGACCGGAACGAGAGTCAGCGGCTCAAACGATGCGTTGAGGGCCAGACAGCGCACAGGGGTTCCAAGAATCAGGTACACAAAAGCCCGTCGCTCCCCTCGCGGAGCGCGCGGGTCAGCACTATTACGCTAATTGTAAGAGGCCCCCTAACCCGCTGCAATAGGCAGGGTTGCAGGAGTCATCAGATTGTGACAATCCAGTTGACCCCGAATCCAGCATTCCCGGCAGCGGTGAGGCCAGCATTCGTCTGGTTGGTCCTGTCTTTCATCTGGGGATCCACATGGCTGTTCATCAAGCTCGGCCTGGCAGACCTTGGGCCATTCACTTTCGCGGCCGTGAGATTCGCAATTGCCATTGTAGCCCTACTCCCGATCGTAGTGGCTCGCAAGGTGCAGTTCCATTACAGCGCCCGCGATTGGTGGCTGATGGTGGGGACGGGTTTGCTGCTGTTCGGGTTGACCTACGGGCTCGTCTTCTGGGGCGAGCAGTACATATCATCCGGTCTCGCTGCGCTGTTGTTCGGCACCTTCCCACTGTTTGGGCTCGTAATTGCGCACTTCCACCTGCCCACCGAGCGGATGACGTGGTCCAAGCTCACCGGAGTCATTCTCGGCATCTGTGGGATCGGGTTGGTCTTTTCCAACGAGCTCAATGTGTCCGGCGCGAGCGCTCTTTGGGGCAGTGTCGCGATCGTCGTGTCAGCGGCATCCGCCGCGTACGCCGACGTACTAATCAAAGTACGCGGCGGACATCTGGACGCATCGCTGCTGACGCTTGTGCAGATGACGGCAGGCCTGATACCGCTTGCAGTGTTGGGATTGGTGCTGGAGGGAGATCCGCGTCAGTTCTCCTGGACGCCTTTGGCGATCGTCTCGATTCTGTACCTGGCGCTGGTCGGGTCGGCGCTCGCGTTCGTGCTGTTGTACTGGCTCATCAAGCACATGGCCGTCACGAAAACGATGCTCATTACCCTGGTGACACCACTCGTTGCGGTGCTGCTGGGCGTGGTGCTGCTGGACGAATCCCTCACTTGGAGAACCATGACAGGCGGGACGGCCATCGTGGTGGGCCTTGGGCTCGTCGTTCTGCAGGGTTCTGCAGAAATCAAGGCTCGGGCAGTAGAGCCTCTCCTCAAACCGAAGCGGGCCACCGCCCAGGGCAGTGACCCGCTGGTTAATTAGCTCAACGCCGAGTCACGAGATTACGGAGGTGTCAACAGCGAGTAGTAGTTCGCAACGTTGAATCCCGTGGGATCTACCTCGAAGATCCTGCCCCTAACGAAGTGTCCGGTCGTCGGGAAGTAAGGCGGCGGGTCGTTGGCCGCACACTGGTCGTAGGAGTACCGCTTTACATAACCTCGACCGGAGGTCAATCCCACCGCACCACGCTGGCGTTGGATGATCCCGCCGGTCAAGTAGATGCACCCGCGGCCGGCTGGAGTTCCCTCACATGGCTGAGCGCTGCTCGAGCCAGCGTTATAGTTCTCGGCCGTGAAGATGTTGAGCGCGAGCACGATTCCG
>JBDHHP010000300.1:0-4211 GCA_039589275.1 Gemmatimonadota bacterium | reverse complement strand
GAGAAGGCAATAGAGGCGGCGTATCGTCCCGATGCTATGCTCGAGAACCTGCTCACGAGCGTAGATGCCGACATCACAGACATTGTCGACGTTGTCGATGGCGCGGGCCCCGAGACGCTCGCGGCGGAGCAGGTGGAATCGGGGCCGGTAGTGAAGCTCACCAATCTGATCCTTAGTGATGCGGCCAAGAAGGGGGCCAGTGACATCCACATGGAGCCTGGTCGGGCCGGCGGCACGGTGAGATTTCGCGTTGACGGTGTGCTGCGTACCTACATGCAGATGCCGATGCCCGCATTGAACCGGGCCGTGTCGCGGATCAAGATCCTCGGTGACCTCGACATTGCGGACCGTTTGCGGCCTCAGGACGGCCGTGCCCGCATTCTAGTTGGAGAGAGGGTATGTGATCTTCGCATTTCGACTGTCCCGACGCGGCACGCGGAGAAGCTCGTCGTCCGCATCCTCGATCCAGAGGGGTCACCAAAGCTGAGCGAATTGGGACTGGCTGAGGCGGAGCACGAGCGCTTTCGACACATGTTGTCCCACCGTGAGGGCATCGTGGTGATAACGGGCCCTACGGGCTCGGGAAAGACGACCACGCTCTATGCCGCTCTACAGGAGCTGGCTACAGAGGAAGTCAACATCATGACGGTGGAGGATCCCGTTGAGTATGAGCTTGCGGGGATCACGCAGATACAGGTAGAGCCGCGCCAGAAGGTGACGTTCGCGTCCGCACTCAGAGCGATTCTGAGGCAAGATCCGGATGTCATCCTCATTGGTGAGATACGAGATCTGGAGACCGCGGCGATTGCAGTACAGGCAAGCCTGACTGGGCACTTAGTGCTCGCTACGCTGCACACCAACGAGGCGATCGGTGTGGTGGGGCGACTCAAGGACCTGGGCTTGGAGACGGCATCGATTGGTGAGTCCATGAGGGGACTCGTTGCACAGCGTCTGCTCCGCACGGTGTGTCCCAATTGCTCTGAGCGTATTGGCACCGGCGAATTGACTCCCGAGGAGCAGCGTCTAGCCGATTCCTACGGGGTGAAACCCGTCGTTCGCCCCGGTCGGTGTGACGAGTGCGGCAAGGGCGGTTATCGCGGCAGAGTGGCGGCAATGGAGGCGGTCACCGTGACGTCCGAGTTATCTGACTTGATCGCAGCGGGAGCAAGCGCAGCCGAGCTCAGAAGCGCAGCCACCGCTGGCGGAATGAGGCCGCTTCGAGAGGTAGCACTCGGCTTGGTTACAGACGGCGTGACGACGCTCCAGGAGGTGGAGCGGGCGTTGGGGGAGAGAGCGGAACAGCCCACCGCCCCATCTAGCGACAAGCCACACGTGCTCCTAGTGGATGATGATTCGATCGTTCGCCTTAAATCGCGGGCGGTGCTCGAGAAGAACGGCTTCGATGTCTCCGAAGCGAATGACGGGGCGGCCGGACTCGAGACGATTCAGAGCGGTACCCACTTCGATCTAGTGGTACTCGACTTGGATATGCCCCGGATGGGAGGCCTCGAGGTGCTGCAGCAAGTACGGCGTTCGGTTGCCACTGCGGGCCTTCCCGTGATCGTGTTGACCGGTTCAGAGGAAGTGGACTCTGAAGTCAAGCTGATGGAGGAAGGCGCGGACGACTACATTCGCAAACCGATCGACCCACCGAAGTTCGTGGCGCGAGTGAAGGCGACCTTGCGACGGGCCGGCGGTTGAGACTTCCGGCACTGGACCTGCCATGAGTCAACCAAGTAAGGAATCGAGTGCGACGTCGCGGGACGGCTACGTAGCGGAGATCATGGCGCGTGAGGCCGAGGACGCTGCCCGTGCGGCGCCGGTTCGAGAACGTCGATCGCGACTACCGCTACTCCTCGTCCTGTCCGCTGTGCTCGTTGCGCTCACCGCTTGGAACGCCTGGCGGATGATGCAGGAACCGGCGGTGTTCCCTGTTGCAGGAGAGCGAGATGCGGCTCGCCTGAGCATTGCGCTAATCGCCCAGGAGATAGAGGCCTTTGCGGACTCAGCACGGGTCTTCCCATCGTCTCTGCAGTTGATCGCGATGGACGATGAGGATGTCGAGTACGCGAAAACCGACTCGACCTACACGCTGACGGTCCAACTCAGCGACTCGGCAATGGTGTACCATTCGGGAGAGAACTTGACGCCGTACTTCGAGGCATTCGAAAGACTGCAACGAGGTCCGGACAATGAATAGGCGCGGCTTCACCTTCATCGAGATCCTGCTGGTGACGGTGATCGTCGGGATTCTGGCCAACCTCGCGATACCCTACTACATGGCAGCCAAAATCAAGGCTGACGCTGCTGTGGTGATTGCAGACTTCAACGCGATCAAGGTGGCTGCATTCGACGGTTTCGCCAAGAATGGCACTTATCCGGCTTCAACGGGTTGGCGAGTTGTGCCGCCGGCCCTGGTTGCTTCTCTTCCCGACGGTTTCGAGTTCACGTACAGGACAGCGAGCTACAGGTGGCGTCGCTGGGCCACAGCTGAGGGTCTGCCTCAGGGGGGGGTAATCCGGCACTCCTGGCGGTCGAAGTCCGCTCCAACGACCGCGAGTTAATACGCGCTGTCAGGTCGGTATTCGCGGGAGTCAGCTTCGGGAACAATCGCAAGATCACTCTGGTGATAGAGTGATGATCTGAAGGCCAAATACCGGGGTTCCGCGAGTCGGTTTATCGATCATCGATTAGTGACGATACACTTGCCAAGAGCCTGAGAAGCGCCGGAAGCGAGAGCCCCACCGCAAGAAGATCCGGCACCTGCGGTGCAGCCAAAACAGTGCATTCCCGTCACGATCCTGCGGCCGTCCAGCGAGGTGGGCATGAAGTCTTCGATCCGTCTTGTTGTTTCGCTTCTCACCGGGAGCTCCAGGGCCAGATTGAAGTCGCAATCGTATATGGTCCCATCCCACGCCACGCTTATCTGCGAACGACACATCAGTCCCTCGACTGTGTGAGGATTGAACCCGGCCACGAGCAGCCGCATGTAGTCATCCGCCTTGCCCACCTCTTTCAGCGATTTCCAGAACCGGCCTATGGGCATGTTTGTGATGGTCAGTAATCTCGTGAAACGCAGGCCGAACCGGTTCAATAGCTGCCGCTTGTAGTCGGCCTCCAACTGAGCTTGAGCGGGGGGTAGGAAGGGGCCGTTCGGATTGTAGACCAAGTCGAGAGAGAGCTGGGGCTCGATCCCGTAGCCCAGCGCGTTCAGTCTCCGCAGCACCTCAATGCTACGCTCGTATGTGCCTGCGCCCCTCTGCTCACACACATTCTGCTCGAGGTAACACGGCATCGATGCCACGAGACGTACTTCATGGTCCCTCAGAAAAGCGGGGATATCCTCCAACCCGGGCTCGAGCATGGCAGTCAGGTTTGTGCGCACCTGCACCGCGTGGCCACTCTCACGCAGCCCCTCAACGAAATCCCTGAAATGAGGATGAATCTCGGGCGCTCCACCTGTGACGTCTACCAGGTCTGGGCGAACTGAATCCGCCGCCTGGATCAGTGCTACCATTGTGCTCCACTCCATCTGCTCTTCCCGTGTGGGCCCGCACTGCAGGTGGCAGTGTACGCAAGTCTGGTTACACTTGAACCCGACATTCACTTGGATGGTCTTGATCGCGTCGGAACGGAGATCCACATCGTGATGCTCCTTGACGCTTGAGTCAAATGCGTTCGTCAATGCAGACCCCACAGCAATAGTCGGCGGAATGAGAACAGGTGTTACCGCGCGGTAGTCGACCGCCGGCTCGGGCGGCCCCAAACACGTTTCATGTGGCGTCGCGTAACGCCGTCGAATCCACTCACATGTTGAACGACTGAGCGGTGTCGATGGTTCCTACTGCCGGGGGCGGGTGCAGGTCAGGTGTCTCCTCTGGCTCAGTGCACGCAGTCAGTAGCAGTGTTGTCGCTAACCACCCAGCTCAGTTCCGTGCGATGTTCAATCGCCAGTCGCGAATTTCCAAGCGCCGATCGCCAATCATCTAGCTGCCAGCGCTCTGAGTAGCATGCCACCGAGCAGATCATCGAACAGATTGAGATGCTGGCCGGCAACTCGCGTGGTCACATCACTGATCTCATCGCCGCTTTCGACAGCGCTCATTATTTCAGCAGCCAGCTGCCCGACCTCAGTGTCTGTGTCACGCCAAATCACGCGTAGTTCGGTGGTACGGCCGAGAGCGACCAGTGATGGAATCACCAGCAAGTCC
>JBDHHP010000299.1:0-4235 GCA_039589275.1 Gemmatimonadota bacterium | reverse complement strand
GCGCGTGACATATACGCAGATCCGGCGGAGCGGAGTGAACTGATTGAGGAATACCGGAGCCGGGGCCGCATAAGCGGCATCGAGGTCGACTGGAAGCGTAAGGAGGGGGTACCGATTCGTGTGCGGTTGAGCGGTCGACCGGTGCGGGACGACAGCGGCGACGTGGTTTGCTTCGAGATGATTGTAGAGGACGTCTCGGAACGGCGCACACTGGAGGCGCAACTCCGACAATCGCAGAAGATGGAGGCTATCGGTCAGCTTACGGGAGGGATAGCGCACGACTTCAATAACATGCTGACCGTGATTCTCGCCAACGCCGACCTTCTCGGCTGTGAGCTACCACCCGATCGCTCTGATTTGCGCGCCATCCTCGACGAAACGCAGACGGCGGCCGTGCGAGGCTGTGAGCTGGTCAAACAGCTGCTCAGCGTAAGCCGGCGCAGCGAGCTAAGTCTGCGGCCGACTGAGCTGGGGGAGTTGGTCACGGGAATGTCCAGTATGCTGCGACGCATACTGCCTGAGAGCGTCGAAGTCAGCGTAGTGGCAAGTTCACTCGCCGGTCCCGCGATGGCCGACGCCGGTGCAGTCAAACAAATACTGCTCAACCTCGTCACCAACTCGCGCGACGCGATGCCGGATGGTGGCAGACTCAGTCTCGAAGTGAAGTCGAACAGACTCGATCAGTGGTACGAATCAACCCATCCCTGGGTAGAGCCAGGGGATTACGTCTCGGTCTCTGTCACCGATAGCGGGGTGGGCATGGATGAGGCGACAAAGGAGAAGATCTTCGAACCCTTCTTCACCACGAAACCGGTAGGTCAAGGCACGGGGCTCGGGATGGCGATGATCTACGGGCTCGTGAAGCAACACAAGGGTTATGTCCACGTATACAGCGAGGTCGGGAGGGGAACGACTGTAAGGGTCTACTTCCCGGTTGCCAAGCAGCCGGTGGAACGGCAGGAGAAGCAGGATGACATGGATGGGGCTTGCCGCGGATGTGAGACAATACTGTTGGTCGAGGATGAGGCAGCGATCATTCGTGCAGCCAAGCGGGCACTGGAGGCACACGGTTATACGGTCTTGCTCTCGGCCGACGGTGACGAGGCTATGAGGATCATACGGGAATCTGTAGCTGCCATCGACTTGATTATCTCGGATCTGGTGATGCCGAAGAAGGGTGGTCGGGAGCTGTACGAGAGCTTGAAGGCCGAGCGTATCGACATACCGTTGATCTTTACCAGCGGCTACTCGGCAACGGACGTGACCGAGCGTGCCGGCTTCGAAACGGACGTGCCGTTCCTCAACAAGCCGTGGACGCTTGCTGAACTCCTAGAAATAGTCAGAGACACACTAGGACCCAGCGATTCACCCGCAGTTGAGCGAGGCCGAGACAAAACGCCCGAAACCGGGCGGCTGGCGAGCTGGACCGAGGTAT
This sequence comes from Gemmatimonadota bacterium, assembly GCA_039589275.1. Taxonomy (GTDB): domain Bacteria; phylum Gemmatimonadota; class Gemmatimonadetes; order Gemmatimonadales; family GWC2-71-9. Next base: position 2,800 of record JBDHHP010000299.1, on the reverse strand, counting down.
CGGGTATCCCTCCTCTAGCGGAGAGCTCGTGGATTGCCGGCTGGCGATCTTCCCGTACCGCATGATGCGCGATCTCAGGAGGTATTAGGTGAGCTTTACTCTCGAGCACAGAAGGCTGGACGTCGCGGAGATCCTTGTCAGGGTGGCACTCCTGCTGGCTGCTGTGGCAATTGGCACGGCTATTGGCTGACGAAAGCCATCTATCTTCTTCACATACTATTCACCGGGTCTTAATGAGACGCCGAGTATGCTCCACTGCACCCGAAGCCGAGGAAGGTGGCTCTGAGGGCGACTCTGAGAGTCATGGTCCGTAGCGCCCTCGGTTTCATATGGGTGTTTCATTGACCGGAGGGTTGGTTAGTCTCCAGGCTGGCCCTCAATCGGTTGAAAGCCCCCGCAGGGGGCTGGGCGTCCGGCTTCCGTGGTCCCAGGCCGGGCGCCCGTTTTTTTTGTTGTGGGAAGCGGGAAACGGTCTGCGGGTTTCTGCCGACCCAGCCACCAGGCGAATCTGATCTAGCCGGTGCCGCCTGGTTTTCGCCTGGGTGGGTCTCCTAGAGTGTAGACTTCCTTCTCCTCCGCTAGGGCACGACGAACATAAACCGAACAAAGGAACAGCCCCCAGAGCGCCTCACCATCCAACATTCTCAGGCGGCCGGTCGTTTTCTGGGTCAGTAGATCGTCGATTCTCTCTGGCGGCGGTAGAGAATCGAGGGGACGGCTTGAGGCGAGCAAGAAACCCCATGGCGTCGCGAAACTGGGGACTTGCGATACGTATGGACGGGTGTGCTCAAACACCCCGGCCACCGTGTTGGCGACCCTGGCAAACACTCGCATGTCGTGCGGTGCCGCACACCCTGCCTGCACTGAGAAGAAACCGTCGGGTGCCAGAACGCGCCTGACCCGTTGGAAGTACTCCTTGGTGAACAGCTGGAAAGCGGGGCCGTCCTCTAGTGGCTCGGATACGTCCGAGATGAGAACGTCGTATGTGTCCGTCGTCGAATCGAGCCAGTCGCGAGCATCGCCGATCACCAGCTCGACCCGCGGGTCGTCGAAGGCACCCTGGTGCATCTCCTCGAGGTGTTCCTTACACGCCTCCACCACCTCCGCATCGAGATCGACCATCGTGACTCGTTCGACGCTCCGCCACCTCAACACTTCTCGCAGTGTAGCCCCTTCACCTCCACCCAAGATGGCAACCGAACGGGGTGAGCCGTGGAGGAGCATTGCGGGCTGTACTAGCGGTTCGTGATATAGGAACTCATCTGCCACGCACGACTGCCAGTTGCCGTCCAGCAGCAGTGCTTTCCCAAAGCTCCGAGATTCTACTATCGCGAGATCCTGGAAATGAGTGCGCTTCGAAGTCAGGATGCGTGAGACAGCATAGCGGTAGCCGTCGCCGGGAGTCGTGCTATCGGTAATCCAGAAGTCCGTCCCGCCATTTTGGTCGGACACGTTCAGCGCTATCCTGTCTATGTTCTGGGGTGTCAGACCGTGGTTGCGGCTACTGGTTTTACCTCTGCCTCGAGCGATTCCTCACCCACATGCGTACCGCGCCTCACCTGTCTGACCTTGTGCCTCCGCGAGCCGAGCGCATGCGCAAGGTATTCGGCGGCCCGTTGGGGCATTGCCTTGTTGCCGCACGTGAAAATATCGGCAGCGGCATAGCCCAGTTCCGGCCAAGTGTGAATCGAAATGTGGGATTCTGCGAGCAGAGCCAGCGCCGTCACGCCCTGCGGCGCGAACCTGCGGGTGACCAGTTCTAGAAGGGTCGCGTTTGCGTGGTCCACTGCCTCACGAATCGCGGCCTCGATGTGCACCTGATCGTCGAGGATCTCAGGTGGGCAATCATACAGTTCCAGCAAATAGGAGATGCCAGCTGAGTACACAGACCCAACCCCTTTCGAGCTGAAAGTCTGCGCGACAACGCCGCGCTCCCGAACCAATCGCACGGGGCATTGTATTTAGCCCGTAAGTGACTGCAGGACAAGGGGTACTCTGGCAGCCGTGACGTCCATGTGCGTCACCTGACGAACCCAAGGCGGGCGCCAACCCAAATCCCCCGTCCCGGGCCTAGCTCGAAGTATCGGCCTCCGAATGCGTTTTCCACCACCGAGCTGTTGTACTCCGTATTGAACACGTTTGTTGTGCTGGATCAGATGCGTGGGATGGGGGAATGGTTGGACGAGATTGGCGCCGCGATCCGAGGGACGCTAATGCCTACGGCTGGCCACCTCTTCCAAGCCCCCTCACAATACCGAACTCCGCCCTAGCGACAGGCTGAACCGACAACCGGCCGCGCCTGACGACGACCATGTCTTCCAGACCCGCCGCCGCTTTGATAGCCTCCAACGGAACAAACTCGGGCAATTTCTCCACGAACTCCACGTCGACCATGAACCAACGTGGCTTCTCCTTGGTGGCCTTCTCGTCGAAGTACCTACTCTGCTTGTCCCATTGGTATGGATCCGGGTAGGCCTCCCGGCATACGCGAGCGATGCCGGCAACACCCGGGGGGTTGGCGTTGCTATGATAGAACAAGACTAGGTCTCCCAACTTCATCTTCTGCATGTTGTTGCGAGCCGAATAGTTGCGGACGCCTTCCCAGAAAGTGGACCGGTCTTTGGCAAGGTCGTCTATCGAGTAGACGGAGGGTTCTGATTTCATTAGCCAATGATTCATAATCGGGAGCCCCTGGGTGGTGATCCGTGGCACGCTGGGATCGTTGGTGGCGGATTCGGCAAGATAGCGGCACCTGCATGAAGTAGTCTACAGGCACGCGATCTTCTCCAACCTAGGTCTC
>JBDHHP010000298.1:0-4256 GCA_039589275.1 Gemmatimonadota bacterium | reverse complement strand
TGCATGGTCACCTCCTGCGTGCATTGTGCCTCCTGGGAATGGGCGAATGGACCTCCCGGCGAGACTCGAACTCGCGGCCCCCACCTTCGGAGGGTGGCGCTCTTCCGCTGAGCTACGGGAGGGTCAGCTGAACGACTTGACGCGGCTGCCTCGAACGATGGGGCGCTCGCGACCCTTGAGCTTCTTCGTGCCTGAGTTGCCGGTACACTTCCCGTGATTGCCGGCGTCTTGTCCGCCCTGCAGGTACTTCCACTTCGGCTTGAGCTTGATCGTCATCGGTCTGTCCTGGGTTGGTAGGGACACGGGGAATCGAACCCCGATCATCAGGTTGAAAGCCTGACCGCTTGCCGTTGGCGTATGCCCCCAGCGCTGCCGGTTTTTGTTAGCCAGGGATGCCGGTCAAACCCCGTGCCCTCTACTCGGGCTCAAACTGGAGCCGGACCAGGGGATCGAACCCTGCGGCCTCTGCTTACAAGGCAGTGGCGGACCCAGTCACGTCCGGCTACGCGATCACCGTCCAGCTGTCGTCGTCGTAGAACGAGGGATCCACCTCGGGAACAGGGTGGCTCTTCAGGTAGTGCTCGGACCGCTCGTCTTCCGTGGCGAACTTCTGCGGGCAGTCTGGGCACTTCCAGGGCTGGGTCTTCTTGTCGGCCATTTCTCTTCCCCCAGGGCTCAGAATATCAGGCCAGGGGCGCCCGCGCCCGTGCTGGCCCGTAGCGCGACGCCCTGGACGGCTCCCAGGCCCAGGCAGGGCCAAAGAAGCGCTCACAGGGCAAATACGCGCGTTCTATGACAAAGGATTGGTGCCCCCTCTTGGGATCGAACCAAGCTATCCGGCTCTTCAGACCGGCGCAACGACCACGCTTGCTCAAGGGGCATGGAGACAGGGATTCGCCTGCGCGGCGACGCCGGGCTACGCAGGTATGCTGCTCCCGGTCGAGCTTTCGTCCCTGTCACTGAACTTGGAGCCAACGCCCGGAGTCGAACCGGGTCTAGCGGTTTACGGGACCGCTTGGTCACCATGACTCTCGCTGGCGCTCAAGAAGACCTGCGAATCGGGGCGGCTACAAGCCCGGCAGAGATCCCCTATTGCCGGGGAGAGCCTCGCAGGTCTACTTCAACGTCAGGGTGAGGATTGGTCCTTCCCCGAGGATTCGAACCCCGGACTCTCGCTAATCAGGCAAGCGTGATTCCTACTTCACTAGGGAAGGATTGGTCCCGCGCCGAGGGATCGAACCTCGTCCATTCCGCTTAAAAGGCGGTCATGCGCCACTACACCAGCGCGGGTTAGAAGGCGTGCAGCACAAGCGCGAGGAGCGCGAGGAAGAACGCCAGATACGCAATCGTTCTATCTGAGTTCATGAGGTTGGCTCCACGGGCAGGATTCGAACCTGCATCCCATCGATTAACAGTCGAGAGTCTTACCAGTTACACCACCGTGGAACAGCTACATCAAGATCGCACCAGGGTACTGCCAGTCGTACCTAAGGTGCCCGTCTGGGAAGAAGATCGCCTGCCGAATCTCCTCGCCCTTGGGAAGGGTGAGGCAGTTGCTCAGACAGACGTTCTGGCCTCCTACGTCGTAGACGACTGCTCCGTGCTGGAGCGTGAGAAGCTTCCTGCCGTTGTGATCGAGGAAGTACTTCAGCCCCTCGATCTGATCGGAGTGAAGTCTGTTGGACGCGATCCAGTCGTTGACCTCTCTGTTTCGCGAGTTGCTACTCGGCGTTGCTGGCGTGAGCGTCAACTGCTCGACCTTGTGCTCTCTCGCGAACCCGATCATGTTGTTCAGCATGATGCCGGTCTCGATGCCGCCCTTGATGCCGACGCAGGAGAGGCGAACGCTCATGCCGCGCTGGTGGATCCAGTCGATCAGCCTCGGGAGATCGATGTACTCCTTGCCTGGGCGATGCCCAAGGTAGTTCTGTCGGTTGATCTCGGGTTCGTAGCTCACGACGGAGATGGCGATTGTCGTCAGCCCCAACTCCTGCCACTCGATCAGCCAGTCCTTGGCGTCTTCGTGCTCGGCGATGTTGATGCCGTTGGTCTGAAGCTCAACGAACGGGAATCGAGGCCCAACCTTCTCTAGGTACCTCGTGATCTGCTTGGGGAAGAGCGTCGGCTCTCCCTTGCCGGTGAGGAGGACCGTCGTGACGTCCATCATCTCGGCGAACTGGAGCGCCTTCTCTAGGCGATCCCACCGCACCTCTGCAGCTATCAACTTCATGCCTTGCGGCGGTGTCATCTTCGACACACAGAAGGGGCACGTCGCGTTGCACGCCTCACTGCCGACAACGATGCTGAGCGTCGAGATCTTCATCGGTTGTAGCTCATCGTGTTCGAGGCGAAGCTCGCCATCCAGTGCCACCGGCCCCGGACGTAGGTGTTGAACTGCTCCTCGGTCAACTCGATGGTCTTGTCGGTCGTCATGCAGAGCATGTCGAGCACCATGTCGTAGTCGTCCGTGTGCTCTTCAGGCACGGGCAACGTGGAGACGATTCTGATGCGCTCGCCCCTCTTGACGCGCTCGGCGAAATCCTCAAGCTCTTCGAGTACCTGAGACTTGTAGTTCTCCACCGCCTCCTCGAAGATCTTGCGATGCTTCGAACGCTCTGTCGTAATGCGGTTGATCAGGTCTTGCGTTTCGAACTTCACTGCACCTCCTTGAGGTTGGCTGCCCCCCGCAGACTCGAACTGCGATTCTCGGCTTCAGAGGCCGGTGTCCTACCGATTGAACGAAGGGGCATTGGTCGGGAATCAGGGAGTCGAACCCCGGCTGCATGGTCCCAAACCACGCGTGCTGCCGTAACACTTATTCCCGAAGCCCGTGCTTTGCTCGATGCTCTTGGCATCACCGGATCTCAAGTCCGGCGGGCGCACGTCCCCGAGTGGCTCTTGGTGTAGCGGTGCCACAGGTTCCGCTCTCGCGAGGCCTCGCAAAGTTGGGGTGTCCGCGCGGAGTTGAACCGCGATAGACGGGGCCACAACCCGTCGCTCTTCCATTGAGCTACGGACACAACGTGAACTTCAGCAGGTGGAGGTCTTGGCTCGCAGTACCGCACTCGCGCCTCATGGGGCTCACCTGTCGCCGGATCCTCGTCTGCTCACGGGCCGGTTCGCTGAAGTCCACGTTCTATCCGTAGAGTTGGTGGTCCGCCTGAGATTCGAACTCAGAAAAGCAGCTTGTAAGACTGCCGTGATGCCAGTTTCACTAACGGACCATGGTAGCGGACCGAGGAGATGAGCCTCGCTGGCTGAGGGTATGAACCTCTGCTGGTCACCGGACCGCCCGCATCAACGGCCAGGACAAGCCGCCTGACCTCGGCATCCCGACTTGGCCGCTCGGGATCGACTTAAGACGTCATAGATGACGAGTTGGTCGCCCTTCCCGCGTCTAAGACGTCATTGGTGACTGGTCGCAGCGGGAGGAATCGAACCTCACTGTCTGCCCGCTTATGAGGCGGGGACACCGCCTGGGCTCGCTGCGGTTACTTAGTCTCGCAGGGCTTCCCGTCTTTTCCGGGCCAGTGCAACGGCCCTCCTGCCCTGCGATAAAACGTCTTCTTGCACGTCGGACAAGTGAACTCGTTCATCGTTCCTTCCTCAGGTTGGTAGCGCTGCAGGGAGTCGAACCCTGATCATCCGGTAGAGAGCCGGGAGTCCTGCCATTGAACGACAGCGCCATTGGTGGACCCGGAGAGATTCGAACTCTCATCCCGCAGCTTGCAAGGCTGGGATCTTCCCGTTGGACCACGGGCCCGTACGTCCGAGTGCTTTCATCCCCCATCGGGGAACCCACCGCCCATCCGGGCGGCGTCGCTACTGCCCCTCGGCAGGCTCTGGCGGGTCGTAGGGGAGTCGAACCCCTTTTGAGTGATAGACAGTCACCCAGCTTGCCGTCTGCTCACGACCCCTCAGAGACTTCCGAAGTTGGTCCCGCCCCCCGGATTCGAACCGGGATCCCTCGGGTTTGAACCGAGTGCGTCTGCCGTTGCGCCAGGGCGGGTTGGTACCCCAGGTCGGATTCGAACCGACACATCCTGCGGTCTGAACGCAGTGACTCCTGCCAATTGGTCTACCGGGGTATTGGTGCGGGGAGGTGGATTCGAACCACCAGACCAGACGCTCTCAACGTCTGAGGTATGCCAGATTCCCTTCATCCCCGCACGCGCGGCTTCTTCCGACCGTAGACGATGTGCGTCACGGTCGAGTACGACACACCGAAGAACTTCGCGATGTCCGTCATCGCGGCG
>JBDHHP010000297.1:0-6592 GCA_039589275.1 Gemmatimonadota bacterium | reverse complement strand
GGGTCTTCCCAGTGCCTGCTCGGCGCCGTCTCGATCGGTTGGCGTCCAGCTGGTCGCGGCCAGCGCCCACTCGTTGGCGTCCTTGAGTTCGGCCTCCTCGGCAACCTCGAGTCTGTCTGCAGCCGCAACATTCTCGGTGGCAACACGCTGAGCGACAACGCGCCGCTCCTGAGCGTATGCCTCCCTTGCAGTGCTGTCGGCTGCATCTCCGCGTCCCGCCCGGGCTCGTGCGGTCGAATCGATGCCGGTTGCGGCCCCGGCCGGTGCCGCTACGCCGGGTTCGGCCGCGAATTGGGTGGGAACGTCGCGCCTGCCCTCCAAATCTGCACTCACCTCTGTTGGGGTTGGGGGTGCCGCCACGTCCAAGACTGCCTCTCCCTTCGATCTCGCCTGATCACGAGCCTCACCGACTTGTCGCTCGACCGCACCGGCTGTCACTTCTTCGGTTTCCCGGAACGCCGTCGTGCTTGGCAGTGCGCTCTCATCGGCGGCTACGTCAGCGTCCTGCTCAGCAGGCTGTTGCGCAACCTCACTAATAGGTGCGCTCCGCCGCGCGATGGGCTCGGATAGATCCGTTCTCAGGGTATCACGCGCGTACCAACCTACCGCCACTGCCAGTACCACCGTCGCAGCCCAGGCTAGTTGCCTCGTGCGTACGTACTGCAGCACCTTGCGCGGCTGTCTGCGGGCCTCGGATCGGGCACGAATCTCGTCGAAGGACGGCATCTCGAGATCTACCGGACCGGACGCAGCGAGGATGCTAGATGCCTGATCACGAACGCGCTTTGCTTCCTCAAGCAGGGCACGGCAGTCAGAGCACGCTTCCAAGTGCTGCGCGATCTCGTTCCGCTGTTCAGAGTCGGTAGGGCGGTAGGGCGGTAGGGCGGTATCGTCCTGCCCGGCTCTGCCGCTCTGCCGCTCTGCCTCATCCAGGTACTCGTGTAGAGTGGCTTCATCCACGTGCCGCATGACCACCCTCCAATCGCTGGTACGCCTCAACCAGCCGCTTACGTGCCCGGGCCAATGTCGTTCCTATCGCGCCCTTCGAAAGACCGGTCTGCTCGGCGATGTCGTCGTAGTTCAATCCCGCATCCCACAGCAACAGCACCGTCTTGTCCTTCTCGGATAGTTCTTCCAGCGCCTTCCTGACCGACTCCGCCCGTTCCTTTCGTTCCAGCTCTTCCGCCTGGTCTGGCTGATCCGCGGCTCCGGCCTCTGCTTCGCCTTTCAACAGCGTGAGGTGCCGCTTCCTGCGCACTGCCGCTCGGGCCTCGTCGCGCGCCAAGTTGTTGGCGACGGTGAACACCCACGCGCGGGGGTTATCCGGATCGTTGTCGAGCGCACGCACGAACACTTCCTGTGCTAGGTCCTTGGCCCGGTCCACATCCCATACCCTGCGGTGGAGGAAGCGGACCAGGTCCTGATAAGTCTCGCGGTACACCTGCGACCAGTCAGTAGGCACGAGTCAAAGATACCGAGGCAGAGTCGCAGAGGGGCAGAGTAGCAGGGGGTTGTGATCGTTGGCATCGCGTCCCGCCGCCCTGCCGCTCTGCAGCCCTGCCTATTCCTCATTTGCCTCTAAAGCCCTCTTCCAGACGGCTCAGCCTGAGTGGCGATACCGAATCCTCGCCGCCATCGGCGAACTTGATGCTCATTGTGTTGCCCGCCACCAGCACTTCACCAAACTCCGTGATGTACTCGGTGAGTTCAGGGATGCGCTCCAGAACCTTGAAGTACGCATCACTGAAGGGCGCTATCTCCACTATTTCGAGCGAATCGGTGTGCATCATGTCGGTCCACAAGCCATCTACCTCGTGGAACAGGCGACCTGCCACGTGCCTAGCGTTCGGGCCGTGTGCGCGGCCTAACATGTCTCGGTCGACTTCCTCCAACTCACCCTTGCTCTTGGCCTCGCGTCTTGCACGAGACTGCTCCGCTGCGTTGACCGCAACAGCACCCGAAGCGGTTGCGGGGGCGGCCACGGCATCGAATGCCGTGAGCCTACCGCCCCTACCTTCACCCATCGCCACTTCCGTCGGCTCCTGGACCAGGTAGGCGGTGTATTCGCTCAACAGCCCGTATTTGAGCGCCGTCTCACGGATCTCCTCGATCAACTCCTCGTCGGGCCCGTTGAGCCGTATGGACTGTGACAGGTACCCGATCTTGCGCGAGGCCCATAGCTGGGGAATGAAGTCATTCGCATTGGCGTGTTCGGGGAACACCGTGGCTGCGGCGTAGCGCTCGGAGCGGTTGTTGCGGCGTCCGCTAATAGCCAACTCACCCCTGGCGTCCCTACGACGAGCGCGGTAGCGCCCAAACACAAAAACTTCAGTGAACTGCACGGGACCGTCTGCTATTTCGAGGTCCGCCAGCACCGGGTGCCGTACCTTCTGCACCATCTGGCCCACGGCTTCCTCCACGTCCTCGCCCGGCCGCACGTACTGCGTGGCGCCGCGACCGGCGTCGGACAACCGATCGAGCAGATAGGTGTTCACGTCGAATCCGACTCCAAAGGCGAACACACGCGCGTTGTCGCGAGTGCGCTCGGCCTGAGCGGCCAACGCTTCAGGATTCTCCTCACCCACCGACGGGAGTCCGTCGGTCAAGAAGATCACCATCGGCAGTCGCTCTGCGTCGCTATCCAGGCGGAAGGCCTCATCCAGGGCACCCTCGATGTTGGTACCACCGTTGGCCTGTAACCCGTCGACCCAGCGACGCGCGTCTCGCACGTTGGCCGCGGTCGCGCGCGTCCATTCAGAATCGTGCGACCATACGCGGCTGCTGAAAGCGATTAGTCGGAATCGATCTCTGTTTCCGAGCGATGACAGCAGCTGTCGCAGTGCCGCTTTGGCCTGGCCCAGCTTTTCACCCGACATAGATCCTGACACGTCCACCACCGCCGTCACGTCACGCGGTAGGACAGTGCCGCGAACCTCGCCGGGGGACAGTGTCAGCATGAAGTAACCGTGTTCACTGTCGGGTCTGTGTGTGGCGAGCGTGAGGCCTACGGTCTCCCGCGCGAACGGCAGGAACACCACGAAGTCACCGTTCAGGTCGTCTGCCGGTCGCACGACCAGCCGCCCATCGTCACGAGTAATGTCTAGCTCATGGGTGGGTGAAAACGGGTCGCGGAACATCGCACCGCTATCGGCCACGAGACGAAAGCTGATCGGCGCGGTCTCAACTGTGCGCCACGGTCCGTGACGTCGTTCAGGCCGCGGCGGCATGATCCTGGTCGTCCCACCGGCCGCGTACTGGAACTGCAATGCGTCACCGGCGCGTTCCATCACCTGCGTGTAGCGCAAGGTGATCTTTCGAGTCTCACCGGCGTTGATCGGAAACACCCGAGCCCGAATCAGCCCGTGTCCCACCAGCTCAATCAGGGCCGGGTCCTTCTTGCGCCGCACGATCTCCTCGTAGATGGCCCGGGCTCTGGCGGCATCCATGGTCTCGCCCCGCAGCTCCTCGTCGCCTTGGAACAGCGAGAAATTGCTGAACACGGCCTCACCTGGAAGCGGGTAGATGTAGTCGCCTTCTCCCAAGCCGCCGCCGCGGTTCTCGAACCACTCCTCGACTTCGACCAAGGCGATCCGCCCGGAAACGCTGACGGATACGCTGCTCCGCAGCTTGACCACACCGGTCGGAGGCCGATCGGGCAGGGGCTCGATCCAGCCCTGGGCCGCCAAGGGCGCGGTCACGAAAGTCATTGCTACCATTGCGATTAGGGCTCGCATGATCTCCTCACTTTTGTGTGTTCTACAAGTGAGGACGACCGAGTTGGGAGGATTTGCACATGGCGCTGGCGGGAGAACGGGGCGGAAAAGTGAGCCGACGGAGCCGGCAGGGCAGGGCGGTGAAGAAACACCGTCACAGGTTGCTGGGTAGTCACTATGCAGCAATGTTACGCCAGCGGCGGGACTTCGTCCCGCCGGTCAGACCTGTGAATGGAGCGTTATGAACTCGATCGGCAGTGCCGTGATGAAAGAACTCAGGATGGAGAGACATCTGAGAGGGTTGGGCCTGGCTGCCGCGGCCGTTGCGCTGTGGACTGCATCGCTCACTGCCCAACAAGCCAACGATGCGCGGTGGACGGTAGTGTCGGGGTCCCATATCGATTTGTGGTACCACGGTCTCGCGGTGATCGGCTTCGATCAGGAGGAGGGCTTTCCGCTCTACGATCCGGATTATGCGGATCGAGTGAAGCAAGCCAAGGAAGAGCGGGGTGTCTATCCCACTGCGCTGGACCAGTTGGCCGAAGAGCTGTTGGAGAACCTAGAGGAAGATCAGGGACTGCAGAACTTCCACTTCCTGCCGCTCTATTTTCCGACCGCCGACCGCGAGGGGATGATTCGGGCCTTGAGAGCTGTCGCCAACCGCAAGCTGAATGAATCTGGCGCCGTGGGACCCAATACGCGCTCTGGGGCGCGCTGGGCGGCGGCGGCGCTCGAAGAGGGATCTCAGCGCCGCGTTCTCCGGCAGTATGTCGACGCGCTAGAGCAGGAGTGGGAGGTGTTCTACGGCGAGTATTGGCCCACTGCAGTCGCTGGCGATCAGACAGAGAATGAAGCTCTCGAAAGCCAGTGGACCGGTGATCTCGCGCAGGCGCTGCGGAACTTCCTCGGCAACGAGGGCGTGCAGGCTGGATACGTGGTTGTCTCACGAGTGCTGGGACCCGAGGGCCGGCTGATACAGGGAAACGCGTTTAGAGGGATAGCCGACGCGGTGGGAGTATGGGCGCCTGGCTGGGAAGACGTGAACGCGAGCCTCTATTCAATCGTGCGCGAACTGTGCTTCTCGATCATTGACGGATCGGTCATCAGCCCGGCCACGGTGCGTCGGGGGGACCCACAGGTCATCAGTGGTCGCGCGGCCGTCAGGTGCGGATCGATGTTGATTGAGCGAAGTGCTCGCAGTCACGTTGACGCTTATCAGCTTGCGTTTCTTCGGGCAGCGGGGGCAGACACGGTTGAGAGTGACCTAGGCGCCGCGTTTGAGGAGGAGTTCCAGGTACCGCCCCGTGTCGTCGACGCGATAAGGGCGAAGCTGTGGCCCGAGGAAGTAGCTGCTCAAGCCAGAGAGACGGAACCCGGTTGGATGATCCGGACCGGATCCCACATCGATCTTTGGTTCCACGGACTGGCCGTAATTTCAGCTGACCAGCCGGGCCCGCTCGGCCTGTACAGCGCGGAATACGCCAGCCGCGTTCGCGAGATCAAGCAAGAAAAAGGGCTGTACCCCACCAAGCTGGACTCCCTGGCGCCCAAGCTGAGAGAGGACATAGCTCGAGAGCAGACGCTAGACGTAATCCACTTTGTGCCAATGTACTTCGATGAGGAATCGAGCGCGGAGGGAATGCTGGATGCACTTGATGCGTTGGCTCGGCGGCGCGTTCAGGATGCGGAGCTGTTACCTCAGACAAGGGTAGGCGTCTACCGTATTGCCCCGGCATTCGTGAGTGGGGGTTCACGGCGCCTGTTGCAGAATCTCACGGAGGCGTTGAAGAACGAATGGGAAGTGTTCTTCCGCGAGTACTGGGACGAGGTCACCGAGGCGCAGGAGACACGGTACGACGCCATACAGTCGGTTTGGGATTCACTGTTCGTTCCCGCCCTGCGACCGTACCTGGAACGCCGCAAGCTCATCGGTGGCTCCGTCTTCCCCTCACCCGCGCTGGGGCCCGAGGGTCGGATCGTGGATGGGAACGAAACAGATCCGCGTGATCAACAGGTAGCGGTGCAGATGCCGCTGTCCACCCAGGGTCCGGAGGCAAGCGTCTTTGCTTTCCTTAAGGAGCTCTGTTTTTTGTTGGTTGATCCGCGCCATCTGGGCGTCTCGGACGAGAATGAGCAGGAGTTTGAGGATCTACGTAGACGCGTAGCTGTGCGGTGCGGTCACCTGGTACTACAGTTCTACGCTCCCACGCTGACGTCGACCTATAGGCGGGTGTTTCTCGATGCAGTGGGGGCCGAAGAGAGCTACACGCTGGAGGCGTTCAAGCGGGTCTACTACGTCGACCCTGAAGTGTTCGAGCGTCTGCGGTCACAGATAAGGCAACGTTGACGGCGCGATGAGGAGACCGCCCCAAGTCCCAGCTCTGAGACTACCGCAGTCGGAAAGACCGATGAGTTCGGCCGCCGTGGGGTCTGTGGTCGCGCACGTGGTGCTAATTCTATTGATCATCTGGTCCGAGACCAGAGACGATGATCTCGGAGCCGGTGGTCGAGGCGCGGCTGGAGGCGGTGGGGGCGGAGCTGCACAGGTGTCCTATGTCGACATCGCCTCCTTTGCCGCCAGCTCCAGCCCGGTCCTATCGACCCGGCCGCGTGAGAATCCGATGGACTTCGAGGTGCGACCGGCCCTGAAGGTCATCAATCGCTCCGCACCCAGGGTGAATGTCTGGCAGCCGGAACGAGCCGATCTCCCCAGCTTTGCCACCAGCGTCGGTACGAGCGGAGGTGCCGGGCAGGGGTCGGGTACTGGCGGTGGATATGGAGCCGGTGTGGGGACCGGAGTTGGCGACAACATCGGCCCCGGTACGGGCGGCGAGCGCGCCCCAGCCTACGCCCCGGAACCTCGCGCCGTCATTTACCCG
>JBDHHP010000296.1:0-4305 GCA_039589275.1 Gemmatimonadota bacterium | reverse complement strand
TACTCGAGGGTCTGCTCGCGGGTCACCCCGGCTCCTTCAGTACGGCATTCCACTGTCCAGTCGTGAAAGACGGCGAAGCTGCCGTCCACCGTGGGGTGGACATCGAGCTCGACAATGTCCGCACCCAGGTCGAACGCGGCCCGCATGGAAGGGATGGTGTTCTCGAGATACGGATGCTCGGGCGGAATGATCCTCGCTGCAGTGCAGGTCTCGGCGGTCAGTCCCCGGCGAGTGTACTCCTGACCGAGGCCCCGATGAGCCAGCAACTGGGGTCCGGACGCCACGGGTGAAACGAGTCGCGACGAGTTGCCCAGCCATAGGAGCAACGCGACCAGAAGGACCGCTAAGCCGACCCATTTCGCGAGCTTCCTAAGCCTCATCCTGGACTCGGGCTCAGGGTGCTCCCGAGATCTCCCGCACCCAGATGTTCCGGTAGCTCACTGGATTGCCGTGGTCCTGAAGTAGCAGCGGAACCCGGTCGGCGTGCGCTTCGTACTCCGGTTGGCCAAGGTACACCGTGGGGCCCCGGATCTCAGCGTGGTTCTGGATCAGCACTCCGTTATGGAGCACTGTCATGTGGGCGGGGCTCACGAGCGCACCATCCGCGCCGAAGCGTGGTGCGGTGAAGACCACATCGTAGCTCTGCCACTCGCCCGGCCCTCGACTCGCGTTCACCAGCGGGATGTGTTGTTTGTAGATCGCACCCGCCTGCCCGTTGGAGTAGGTGCGGTTGCCGTACGAATCGAGGACCTGAAGCTCGTAGCGTTCCATGAAATAGATGCCGCTGTTGCCCCGGCCTTGGCCCTCGCCCGTGACCTCCGCCGGCGTGCGCCACTCGATGTGGAGTTGCAGGTCGCCGAACGGCAGGCGCGTAACGATGCTGCCGGCACCAGGCACGACGGTCATGGCGCCACCATGAACGCGCCATGTGGCGTCACCGCCGTCCTCAGCGCTCCAACCGGAGAGATCGCTGCCGTCGAACAGCACGATGGCGTCCGTGGGTGGAGCGCCGCTCTGGACGGGCGTGACCACGGCTGGCACCGGTTCCCACACCTCGGTTTCCGCGGCGAAGCGTATACTGTCTTCGATTGTCAGAGCGTCCGCCCCTGTGTTTGCCGCTTCCTGCGAGCCAGCGCAGCCAAAGCCGACAGCCGCAAGGACGGCGAGGAGAATCGGGAGGGCTGCTCTCCCAGTACTCATACCGACGGGAGCTCCCACGGTGAGCGATACTTGGGCCAGAGCAGTGCGTTCGCTTCGTCGTCATCGGGGAATGACTGCGTTGCGTCGTCCCACGTCAGCCGCCGTCCCGTCTTGAACGCGATGTTGCCAAGGTGGGCAGTCACCGCTGCGCGCGCAGCGACCGCGGCGCTGCACTTGGGCTGCTCCCGGCTCTTGATGCACTCGACGAAGTTCACCATATGGGCATCGAGCCCGCCGTCGTCCCTCCGCTGCTGAACCGGCATCGGCGCGGTCAGGTAGGAGAGCTTGTCGTCGATGACTTCGGTCTCGGGGAGCACCTCCCACTTCTGGCGATCGGCGACTACGGTGCCGCGATTCCCGATGAATGCGACGCCGTGGTTGCGCTCATACGGCCCGAGATCGATACCGGTCGCGTGCTCCCACAGCATCGAATAGTCGTCGAACTCAAAGGTGGCCTGCAGCGTGTCCGGTGTTTCGGACGCGTCGTCGGGGTAGGCGAACTTCCCTCCGTTAGCCGCCACACCCTTCGGGCCCGTGTCGCCCATTCCATAGTGCACCATGTCGATCATGTGCACGCCCCAGTCGGTCATGAGCCCGCCCGCGTAATCCCAGAACCAGCGGAAGTTGAAGTGGAACCGGTTCGGGTTGAATGGGCGGTCTGGGGCCGGCCCGAGCCACATGTCGTAGTCCACTCCTTCGGGCGCCGGACCATCCGGCTTGACCGGTATCGCCTTCATCCATCCCTGGTAGGCCCACGCTTTGACGAGACGGATCCGGCCAATCTCTCCCGACTGCGCATACGCGGCCGCGTCGCTCCAATGCGATCCGCTCCGCTGCCATTGCCCGGCCTGGACCACCGTGCCATATCGCTCTGCAGCAGCGACCATGAGACCGCACTCGCCAATCGAATTGGCGAGGGGCTTTTCCACGTACACGTCTTTCCCCGCCTGGCATGCCATGACCATCATGAGGCAGTGCCAGTGATCGGGAGTCCCGATGATGACCGCATCGACCTCCGGATCTTCGAGCAGGCGGCGGAAGTCGGAGTAGAGCGGAGGTCTGACCCCGGTTTCCTTCTCGACGTCGTCCGCTCGCCGGTTCAGCACCGAGGCATCGACGTCGCAGAGCGCTGCGCACTTGACATCGGGGATTTTGAGGATGGAGCCCAGGTTGTGGAATCCCATCCCGTTGCAGCCGATCAACCCGACGCGGACCTGGTCGCTGGGAGCTACCCTCCCTGCCTGGGCCCGCAGGACATCGGGGAACATCATTGCCCCGAATACTATGCCGGAGTCACGTACGAAATTGCGTCGCGATGTCATGGCTAGCTCCTGTGCTGCACGTGAGGCGCGCGCATCAGTATTCGAGATCGCGCAGGTGGCTGTAGCTCGCTGCAATGCTCTCGAACGGATCCGCGGGATTGTCATGCTCGACGATGTAGTGGCGGATGCCAGCCTCGTCGCTGCGAGCAAACAGCGACGCGAAATCGATCGAACCGGCCCCCACCGATACCATCTCGCCGTCACCGCTCATGTCCTTAACGTGCACCAAGTGAAACCGTCCCGGCTGGTCGCGGAAGTAGGCAAACGGATCGCCACCAGCTAGAGTGATCCAAAAGAGATCCATCTCGAAGTTCACGAGCGTCGGATCGGTTTCCGTCACGAGCACGTCGAAGGGGATCTGGCCGTCCAGGGGCTCGAACTCGAAGTCGTGATTGTGGTACGCGAAGGAGAGTCCCGCTTGGTTGGCACGTTCGCCGGCGCGATTGAACCGCTCCGCAAACGACCGGTAGTCATCCAGGCTAGTACGGTTTTCGGCTGCTATCGAGGGAACCACCAGGTAACGGTGTCCTATGGTCGAAGCGAGTTCGATGGTCGCCTCCCAGTCATCCTCGAGCATATCCAGGGACACATGCGCTGCGGGAGCCGCGAGGCCGTTCTCGTCCAGCGCGGTCCTGATCTGCTGCGGTGATCGGTCGAAGTACCCGGCGAACTCGACTTCGGCGTATCCGATCGCCGCCACGCGCTCCAGCGTGCGCTCGACGCCCTCCTGCATGGCACCGCGAACCGAGTACAGCTGCACCCCAATACTGTCGAGCCGACGCCCAGCTGAGGCCCTGGCGCAGGCGGAGGAGAGGAATCCGGCGCCCGTCAAACCGACGGCGCCCATAGCGGTTAGAAACTCTCGACGATCAGTCATATCAAATCTCTCGGCGTTGCAGTTGATCGATCGCGTACGCGCACGCGCGGGCGGTCAAGGCCATGTAGCCTCGAAGTTGTGGCCCGGGCCACGCTGCCGCTAGTCCGGGATGAGTGTACCTCCGCCGGTCTGAACCATCACATCCCAAGCCGTTCCTCAGCATTCTGGTGGTAGATCCTTCTCAACACAGAGACAGGCAGTTTCAATCCCGCGAACGTGCGCCGTACTTCGGGGGAAGTCAAAACGGAGTCCGTGGTGAAGTAGAGCCAATCACTGTGCCATTTCTCGGCGATCCACTCGAGAGCGTCCGTGCTCTCGCTCACGCCAGCATCAGTCCCATAGAGCAGCCGGTCTTGATAGTCGATGATGAAATCCCGAACGGTGTCGCGATCTTGGATCTGTAGATGACTAATGCGGGCGGCCATGTCTACCGCCATGTTGGGAAACCTGTCAAGCCGTTCGGCCAGTTCAGCGACATTCCACTCCAGACTGCCGAGATGTGCTCCGACGAAGATCAGATCAGGGTGTTTGGCCAGCATGCTGTCGCGCGCGTCTATTTGATCGTTGTAGGAGGGATATTCAGGATGCAGGTACATGTGGTACTGCGGGTTGTTTGTGAAATAGCTGCTGTCACCAGGGACCGTCATGGAGTCGATCGGCAGCCAGCAATTGCGCGGTTCGCCGAAATGACCTATGAGCGGCTTCTGTTGCGAGGCAACGTACTCGAGGATCGGGTCAAACCTCGGGTTGTCAATCATGATGAAGGAACCGTCGTTGTCGCGAAAGGTCATACCGATATCCTTCCACAACTTGACGGCGCTGGCCCCATTGTCGAAATCCTGCCTCAGTCTGGAGATGGTGATCTGCTGCCAGTCCGGATCACTCCAGTTCTCCATGCTGATCGTT
>JBDHHP010000295.1:0-4351 GCA_039589275.1 Gemmatimonadota bacterium | reverse complement strand
GATAACGATCATCGGCAGCGTCCAGTCGATGATGCGGTATCAGGATACTGAGATGACCGTACGGGAGATCGCGGCCGAGATGGGGGTCGACGCTGTGATCGAGTCTACGGTCCTCTGGGTAGGCGACAGCGTGGCAATTGGTGTTCGCTTGACCGACGGTCGTACAGAGGAATCGCTGTGGTCCCAATCCTATGATGAAGATGCGCGGAACGTGCTGGCGCTCTACCGCCAGGTGACCGGCGCGGTCGCCGACGAGATCCAGTTGACCCTCACCCCGCAAGCAGAGGCCCGCCTGGCAAGCGCACGCGAGGTCGATCCGCAAGCGTACGAGGACTATCTCCGGGGCCAGTTCCACTTCCAGCGCGCGACACCAAGCGACCTCGATGCGGCGCTGGAGTACTTCGAGCGCGCGCTGCGGCGGGATTCCACCTACGCTCTTGCGTATACTGGCATCTCCCTGGTATGGGCCGGTCGCGCCGTGCTCGGGATCGTGTCGAGCCGGGAAGCCCTGGTACAGCGGCGCGCCGCCGTACAAAAGGCGTTGGCACTGGACAGCAACCTTGGCGAGGTCCAGTGGGCCGCAGCCAGCCTCAGGGAACACGAGTGGGATTGGGCGGGCGCGGAGACAGCATATCGGAGGGCCTTCGAGCTCAACCCCAACTATGCCGAGGGCCGTGCATTCTACTCCCACTTCCTGTCAAACATGGGGCGGCCCGAGGAAGCCAGGGCCCAGATGGACGGTGCCGTGGCCCTCGACCCATCCAACGGCCTCTTCAGGGCGCTGAGCGGGGAGCTCTTTGTGTTAGAGCGCCGGTATGAAGACGCCATCGCAGAATTCGGGAGGGCACGCGAGCTGGGCAACCAGTTTGGCGGCCTCTGGAACGCCCTCTACCTCAACGGAGCAGAGGTGGAGGCGTTCGCGGAGCTTCGCAAGGCGTGGGCTGAAGATCAGGAACTACTTGACGGCCTCGACCGGGGTTATGCGGAGGGCGGCTATCGTGCGGCGTGTCGCCGCGGTGCCGAAATCCGGGCGGCACGGGGGGCCGGGGCATATGAAGTGGCAAGCTGGTACGCCTCGGCGAGGGATGAGGAGCACACCCTCGAGTGGCTCGAGCGCGGCTACGAGGAACACGGCGCCCTCATGTCCTATGCTGGGGTGGACCCATTGCTTGACTTTGTACGAGACGAGCCGCGGTTTCAGGACCTGCTGCGGCGGATGAATCTGCCACCGTAAGGCGTGCTCAAGTGCACGCGTCTCGTGCCCGTGAGAAACGGGGAGGTCAGCGCCTACCGGCCGGCCTCCCCTTCTGGCTTCCAGCTCACGCGAGCGGTTCGGTTAGTGTGCCTTCAGTGTGCCGTACTGATCGTCATTCAATGTGACTCGGTGGGAGAACGTTGCACTGCAGCGACCCCATAACGCCCTTTCTTCTCCCGATTTATCACGATGAGTCACGATGAGTCCGCCCGGAGCAACATAATCATAATCCGCGTGTCGGGGGGGTCGAATCCCCTGTCCTTGCTCACACCTCACCGGGCCAGCTTGACTGCGTAAAGCCCTCGGCCAGTACGTCATCGGAGTGAGCGTCGAGACTGCCACAATATCGACATTAGTGTCTGTTGAGTGCGGCGGATCGTGACATTCTAGGAGGGAAATGACGACAGATCGTGCGGTCTATCTCTGAAATCGCGACATTCTGTCGCTATTTGGTGTTTAGCCGCCCAGCTCTCCAGGCGCGCGCCTTCGACCACTCGGCCACCTGTCCCGATCTTACAAGCTCCTCAAGCTAAAGGGGTTACTGATTTGCCTCAAGACGCGATCCGGTAAGATGTGTCGATTGGTGTTGTCGATTGAATCCCCAGCCGACGCCACGCGTGCGGCTCAGGAATGACGGCGGGACCTCCGGGCGTCAGATTCGAGGAGTCGCCCAAGGCCGCCACCGACACGGTGCTAACCGCGGCCTTAGTTGACGTGCCCATCTGCTCACGGCGGCCGCTACGCGACGGCCCGCATGGTTGTCGCGTTCTCCCCAGTCATTGACCGGCGTTATAATCCGCGAGTCGAAATGAACTACGAAATCGCGTTCATACTGCTGGTGATGGGCGTCGCCCTGGTGGCGTTCGTCCGGGAGTGGTTTCCCATTGAGGTGACGGCGCTAGGCATTCTGGCGACCCTGGTGGTTGCCGGGATCCTCGATGTCCGGGAAGCACTAGCAGGATTCAGCAGCACCGCGGCAGTCGCTATCGGCAGCCTGTTCGTCTTGAGCCACGCCCTCACGAAGACCGGACTGCTGGAGACGGTCGCCAACCGGGTCGCCGACGCGGCCAGGGAGCGGCCGTGGCCGATGATCGTGGTTCTGCTGGTGCTTGTGTGTTTTGGCTCGGGCTTACTCAACAACACGGCAGTGGTGGCGCTGTCGATTCCGCTGGTGTTGAAGTTCTGCCGCAGACTCGAGCTCAGCCCCAGCAAGGTGCTGCTCCCCCTGTCATTCGCCTCCATCCTGGGTGGTACACTGACGTTGATCGGGACCTCCACAAACCTTCTCGTGAACTCTGTGGTCAGGGACTACGGCCAGCCGCCGATCGGTATGTTCGAGCTGTCGATCGCCGGTGCGGCCATCGCGGCGGCGGGTTTGACCTACATCGTTCTCTTCTCGCGGCGGATGCTTCCCGACCGGGCCAAAGAGCGCCAGTTGACCAGCAAGTACCGCGTCGGGGAATCCCTGTCGGAACTGTCCGTGGGTGAGACAAGCAAGTTGGTCGGAAGCAACCTAGTCGCCGAGCAGATCAACGAGCGCTATCGCGTGACGGTGCTGCAGGTGATCCGCGGCCGCACGGAGGCGTTCCTCGAGGACGCTGCCTCGGTCGCCCTCCAGCATGGCGATCTGCTTATTGTGCAGGGCGAGGTCGACGACATTCTTCGGTTCCGGCGCGAACAACGCCTCACCCTGGTGCCCGAAGTCAAGGTAGATGACGATGAGCTGATCGCGGGTGGGCAACTGCTCGAGGCGTGGGTCGCTCCTGGGAGCAGCATGATCGGCCGCACGCTCAGGGGACTGGAGTTTCACCGGCACTTTGGCGCCTACGCGCTTGCCATCAGCCGCGTGAAGGGCACGTTACGGCGAAGGGTGTCGCGGACCCGGCTAAAGGTCGGCGACGCCTTATTGATCTTGATCCCGCCCGCCCGCGTGCCGAGCCTGGAGCAAGCGGGCGACGTCGTCATATTCGGTGAACGCGATGCAACCCTCCGCATAGGCAGACTATGGTGGCTGCCGCTGGTCGTGATGCCGCTGGTCGTGCTGGCGGCGGCATTCGGTGGGCTCGATATCGCCGCTGCGGCACTTGTGGGTGCCGTGTCGCTCCTCTTGTTCGGGGTGATCAGGCCCCAAGAGGCGTATCGCGCTGTCGATTGGTCAGTCATTTTCGTGATAGCGGCCTTCGTGCCTGTGGGCCATGCGTTCCAGGTTACGGGGACCGCCGATTTCCTCGCTCGCTCGGTGCTGACGATTGGCGGCTGGGCACCGGTCGAACTTCTACCCTACGTTGTGCTGTCACTGGTCTACATAGTGACCGTGGCACTGACCCAAGTAGTATCCAACAACGCTGCAGCAGTGGTGGTCGCCCCGATCGCACTCAGTCTCGGCCCCGCACTGGGAGTCGATTCGAGGCCGTTTGTGATGGCGGTGTGTTTCGCCGCCTCCGCCGCGTTCATGACGCCCATGGGGTACCAGACAAACCTGATGGTTCACGCGGCCGGGGAATACAACTTCAGCGACTACGTTCGGTTCGGCGCCCCTCTAAACCTGCTCGTAGGATTGCTGGCCCTCATTCTACTACCTCTGATATGGACGTTCTGAGGAGTCCTGTCTGAGGATCGCAGCTCAGGGCGCAGCTCCGGCGCAAGCGTCGCCGTTGCCCAGTGGCGATGCTCGAGACCGCACGCCCCTGAGCACGCCTGTCTGGCGCGCGCACGGCTGCACCATGTCCATCAACGCGCTGACCTCTCGCGTTGACGGCGCCCTGCCCCACGGGGCCACTGGTCGTTGGAAAGGGACCTACTGATTCTCGGTCAGTGTGTTGTGAGAGGTTGTGTGTCGGTTGGCCATGATCTCCGGATCCGCTGCGAGTGCACAGTTACGGCACCATGGGCGGAATGGTGTTGTCATCGGATCCGTCTCACTTGCGTATGTGTTGGGCTACGCGTTTGGCTCAGATCGTCCTTCGGGCCTCGTTTGTCAAATGACTCCACGAGGGTCCGGAAAGAAGTCCCCCTGTAGCTGCGATGATTTGGCGTAGAGCGAGTTGGACAGATTGAATCCTTGGCCTTAAGATGCCTTGCCTCTACGGGCGTGAG
>JBDHHP010000294.1:0-4376 GCA_039589275.1 Gemmatimonadota bacterium | reverse complement strand
TGCGGCGTCCTACTGCGGCGTCTAATACGGCGTCCAGCTACGGCGTCTACGGCGTCCAGCTACGGCGTCTACTACGGCGGCGGGGCCACGAAGGCCACCGGCGTTTACTGTCAGATCAGGAGGGCGACAGCCGATTATGTCCCCAGGTACATGGGATCGCAAGACAAAGCCCCGAGCGCCGCGAGACGCTCAGGGCCTACAACTGGTTCCTTCCGGAATCAGTCAATCGTTGTGAGTCGCAGAAAGCCTGAGGGCGGCCCGTACCGCCCCTGGAACGTGATGTAACGAGTTCCTCAGATGGGCGGCTGGAAAATCGCAGCCCCAACGTCCTGACAGTCGTTGACCCCGCATCCCCCATCGATGTAGTGGATCTGATCATCGACCATAGTCGGGATCTGCGGCCCGTGCACCCGTAATACGAAGTGGACCTCCGCCGTCATAGCATCCAAGAGCCCATCACCGAACAGTGCCTCCGACGTATCACCCTCTCTCACCTGTCCGGTTATCGTGACCGGGTTTCCGCCGATCACTCTTCCGCCTGCGCGTAGGAGACTGGGTCCTGAAGCTGGATTGTCCAGTAGATCGTCGATGCTGCACGGACTCGACCCGCAATTCTCCGGGGCGTTGAAGATTGCACCCCAAACCGTGGCGGTGTTCGGAGCTGGCACCCAGGCCTCCATCCGGACCGTCACGTTGTTCTTGTTCCGCCGAAGGGTCGCCGCGTGGATCGCTGCACCGGGTACGTTCCCGAAGTCCTCGATATGGTCGGCGGGTTGGGACATGCTTGCCCCTGCACTGGAAAACAGCGGCGCGTCGATCGGCCCAGTGGGCTGATCCGACGAACAGGCGGTCACGCCCGCGATCGCGAGAATGACCGTGAGGAAGTAAGGGGTAGTGCGATGCATACAGGGCCTCCTTTCTGCGTGGCTAGCGCCGCGCAGATACTGAATTGGACCATGCGGTCCGTGGGGATATTAGGTCAGATGACGGAACGGAGGGAGAGGAGGACCCACCGTAGCGCGCAGCTGGCCTGAGGGCGACGGGCGAACCTACGGGAGTGGCGAACGAGTGTCAATTTTGCACCATCTTTCACAAGCGGGGATACAACATTGTGACCGTCCGAGCCATCGGCCCCGCCTGGTTTCGTGTAACCCCGTTCAGCTTCATTGACAGTGCTTGTACCGGGTTGAATGGTGTGCTCAACTGGAGACTCAGGAGTGACCACATGAGAGGCACCATCCTGGATTTCCTCAGACTGGCCGCAGAGAAACCGGAGTTGGCCAAGGAGCTTGTTGAACTCGCAACAAGACACGACTTCGAGTTTACAGATCAGGTTAGTGATGAGGAACTTGAAAGCGTGGCAGGCGGGTACTGGCCCTGGCCCGCGAATATCTCCGAGTATGGGTTTAGCTCGGAAGAACTGGCTTTAACAAAGGGTCGTGCCGATCAGCCTGTACGGATCGCTCCTCTGCCTGAACCGGAGCCAGACACAGACTTAACAGGGACACGTGAACCAACATTGTAACACAACAGGCCGGGCCGCTTCGCTCGGCCTTCATGTTTCCATCCCCCGCACCGGGCGTTCTGCCAGACGCCAATCTGGTCTCCTCTAGCCCCAAATCGTACGGATCTCCACCAAGATCGTAGGACCCTCCGTATACCTGATAATCGACAGAGCAAGCTAGACCCGTCACCACCCGAGCCGTACCTTAGACCGGTCGCAGTTGCGAGTGTTCCCATGACCACCCTGCTACATTGAGCAGCCGCCCTCGCCCCCGTGGTCGCATATCCTTTGCCCGCGTCCCGGCAGAGACTACCGGGCACCGACCGCTCCTCTCGCCCCTGGTCTTCCTCTCGAACGCAGCACTGGCGGCGTGGGTATACCCGTGCCTGCGAACCGCCCGCATCCAGTGGGATCCGCCGCTCGACGGGATGCAAGAGCTGACCCGGAGCAGCGCGAGATCTCTGATCTTCTATTCGTGGCATGCCTACGAGCCGGTGGCCATGTGTGCATTCCGCGACGTGTCATTCGATTTCATGCCCACCGTGATCGGGCACGATGGACTGCTCTCGCGCATGGTGCAGCAGGCGTCGGCCCGGTTGGGCTACCGTATGTGGGTTTATCGGCGTGCGTCGCCCGTTCCGCCTAGGCAACAGATCATCGAGATGGTCAAGGACAGAAGGTGCAATATCGGTTTGTTTGCAGACTCGGGCGGACCCTATGGTCGCGTCAAGCCGGGCCTACCCGAGATAGCGAGGGCCACCGGTGCCTGGCTGGTGCCGCTGGTCGTACGGGGTCGACCCGTGATCACGATCAAGAGACCATGTCATTTCGTGTTCCCGTTGCCTTTTTGCAGCCTGACCGCGCGCATAGGCGAGCCTATAGATGGGCGCGAAGCTACGATCGACCTGTGCGAGGAGGCCTTGGATAACCTCGAGAAGATAGGGTCCTCGAACCCGAGCGCCTAAAGGATCGCCATATGAAGACCTCGGCCGAGTACGACGCAATCGTCATTGGATCTGGTATCGGTGGGCTTGCGGCCGCCACGAGGCTGGCCCAACAGAACCGCAAGCTGCTGCTGCTCGAGGCAGCGTCCGACTTTGGCGGCTATACGCGACCCGTTGTGAGTGGCGAGTATGTGTTCGACCTGGGTCTGCACTACCTGGGCAAGCTGGGTCCTGGAGCGCCATTCCGAGTACTGCTGGACCAGCTCGGGTTGGAGCAACTCGAGTTCATTGAGCTCGATCCTGATGCGTTGGACCGATACGTCTTTCCCGACTACCGATTCGACTTCTGTAAGGGCAAGGAGAGGTTGGCTGAGCGACTCATACGTGATTTTCCCAGCGAAGAGAAAGGTATCAGAACGTTTCTCGACCTGGTCGTACAAATCGACCACGCGTCGGCACCGAGCGAGCTGGCGAGGGGCGGCCTGTGGAGCTGGATGAAGTACTTCCAACGGCATCCGCTCATGCTGCGGTACGGGCGGCTGGGATATCAGTCCTTCCTCGACGGGATCACCGGCGACACGAGACTGCAGGCAGTACTCTCCGCACCCCTGTTTGATGTTGCGGCGGGTCCCCGTCAAGCATCGGCCGCAACCGCCATGTCGCTATGGGGCTACTACATGAACGGCGCGTACTATCCCCGCGGCGGGAGCAGAGGAATGCGGGATAGCTTCGTCGAGAATCTGACAAGGTACGGTGCCGAGCTGGTACACTCTACACCGGCTATCGCTCTCAGCAAGCAGGCCGGTCGCTGGGTGGTCCGGACAGGGACCGGTGACCAGTATACGAGCAGGGTCGTAATCAGCAACGTTGATCCCGCATTGACTGTCTGCTCCCTCCTGGACCCCAGCCTCATACCTCGCCGCGCCCTCCGCAAAGCTTCGCGTCTTCGTCCCTCGGGCTCGATACTCATGGCACTCGTCGGAACGGACCTGGATCTCGCCGAGCTGGGCTTCACGACCGGGAACATCTGTCAGTACGCCGATTGGAACGTCGCGAGCTGTTACGACGGGTGGCTCGGCAAGTCACCTCCGTCGACGGAGAAAGCTCTGTTCATCAATAGCCCTTCAGTCCGCGATGCACAGGGCCGCTACGCGCCGGAAGGTGAGCACACCCTGCAACTCCTGGCCGGATGGAGCTACGAGAGTATGGAGCGATGGGCTCCGATGGCTCCGCAACAACGCGGAGAGGAATACGAACAGCTGAAGACGGAGCTTTGCGACGCACTTGTGGCAGGCGCGGAACGACAGGTGCCAGGGCTGGCAAGTCACGTGACCCGTGTCGAATGCATCACTCCCCTGGAATGTGCGGACCGCGTCAGGTCGGTGCGCGGAGGAATATACGGGCCCGCACACATCCCGTCGCAGATGGGGCCGGGCCGGTATCAAAGTCTCACGTGTGGTGTCGATGGACTGTTTCTCGCGGGGGCCGGCACCTTCGGGTGTGGTCTTTACTACTGTGCAGCTAGCGGGTTCTTCGCCGCCGAAAAGAGTCTTGCCTACTTGACCGGCTGAACATCGCAGAACCGGTTACCTCTGGCTCTTGGGCGCCGTCTCTTGTGGTGACAGATCCGTCCGCTGGAAACTCGTGACGCACGCTGTCGAGCACCCCGCAAGGACAATAATGGCAACAGATCTGAGCAGATGCCGCATGGCGTTCTTCCGTCTTCGACTGGCGTTGGTGCATGGCTCTGGACTTCGGCGCATCGTTGTAGCGATGCCCTGATCCGGAGTCGCCACCGATGAAGTATCCGAAACGGAGCCAGTACAAGTATGCGAAATCCCCATACCAGATTCGCAATTGGGCTGAGTACGAGGCGGGCCTCCGCAGACGAGGCGACCTCACCGTCTGGCTTTCCGACGACGCCATCA
>JBDHHP010000293.1:0-4934 GCA_039589275.1 Gemmatimonadota bacterium | reverse complement strand
TCTGAAGGACTACCTCCTGGGTGTCGACCCGTCGCCCGTGGACTTATCCTCGACGCCCTACGCTTGCAAGAGGAAAGGGCCGGTGAACCGGCCCGGATGCAAGAACCCCGAGCGAGGGACTCAATTTCGCGAGGATGCGGTTCGCGAAGAGATCCCGTGCCGCTCGGGGCTGGAGGCGTCGCAAGAGTGCCCGGTCAACCCGCGGCCATAGGCAAATTGGCCGGACTCGCCTCCATTCAAAATATAGCGGTTCGCGCTATGTTTATTGCCGGGCAGCGGAGACCGGCGCTCTTGATTCGGTGTATGCAAGTAGATCCATGAAACGGCGCGATTCTATCACCCCCGTGACCTTCTCACGCGAAGAACTCCGCGAGATCCGCAGAATGCTCCTCGAGAAGCTCGCCAGGGCCCTCGGCTGCGATCCGGGCTACCTGATCGTGAAGAAGGAGTGAGCAATAATGGATGCCGCTCAATACTGCTATCACTGTGGTGGTGAACTCGCCGAGGGAGTCCTGCCCTTCATCCTTCCGACTGACACAGCACCGGCAACGCCGCGGCACTGGAGGAGTACCGGCGCAGCAGTGATCCCCGGATCAATCGCGAAGGCTCCTAGTTCCTCCCCGCCTTACCCGCCACGAGCTTCCGTAGTCCTCCCTTGCCGGCCTCGGTACCGCACCGCATCGTAGAGTCGTCGCCCTTAAAGCCACCACGTCCCGCTGCAAGGGGCTGCTACGGCCAAGATCACCACACAGGACCGTTCTGTCGCTCGGCGCTTGCCCGATGAGTTCCTGGAGTTGTCAGGCGACGCCCGAGACCGCGTCGTGGAGCTCATGACACAGCATTGGGGATCATACGGCCCAAAACCGATGGCCCAGCTGGCCGAAGCCCTGCTCCCGATGTTCGAGAAGCTATTACAGCCCGGGACACAGGTCACTGACGAAATACGGGACCTGTGCGAGGGCTTGGTGGCCGCATGGATCTTCAGGCAGCCGTAGACTGACAAATCCGTGACCTTGGGACGCCTGCCGTGGGTTTCGGCGCTGGCTCTTCTCTGCGCGCTTGCAGTAGCAGTCTGGGCCGCCCGATCAGGGCTTCCGTGGTCCGAGGCGGCCGGTCTCGGGCTCACGAATCTCGGTTACTTCCTAGCCGTCGCGGGACTGGCGACAGGACACTTCGGCGTCTTGGGGCTCATGAGGCGTTGGCAGGTCTTCCTCGCTGCGACCCTGGCATGGGTCACGGGTATGATCCTGGTGAGTCTGCGGCTGAGTGCTGCTTAAGATGCGTAAACGGTGCCGTAAACGGACTATCACTGCCTGAATCTACCACCCCCATGCCCTGGCTTCAGCTACGCCTCCTAAACCCGTTAACAACCCGGTAAAGAAGGCCGAGCCAAGCGACGCGGCTTGTCTTGCGGATGCGTGTACCTGGCCACATAATCGGCCGTCGCCCTCACTAAACTGACAGGAAACGCCGGTGGCCTTCGTGGCCCCGCCGCCAGACAGACGCCGTTTCAGACGCCGCAGCTCGACGCCGCAGTAGACGCCCGCCCGACGACGAGACCGCAAGACTACCGAGCGCCTAAGATGATGCATTGACGCCCACCTGACGCTGCAGGCCGTTACTTCGTTCAGGCCGCGTCGGGCTGTTGATCGCACTCTTGGCAGCTTTCCAGCGACATCCAGCGGGGATGTCCAAGGAGATGCTCATGGGCAGATACAGAAACCACCTGACTCTGGTAATCACTGCACTCTATTTCTTACTCGAAGGTTGCGGCGATCCATTTGGTCCAGAGGAACTCAGAGGAAGGATCGTATTTCAGGATTTGTCCGACGACGCAGTCTATCAAATTGTCGTGATGAATGCCGATGGCAGCGAGGTTACTCGTTTGACGAACGACAGCGACCTCGGAGAACAGAACACCAGTCCTAACTGGTCGCCCGACGGAACCAAGATCGCGTTTCAACATGGAGGGTTGTTGGGTGGTTCCATCTTTGTCATGAACGCGGACGGGACGGAAAGAACCCACATCCTCGGCGGCACCCCCGGCGGCGGTCGGCTTGCCCCAGACTGGTCACCTGACGGCTCTCAAATCGCCTTAGCGTCTTTCATGAACACTATTCATGTAATGAATGCCGATGGCACTGGCTTGAAGATCGTGGCCGAGAACCCCCGGGGCGCCGGTAATCCCGACTGGTCACCGGACGGTAACCGGATCGCGTTCCACCGTGTGGTAGACGGGAATTTTGAGATATTCGTGGTAAATGAGGACGGAACGGGATTGCTGAATCTGACCAATCACCCGGGAGGAGACGAGGTGCCAGCGTGGTCACCTGATGGCAGCAAGATTGCCTTCGCCCGAGGGGAAGTCGGCGGCGGGTCTAGCATTTTTGTTATGAACGCAGATGGCACCGATCAGATCAGACTGACCGATAACGGCGGAGACAGCTCACCGACATGGTCACCCGACGGCACCAGAATCGCGTTTCGAGGACCGGACGGCATCTACGTGATGAACGCCGACGGTTCCAAGCGAACACGAATTCATGAGGGATCCAGTCACGCTCCTGATTGGCATTGATCCAAACGATTGAGCAGAGAACGGCGCTCGGGGCTTTGTCCATCGGGGCCGGGCGCGAGTTCGGCCCCGGTTTATTGCCCGCACAATCGTGCCTATCTCACCGGTACGGTCGGCACAGTCTCAATACGGCCCAGATGACGCTCGGGTGACGCCGCCGAGTTAGATATTGCCCAATAATTGAAGTACGCCGGTGGCCTTCGTGGCCCCGCCGCCAGACAGACGCCGTTGTAGACGCCGCATTTCGACGCCGCAGTAGACGCCCGCCCGACGACAGGACCGCAGGCAACCCGCGTTCGGGCGCTTGACGCCTGTTTGACACTACCAAGCCAAGCTCAGGCATGTTCTGCTCGTCGAGGGTATCCAAAGCTGTGAGATGCTTGAGGGCCACCCCGCTCTTGCTGGTACCTGGCCTGCTCCCCGGTTGCCAGATCGACCTCGGCCCGGTATTCGAGTGCCCGCCGGACAAGCTCTACCTTACCACCTGGACCGACGAGTGGGAGTATGGACCAGGTGGTGGCGGAGCGCCGCAACTCCACATCATGGTGGCCGGCGAGACAGCTCGAGCCGAAGCAGACTGCTCTTGTGGGGGTGTGGTCACACCTTGCCAACCCAGTTTCACGTCCTCGGACAGCCAAGTTGTCGCCGTTCGTCCGATCGGCACATACGCTGTCGAGTTGGTGGCCCTGCAAAGCGGTGAAGTCACACTCACTGCCCGCTTCGAGCAGCTGAGAGAGAGCGACCGTATCGAAGTCGTCCCGGAACCACTACCGATTGACGAGCTGAGAATCGAAGCGATCCAGCCGTTCGTCTGGTGCCCAGCCTGCGTGGTATACTCGAGCGGGAGCAAACCGCTGGCTCGAGTGGACGTTCCTGTGGGCGACGCCATTTCTTTTGAGGCCCACGCGTACCGTAGTGGACGACGAGTCAGACTCCCAATGGAGTTCAGTTCATCCAATCAGAGCGTCGCCTACTTCAACGAGTTCTGCGGCCATCCTTCACTCGATCCAAACTGCAACGTTGCAGGCAAGTGGATCAGCGGTGTATCGCCTGGCGCAGCTACCGTCGCGGTCACAGCCCGTAACCTGGACGGGTCGATCGGAGTTGTAGTCCTCGAGGGTGCTGACCCGTGGATCCTCGACACGTTGACGGTGGGCTGGGACCTCTACGGCGTATGGGGCACGTCCCCGACTAACGTGATCGTGGTCGGCGCCGGTGGCCGGATCCTGCACTATGACGGGATCAACTGGACTCAGATGCCCAGCGGCACGCGTCAGGGCATCCGAGGCGTTTGGGGCAGCTCCGCCAGGGACGTCTATGCCGTGACACTCGAGGGCGGGATACTGCACTTTGACGGCAATGCGTGGGACTTGGTGGAGTCCACGGATCGAGCACTATTCGGCGTGTGGGGAGCTTCGGCCACCGATGTGTTCGCAGTCGGCGCGTCGAGAAGGGTGTTGCACTATGATGGAATCAGTTGGAGCCAGCATCAGGTGCCGCCCGGACCGGGCGCCCTGTTCGACATCTGGGGCAGTACTCCCACTGACGTGTTCGCAGTCGGTATGAACGCAATGATCTGGCACTACGACGGCACTGCCTGGAGCCTGGCGGACGTAGAACGCGGGTTTTCTTGGTACGGTGTGTGGGGCAGCGGCGCGAGCAACGTGTACGCAGTCGGCGGCGAGACAATAAGCCACTACGGTGGTGATTGGTGGACAAAAGACCTTGGACTGGACGGAGTGCTACCGCACTACTGTTGGGATTTGCGTGCCGTCTGGGGGGCGTCTGAGACGGACGTCTTCGCAGTGGCCTGCCAGAGCATTCTGCACTATGACGGATCGGGCTGGATGGCGGCAACCTTCGGCGATCGTCGTGATGATGTGCTGCAAGCTGTGTGGGGTAGTTCGGCCACCGACGTTTTCGCAGTTGGCAGGTTCGGGTCGGTTCTTCACTACGACGGTACTCGGTGGACCTCAAGTCAAGTGCCGTAGGGAGACAACGCAGCTGACGTTGCCCCGGGCGTCTCGCGGCGCTCGGGGCTTTGTAGTCACACTGTTCCGTCGCGCGGCTCCGTCAGAGAGGCCATCAACTGCCGCTCCACATCCCACCAAACGTGGTCCTCGTGCGGGCCCGCACCTTCATTCATATGGGATTGAAAATCCTCGAACACACCGAGGATCAATTCGATATCGGGCGGGCCGAGCGTGATCGCTATGAACGGTTCAGGGAAAACATCGAAAGTCCTTTCATTAGAAGAACACCTTCCCTTCCCGGCGCAACCTCGCATACTCGGCGAGGGTGTCGAAGTTGACCTCGAGCGTCTTGCGTCCATCGTTGAGACGCGGTGGCTCGATACTGT
>JBDHHP010000292.1:0-4377 GCA_039589275.1 Gemmatimonadota bacterium | reverse complement strand
GGTGAGGGCCGCCTCCGTGAAGAGACGGTCCTCCTTGTCGGCAAAGAGAGGAAACAACCTCCCCCAGATCGTGCAGCGGTTCTGCTCCGGAGTACGGGTGTAGACGATCACTTTGCCGTCAGGTCGTAACACACGACCCACTTCGGTCATAAACGGTGTAGCGTCGAAGTGGTGGATGGCATTGAACACCAGGACGGCGTCAACCGCATCGGCTGCAAATGGGAGCGACTCTGCAAGACCGACCACCGACTTGACTGAGCGGTAGGGCAACCCGCTCGACGCGCAAGTCCCGCCGAGCATCTCGCGCAAGGCGTCGTACCGGACAGCACAGCATCGGTGCGTCATCTCCAGAGCCGACTCCGCGAGAACCGACTCAAGGTATCTCCCGGTTCCCGACCCCACGTCGAGGATCACAGTGCGGGGGTCGGACTTCGGGAGTCGCCCGATAATCCGCGCTATCTCACGAACTGCTGTCACATCTAGCTCTCGCATCCGCCGATAGCGCGGCGCGACTCTGGCGAAGTGATGCTTCATGGATGGGTGTCTAACACGCACGACACTGCCTCAAGTCATCGCCAGTCGCTCTCGCCTATGGAACGATCGTCCCACATAAGGAAAGCTCACGGAGTGGGTACGATCGAGTCAACCGGACACCCACTCCTACCTTGATGTAGCCGGGGGACGCACCGCAGGGAGATCGCGTAGACCGGCAACGAGAACGTGTCGGGGAAGCCGGTATCGGAAGGAAGGCCCCGAGTGCCGCGAGACGCCCGGGGCTGTTGATTAAGGGTCTGGCTTCCACCGTATTGCGAGCACACGCAGTGCAGTCTCGCGGCGCTGCAGCTCTGGTGTAGCGGGATCGATTGGATCCAGGATGATCCCATTGCACCCGACCTCGCCAGCTTTCTTCCTGAGCTCCGCGATCATGTCGTCCCGGTCAGGACACCCCCGTCCACTGCAATCACCTTCTTGATAAGCGTCGATCTGTGCGACCTGCTCGTACTCTCCGGGAACGTCATCGGCACGGAGGAACACCCGGACTGAATCAGGCGACACCGGCGGATACATGACGGTCGGGTCGAGCAACGCCGTGATCTTTGTTGGCTACCATGCCAAAGCCGGCACTCCTGATGCGGTGGTCGACCATACATGGAGTGGGGGCGTCACCGATGTGTCAGTAAATGGCGTATCGTTGCCGGAGGCGGGACTCAACGCCTTGATTGCCGGCCACTATGACGTGCCCGTTGCGTTTGTTGCAGGTGACAGGGCCGTATGCGAGCAAGCGGAGGCCCTGTTTGGTGAGGTTGAGACGGTTGCGGTGAAGGAAGGGATCGGCGCTGCCGCTCTAAGTCTGCATCCGGGAGTGGCGCGTGAGAGGATCCGCGCTAGTGTGGAGCGTGCACTCCGCAACCTCAGCAGATACACCCCCTACAAGCTGGACCCGCCCTACACGCTAGTACTCAAACTGAAGAACGAGGCAGCTGTGTATAACGGGGCTTTCTACCCCGGCGCAACGCGAACCGGAGACTGGGAGCTGTCATATAGCAGTGATGATGTGATGGCCATTGTGCTGGCCTTCTCTTGGATGATGAAATGAAGTTGGATAGGTAGGCAGGCCTAATGAATTGCCTCAAGACCGCCCTCGCTGACCGCTACACCATCGAGCGCGAACTCGGTAGCGGTGGCATGGCCACCGTCTACCTCGCCGAGGGTCTGAAGCACGACCGCAAGGTCGCGGATCAAGCAATCGTACTGGCGGACGGAAACGTGGCCAGCGATGAGCGGAGGGAGTAGTTGCCGGCATCATCCTTACCCGGTTTCCGGTGACCAACCGACCGGCCTTCCCCGGGAATCCCGCAAGAACCTATTATACAAACCCGGCCGGGAACCTCTCGTTCGGGATCGCCAACCGAAGTTCGACCGAGGGCGGCCGCGAGAAATGACGAAGACTGCTCCGCGCGATATCACACCGGCGACCGGTGAAGAGTGGCGTCGTCTGGGTTTCTACCATGAGCTGGACCTGGACCGGCGTGTCTGGCGCTTGTGCGGGTCGCGATCCGGGCTCCTCGGATTTGCGCGACTCATCGCGCGACATGCCGAGTCAATGGCGGTCTCTCCTGAAACCCAGCCGCTCCAGCTCGGTCCGCACGGAGATCTTCAAGTCAAGTTCTGGGAGCGCCCCGGGATCGATGACGAGAGCATCCACGGACGCCCCGACGATCTGCGTCGATTGGCTCAGTTGATCGAGAGTGGTCTGGCGGACTCGTGGCCCGGTGGGCAGGTGGTGATAGGACCTGAATACGCCGGGGATGCCGAATGCTCGCTCTTGTTCGAGGTCATGGACGACAACTTCGACCCGGCCGATGCGGTCAGCCCCGTACCGGTCGAGGAGCTCGCGCCCGCGCCGGCGACGGTCTCGCCGCTCGTCGCCTTCAAGTTCCACAGTCCGGAAGGGGCGGAATGGGAGGGCCTAGTACACCTCGAAGGTGCCGACCTCGTGATCCAATACGAGAAGAAGGAGACAGCGTTGGACAAGGTCGCTGCGTTCTTCGGCGCGTCGCGTCCCGGTGTCAAGAACATGATCATCCCGCTCTCAGGGGTCACCTTGGCGCGGTTTAAACGGGGCGTCTTTGGGGCCAATCTGATGTTACAGGTAAACGACATCAATCTCCTTGAAGGTGTTCCGCGCACCAAGGCCGGCACGATTCGTCTCAACTTTCAGCGTGCCGACCGAGACGCCGCAGCGGATTTGGCTGCGGCGATCGATGAGTTGCTCGAAGAGGCGTTGCCTCCTGAGGCATTAAGCCGGTGAGCCCTTCTCCGCGGGGTCCGGGAGCAGCTTTCGGTTTCCCATATGGATATGTCCACAGACCGCGGCTCCCTCAGCCATCCCAAGCCGCGGTGTCGTGATATTGCCGTGAATCACCGCTGACACCTGCACCTCTACGCGCCCCTCGGCCAGAATCGACCCTCTGACCTCACCGTCCAGGATCACCTCTGGTGCATAGATGTCGCCCTCCACAGTTCCTCCCTTGACCACAAGCACCTGCCGCTCCGCCCTGACTGTCCCAACCACGGTACCCTCGATTCGGATGACGCCGCTGCTGCTCAGCCCACCCTCCACTCGCAGGTCGCGGGCGATGATCGACGGAGCCGCTTCTTGGCCGGAGCCACCCGAGTGGCTCTTGTGTCTGGATGAGGAGGATCTTGCCACAGAGCACTTGCTGGTTATGGGTCGTCGTCAACGATTCGGGATCGTGACCGTGTCAGGGCCGCTGCCTCGCCTTCGAGCTCGCGACCACCTCGATTACGGGTAACTAGTAGCGCCGTGAATTGCCTCATTTTCCTCCGCCTCGGCTATCTTCAGGCCGAGGGCGAGCCTCATCGACGTTGAGCGTTTGTCCCATGAACTCCTTGCCATTGAGGCCCTTGATAGCGGCCTGCGCTTCAGTCTCGGTCGGCATCTCCACAAAACCGAATCCTCTCGATACATCAGTGAACTTGTTCATTATGACATTGACTGATGCAACCTGCCCAAACACCTCGAAAGCCGGTCGCAAGTCCTCGTCCACCGCATCGCGTGACAGATTGCCTACGTAGATGTTCATCCTGCCCTCCATCGAGGTGCGATTCCAGTATTGATTTGAGCGCGATGATACTGACGCGCAATCTCGTCCGGCAGCCTCGGGACTAGTTCACAATCGCGATCTGCAACCTGGTCACGTGCTACTTCTTCTTCCGTTGTACCGAGTGGACAATCGCCCAGATCGCGATGCCACCAAGGACAATCCCAAGAACCACGTCTCCCATTGTTGTCACGCTTCGGTCAGTTGCCGCGAGCAGTTGCCTGAGGTACCGGCCAGATCGCCGAATGTGGCATTTCGCTGTGACCCGCTAGGTACTTGTCACTCAAGAGACTGGTGCAAGTTGACCAGGATCATGCCTGCAAGCCAGGCTACCGCCGCGCTGAGAATGACCAGCCAACGCCTCCTGAATCCCAAGATGCCGAAGTGTCCTGTCGCCAGTCCCGCGACGGCTAGGAAGTAACCGAGATTCGTGAGCCCGAGACCGGCCGCCTCGGACCACGGAAACCCTGATCGGGCGGCCCAGACTCCTGCGGCAAGCGCGCAGAGAAGAGCCAGCGCCGAAACCCACGGCAGGCGTCCCAAGGTCACGGGTTTGTCAGTCTACGGCTGCCTGAAGATCCAGCCGGCCACCAGGCCTTCGCACAAACTTCGAAGATCGCCCGTGACCGTTTTCCTGGACTCGAGCAGGTTATCCAAGAGTGGCAGCAGCGCCTCTGCGAGCTGTGCCCTCTTGCTTTCGTCGTAGGCTTCCCAATGGCGTGTCACCAGTTCTACAATGCGGGTTAGGCTG